>JBEKLB010000185.1:0-12467 GCA_050010415.1 Bryobacteraceae bacterium | reverse complement strand
TGCCGCGTTCCAGCGGCTCTAAACAGCTTACATCGATCGTAACCGTTCGGGGAAGACTCGTTACAGCGAGCGGTTACAGGCCGGTAAAACGTCATTTCTTCCGGCTTTGGCTGCCCTTGGATATCAAACACGGCAAGGCGCCCATGATCCACCAGAGAATCACTGCTGGCAGCGAAATTGCATAAGTGATGGCTGGAGGTATCCAATGAAAAAACTTACTTTTGGCCTGTTATTTCTAGGTGGGATTCTCATGGCGCAGGAAGTACCTGTCGCACAGGAGGTACCTGTGGCACAGGAGCCGGCGCATTTATCCGAAAATCAGCGGATCGCGTTGCGCACGCAATCGCCCTCTGTGAAGACACACAGCTGGAAACACCGTGACAAACCCGCAAAGTATGTGGTCACCGAAAATAAGACCACCATTGTCGCAACCAGAGTCTACAACGGCCAGTAGTCACTGGTAATCGGGACTCAAGAAGTCGAAATCGCAACCCAGATCGGCCTGCGTAACGTGATCCAGAAATAAACGTCCGTATCCCCGATCGTAATGACGTGGCGGCGGCGTGAATAGGCGGCGGCGACGATCCAGTTCTTCGGGCGCAACCAGCAACTCCAGCTTGCGGTTGGGAACGTCGAGCAGGATCTCGTCGCCGGTCGCGACCAGCGCGAGCGGCCCCCCGATCGCAGATTCGGGAGCCACATGCAACACTACCGTGCCGTACGAGGTGCCGCTCATGCGGGCGTCGGAAATTCGGACCATGTCGTGGACGCCCGCGTTCAGCAGTTTCCGCGGCATCGGGATGTGGCCCCATTCGGGAAAACCGGGCGCGCCTTTGGGGCCGCAATTGCGCATCACCAGCACCGTATCGCGATCCACCGGCAAATCCTCGCGGTCGATCTGCGCCAGCATCTGATCGCGGGTTTCAAAAACGAACGCTCGTCCGCGATGCTGCAATAACTCCCTTGACGCGGCCGTCTGCTTGATCACCGCACCATTCGGTGCCAGATTGCCGTGCAGCACGGCGATGCCGCCTTCCAAAGACAGAGCTCCGGCGCGCGTGCGAATCACGGTGTCGTTCAGCGGATGCGCATCGCGAATATTCTCGCCGATGGTTTTGCCGTTCACTGTTTCGCAATCGGAATCGAGCAGATCCTGAATGCGATTCATGACGGCCGGAACTCCACCGGCTTCAAACAGATCCTCCATCAGATATTCGCCCGACGGCTTCACGTTGACGATGCAGGCTGTGCGCCGCGATGCTCGATCGAAATCTTCCAGCGTCAGACGGATGCCGAGGCGTCCGGCGATGGCGATCAGATGAATCACAGCGTTGGTGGATCCGCCCAGAGCCATTAAAACGGTGATCGCATTTTCGAAAGCCGCGCGGGTCAGGATTCTCGTGGGCTTCAGCCCCGGCTCAATCATATCGACCACGGCTCTGCCGCTCAGTTCCGCGATTGCCATCCGCCGCGAATCGGGCGCCGGGATGTTGGCGCAGCCTGGCAACGTCATACCCAGCGCTTCAGCCAGGCTGGTCATGGTGGATGCCGTGCCCATCACCGTGCAATGGCCGGCGGTACGCGCGATACAACCCTCTATCTCGCACCACTCTTCATCTGTGATGCGCCCGGTGCGGTATTGGTCGAAAAGCTTCTTTCCGTCGGTGCCTGAGCCCAGCCGCTGCCCCCGCCACTGGCCTGCCAGCATCGGACCGCCGGGCACCACGATCGCGGGGATATCGGCGCTGGCGGCGCCCATCAGTTGCGCCGGCGTGGTCTTGTCGCAGCCGCACAAAAGAACCACCGCATCCAACGGATTGGCCCGGATTGATTCTTCAACATCCATCGCCATGAGGTTGCGATACATCATGCTGGTGGGGCGCATGAACATTTCGCCCAGGGAAATAGTCGGGAATTCGAGCGGCACCCCGCCCGCGGCCCACACCCCCCGCTTCACCGCCGTCGCAACGTCGCGCAGGTGAGCATTGCAATTGTTGAGTTCGCTCCAGGAATTACAGATGCCGATTACCGGCTTTCCGTCGAACACATCGGCCGGAAAACCTTCCGAGCGGAGCCAGGCGCGCCGCCCGAAACCGTAATATTCCGGAGCTTGAAACCATTCCCGGCTGCGATTGTTTTTCATGTGTTTATGGCAATCCTCGCCCAGTTTACCGGACAGGGCCCGGCTTGCGCCTGATTGCATGCAGGCTGTGATAGCATAAGTAAGTTTTAAAATCTGCGGACTTGAATATTGGGGACTTATGAAAGACCGCTCTTCTGGGGCCTCGGACCTCGCGGGTGAGGCATATGTCATCATTCGTGAGCGAATTCTCCGAGGCGAAGTAGCTATCGGCCAAGTGATTTCCCGGCGCAAAATAGCAGCCGAGCTGGGCATGAGTTTTCTGCCTGTTTCTGAAGCATTTCTGCGCTTGGAATTTGAAGGCCTGCTGGAAAGCCGGCCGCGCGCCGGAACACGTGTGCGCATTCCCAGCCGAGAAGATGTGCGCGGGCACTATCTGGTGCGGGAAGCGCTGGAGGTGGAGGCGGCGCGTCTGTTCACCGAGATGGCGACACCCGAGGAGCGGTCTGAACTGCTGAAGCTGGGCCTGCGCGTGGACGCCATGCGCTCGCAGACGGAAACCAATCGCTTCTATTACCTGAATTTGCACGAAAAGCTGCACCGGCGGATCGCGGAATGCACGCGTTGTCCGGCGCTTTGCGATGCCATCGAAAGAACGCGCGCGCTATCGTCCACCTGGCTATGCGTGGGACGAGCGTTCAATGGAACGCCGTCGCGACGCCATCAGGACTTGATGGCGGTGCTGGTGGGAAAAGACCGGGACGCTTCCGCCGCCGCCATGCGCGAGCACGTGATCACGAGCATGCAGCAAGCCATCGAACGTCTGGAGCCCTACTTCCGGGCACGCAAGGCCCAGGGCAAGACGTACTCGCGCAAGCAATTCACCATTGAGCTTCCCGCTGTAACGGGGACCAACGGAGACGCGTCTCAGGCCTCGCCGGTCGAAATCTGACGTCCAAGAACGCTGGCTCAGGGAGCGGTAAGCTTCGGCTGATTCACAATCGCACTGCGCGTCTGCTCCAAACTGGTCTTCAACGCTTCGGCGGGAAGCTCGTGCACCAGGGGGCTGAGGACCTTGGCCAGTAAGAACGGTATGTCGCGCGTGAGCGTAACGGATTCGCAAGTGATGAAGACGCCGCCATCGCTCTCCTCGAAAAACCAGTAGCCGTTGACGCGCCACACCAGCCCGCGATCGTGGCCAACCGGCAGTTCACGCTCGTTATGCTTTCCCGCGTTGCTGATTTCCGCTACTCGCTGGCTCACCGAACGGCTGTAGACTCGCTTGGAGTCGAGCGCTGCGAAGTGAATCTGGTTGTCGATATCCACCACGTCGGAAATGAAGAACTTGGATTTGACCACGCGCGTTCGAATCGTATAATCGTTGCCGCTGTGCGACAGCACTTTGAGGTCGGTGACGTCGGGTTTGTAGATCTGAGTGTGTTGTGGATAATCCTGAACGAGGCTCAACGTTTCTTTGAGCGTGGTTTTCGGAACAAACACAGCGCCAATCCAGTCTTGAATCAGGCCGCCCGGCAGCGCCACAATGCCGTTGCCTTGGACCGGCTGCGCCACTACTGCTCCGGCCAGCAGGCGAAGACGAATCTCAGGCGAGTCGTCAAACCAGAGGAAATGCTCGCCGTTCCAGCGCGGCTGCATTTTGGCTTCTGTGCTCGCGATGTAGCGATCGAAGGCCTGGATGGTCTCGGGTTTCAGATCGACGGCGGAGCAGACACCGGCGCCCAAGGACAAAACGGCAACGATGAGCAGCAGCCGGACCAGCTTCAGTCTGCTCCAACCAACTTCTTGGCGGTAGCATCCACTACCTCCCGATAGCTCTTGGGCGCTTCGCCGCCGAAAAGCTGTTTCAAGCCTGCCTCGACGCTCCAATCCATCCGGCGGACGATGGCCTCCGCCATGATGGGTTCGATATCGATCTCGCGCAGCGTGGCAGCCACTTCTTCCATCTCGCGGGCGCGGCGTTCCCCATGCACCACCACGCGGCCCACCATGTAATCGGCCAGCTCTTTCCAATTGATCCCGGGGAAGGTTTCAGCCAGCGATGCGAAGACGCGTTGGTCGGCGTTGTAGCGGGTTGCGCCGAGCACGCACTCGGTGATCAGCGCTTCCATACCTTTGACGATGATGCTGCGGAACATTTTTGTCGCTGCCGCCGTGCCCACTTCGCGTGAGACGATCTCGGCCGAGATGCCAAATGGCGCCAGCCGATCGACAAATTCCTGCGCACCGGCGCCGCCCGCTAGCATCGGAACTTTGTGGCCATAAGGCGGGACGGGAGCCATCATCGCGATTTCGGCGAAACGCGCACCCGACGCCTCGATTACGCGCGCGATGGATTGCTTCACGCCGGGGGAGACGGAATTGAGATCAGCGTAAATGTGTTGAGCGGTCAGATGCGGCGCGTTTTGTTCGGCTGCTTGGAAAGCCTGGTCCGCCGTGACTGCGGACAGCATAATGTCGCAGGATTCAGCGAGTGCCCGGTTCGTTTCGACCAGTACCGTATTGGCCTCCCGGGCGCGCTGCCGAACCTTGTCGGTGACGTTGATATCGAAAGCTGTGATCGAAGCGATTCCCGGTTGCCGCAGACCCTTCGCAATGTGAAAGCCAGCTTCACCAAATCCGATGAACCCGATCCTCATCAAAGCGCCCCCACTTCCAATTACAAAGCTCCGATCAGCTTCCAATAGCCGACCGATGCGGCAACAGTAGCCAGCGCGAAGACGGCGTACATAGTCGCCAGGCGAACGCGTTCAGCGCCACTGAAAGCCAAACCTTCGGTGATGCCTTCGCCCATCGCGACCCAAATATTTTGATAACTCGCCCAAAACGGCACGGACGGAATCAGAAGCGCGGCAGTCAAGATCAGAGGAGGAATGCCAGCCGCGCTGGTGGTATCCACCAGAGGAACAAACGTCACGACGATGGCGATAAATCCGCTCGGATCGAGGAAACGCAGGGCCAGGGTCATGATTCCAATCGCCAATAATGCAACCACGGTGCTGAATGTCAGGTGCTGCATGACGGGCACGAAGTATCCGGCCAGCCAATCGGTGAGGTGGTATTCGGTGAGGACGTTTTGCAGGCTGAAAATTCCGCCCATGAACAATAGCAAGGTCCACGAAATACCGCCGGCGATATCGGCATTTCCGACAATACCCGCCAATGCAAAAACCGCCAAGCCGACCATGCCGATGAAGAAGCTGGGCAAATGATGCCAGCGATCGGTGGCCCAAAAAACGATGGAACAGGCCACGATCACGCCGGTAACCGCTTCGTCGCGCTTGAACGATCCGAGATCCCGCAGCTTGCCGCGCACAAATTCGCGCGAGGCGTTCAGCGCGCTCTCGGGCTTCAGCACCCATTGATTGCCGAAGACGATGAGCGCGCACAACACCAGGATGGGCAACTCCAGAATGCGCGCGTAAGCGCCGTAGCTGAGCGGGAGATGCTTCAAGTCGAATACGGACGCCACGACCGGGCCATCCAGAGAACCGTATAGCAATCCGAGGCCGGGCACCACGGCCATCTCAATCGTCGTCAGCATGATGAGCGCCGAGCCTTTGCTGCGCGGCTTCAAACCGAGCGACTGCACCAGAGCCCAGGCGATGGGAACCATGATCGCGGTTCGGACGGTCATGGAAGGAATTCCGAAGGAGAGCACCGTGCCGACGACGAAAAACGCGGCCAGGATCCCGGAATAGGTCCCTGGAAACAACGACAGAATGTAGTACGACACGCGCGCGGCCAGCCCGGTCTTCTGCATCGCGAAGCCGTAGTAGAGGACGGCTAGGAGAATCCACCATGATCCGGTGGAAAATCCGCTCAATGCCAGCGCGGGCTTCGCGCCGGCCGGAATCAGCAGCGCCATCATCAAGACCGACGCCACGCCGTTGTTCATCACGCCGAAAGCCCACAGCACGATGGTGAAGGCGGTGATGGCGAGCGCAGTTTGACCGGCGCGGGTCAAGCCGTGTTGCGCGGGCATAAAATAAAGCCCGAGTCCGATGGCGATGGCGAGCAGCAGCGGAATCCACTTTACGCGCACTGCCGCGGTTACGGGCGGCTGAGCTATCGCAGTGGTCGCCATCGATGGATCCTACTTGACGGCCGTGGCCTGCGCCTGTTCCGCGCGCATTCGGCGCTGCTCGGCTTGCACTGTAATAATCGACATCCACATGCCGAGAGGATGCGCGCCTGCATCCACCAGCGGATGCGGTTTGAGCGATCGTACTGCGTCGATGCTTTCGTCCTTCATGGTCTCGAGCACCACCGCCTGTTCCGGAGTGAGCCCGTACTCAGACGCGAGTAAAGGCGTGTTCTCAAACAATCGCCGTCGCAACTGCTGGCTGAAGCGCAGATCGTAGAGCAATTTGTTCAGCGGATACACCGACGGGTCGGGATGCCGGTAGAATTGATAACCCTCCGCGCTGCCGAAGGCAAACTTCGCCGCAGGTTCGGGCGTGGTTGGAACGCCCTTCTTATTGGGGATGAAGCGCATCACCGCGTGGCCGTGATGCCAGGTGGGCTGATAGGTGATCAGTTCGCCCGGCTGCTGGCCGATGGCTCCGAATAGAATCATCCAGGGCAGCATCTCGGTGTTGCCCACTTCGTCCAACTGCTCGTTATTGAGTTCCAGCAGCGCGTTGTTGTTGCCGCGCTCCATGTGGGCAATGGCCCACCAGTCGAAATCAAACGCCGGCTGGGGATATTTCCAGGCGCCCGGATAGTGCGACATGCCGCCGCTGGCGACGATCGCGATCCTATACGGCGACTTCAGAATGGCATCCCGAACCGCGGCGCCCAACTGCGCGCAACGGCGGGCCGTCGGCAACGGCGGCAGGTAAGTATTCACGAACAGCGGAATCACCGGCAGGGAGCGTCCTTCGATTACCCATTCGTACACGGCGGCGAATGCATGGCCCAATTCGGCGTCTTGCGAATACGTCATATCGAAGCCGTCCGTGACTAAATCGTTCACCAGTTCTTCGGTGAATCCGTGAATGGGCAGGGCGTATGTCTTGCGGGCGAATGCGGCTTTCGATTTCTCGCCTCCCACGATGGCGAAGGTGGGAACGGCGGAAAGGAAAAATGTTTCCAGGTGATCGCTTCCGATGACGAGCACGGCATCGGGCTTGATTTCATCCAGATTCTTGCCCAGCTCTCGCATCGCAGCGATGTCGGCGTCCAGCTGCGCTTTGTCCTCGCTCGGCGGATAGGTGAATAGCTGCGGCGCGTGAACCGTCGCGGCTGCAAATACGATTTCTCCCATGGTGTTACCCCTTTACTACAACCCGGCCATTCGCAGACTCTTCGACCGGTTCGTCTACGTACTCCACTCCGAGTTCGGCTAGCTTGGCGCGGAGACCATAAAATTCGACGCCCAATTCGCCCTTCGCCAGCCGTTCCCGAGTTTTTTCTTCCTTAGCGATGCGTTGCTGGCCAGCTTTGGCAACCTCGGCGGCAGCCGCGCGCGGAACTACCACTACACCGTCGGCATCACCCACAATCACATCGCCTGGATTCACCAGCATTCCGGCGCACACCACCGGAACGTTCACCGATCCAGGGCTCGCCTTCACCGTACCTTGCGGAGAGATTGCTTTGGCCCAGACAGGAAACTTCATTTCGGTGAGTTCGGTGGTATCGCGAACGCCCGCGTCAATCACCAGGCCTACGACGCCATGCGCCTGGCATGAAGTTCCCAGCAGGTCGCCGAACATTCCATCGGTCGATTCCGAAGTTGTCACTACCACCAGCACGTCGCCCGGCTTGCAGACCTCGACGGCCGCGTGGATCATCAGGTTGTCGCCCGGATGGCACACCACCGTGATTGCCGGCCCCGCGGCCCTGGCGGCACTGTAGATCGGCCGCATATACGGCTGCATCGCGCCGGTGCGGCCCTGCGCTTCATGGATGGTTGCGACACCCAGCTCGCCGAGCAGCTTCACGGCTTGGGCATCGGGACGCGGGATGCGGCGGACAATCTTGTGGGCCATGGTGAACTCTCAGGAAAATTCGCTGGCCACCTGCGGATAGACGCGCTGATAAGCCTCGGCGTACTTGATTCCCTTTTTTCCGGAGTTGCGTACAGCCTGAGTGCCGCGGCGCTTGGCCAGGTCGCGGTAATAGTTCCACAGATGCTCTTGCGCCTCCATGGACTCCATGGCTTTCTCTTTGATCTCGTAGACCGGCGTGATGTCCAGCAGCACTTGCGGCTTGAACTCGCATTGCTCCGGCTGGTGCGGCTCGAAGATGAAAACCGGGGGCGCGCCGAGTTGCTTGCCTTCCGCCGGATAACCCGCCGCCTGCGCGTACACCCGCGTTTGCAGCGTCAGCATGTTGGCGTAGGGATGATCGGGGTTGTAAGGATCTTCGTAGGAATGGGTCAGCACCACTTCGGGCTGCAGCTTGCGGTATTCCACCACCATCTCGTGAATGGTCTCTTCCGACGCTTTAATAGGATAGTCGCCAGAGTCGAAGAAACGGATCTCCGCGCCCAAAATCCCCGCCGCGCGCTCGGATTCCTTCTGCCGCTCCACCTTCACGCACTCCACCGTCATGCCCTCTTGCTTCCACAATCGCTCGGACTCGCCGCGCTCTCCAAACGACAAGCACAGAATCCGCACTCGATAACCTTTTTGCGCGTAGAGCGCGATGGCGCCGCCTGCCCGCCAAACAAAATCGGCAGCGTGGGCGCTTACAACCAAAACCGTTTTTTGGGAATCCATATTTAAGATCGAACCTTCAGTTGACCAGCGCGCTCGGATTCGTCACCGCCATGCGCTTGATATCGGCGGCCGAGAATCCGCCATCCATGAGTGTCTGCGCGAACATCGCAAAGCCCTCCGACACCGGCGGATTGATGGTCTGGCCCAGGTCTGTCGAAAGAACGCAATGTTCCGGGCCCGCTTTGCGAATGCTTACCATCACCTCGTCCCAGGGCGCTTTGCCCGTGTGCATGGTAGTGAAGCAATGCTCGATCATTGCGCCTTCCCGCGCCAGTTCAGCCTGCTCATCGGCGGTCAAACTTTGCGAGGGGAACTCAGCATGCGTCACCAAGACGCGCTGTAGCTTCAGCTCGCGCGCGCCGCGCACCAGAGCGAAAATCTCCTTGCGCCCCAGATGGCCGGTGGCCATGATCATATTGTGATGGCCGATGATTTCGAGGCACCGCCGGGCGGCTTCGTTGAGATTGCCTTTCTCATCGAGCACCGTCAAAGGCGGCGGCGAGATTCCCGTTGCGGCCAACTCGCGCTGGATCTTGGCCCAAAAGGGCAGTTTGGTGTTGGGGCCATCCACTCGACCCGCCGTTTCGTTGGCGGCATCCACGGTCGGCATCCAGACTATTTTCGCGCCCGAGCGGCCGGATAGCTCCACGGCTACCGGGTTCAACCCACCCACGCTGTGATTGAGAGTGATGGCGCCGAAAGCTTGTATTCCAGGCACGGCTTTGGTAACAACCTTGGCGCGCTCCGCAGTGGGAAGGTAGTGCGACTTCAACACGAATCCCTTAAGCCCGCGCTTCAGAAATTCGTGGGCCAGGTCGATGTCGTCAATGCGCCGCTCGATCACGTCCGGCGCAACGTGAACCTGTAAATCATAACCACCTTCAATTGCTTTCCACGCCGCGTCCGACACAGACGTAGCTGTCCCCGTTACCGCTTGTGCGCTCATTGCAAAGGCAGTATGACAGCCCACTCACGGCGGTGTCAAGTTTCTGATCTCTCAGATTCCGTTGAGTTTGCTGGTGAAATTAGCGGTTCCTCTCGCGCTGGTTGGAAAGGAGAACAAGGATGTCTCGTCCCAGCGTTTTGATATATCACTTGAACCCCGTCCTAACATGCGACGATAGGCCAAAGAACCGTATGAAGACTCCCGACTTTCGCGGAGAGGACTGATCAACCGGTAGCGCAGAACGGTTTGCGCTATGGCGACAACGGCTCGGCGATGAAAGAGAGAGCCCCACTTGCGAATCGGCTGGGGAATTTGGAATCCAAGAATTCAGAATTCAAGAATTTTCCCGCTTTAGCCGCCATTCGATCAATTGCAGCCAGCGCAGGACGTGGGCGGCAAAGAAAAACAGGAACGCGCCGCCGATGGCCGCCGCCCCGGCTGCGAAGATGTCTCCGTTGGCGTTCGAGATTCCGGTGAGGGTGGCGAGGACGCCCCCGAGCAGGGCGAGCGACGCGATCCCGAGCAGCGCGATGGGAAATATTGCCCACCGGGGACAGGCATCGGTTTGCCGCCAGGCGGCCAGAAAAGCGTTTTCTTGAGACTCCGTTAGATAGCTCATGCCAAGGCAAGTGGCGGGTGTGCAGGAACGTCTCAGCCTGAATTCTGGCTTCTGAATTCTGACTTCCCACCCTTCACCCCCGCCCGACAAACGGCATCTTCGTCGCCATCACCGTCATGAATTGCACGTTCGCCTCCAGCGGCAGGTTCGCCATATAAAGGACTGCATCCGCCACCAGCTTCACGTCCATCCGTGGCTCGGGCGCTTTTGTTCCGTCGGCTTGCGCCACCCCCGCGGTCATCCGCTCGGTCATCGGAGTGGCCGCGTTGCCGATATCGATCTGCCCGCATGCGATGTCATACTTGCGGCCGTCCAGCGAGATGCTTTTCGTTAGCCCGGTGATCGCGTGTTTGGTGGCCGTGTAGGGCGCCGAATTGGGCCGGGGCGAATGCGCCGAAATGGATCCGTTATTAATGATCCGCCCGCCGCGCGGCTGCTGCTTTTTCATCATCCGGATCGCGTGCTGCGCGCATAGGAACGCGCCTGTCAGGTTGACGGCCAGCACGGCGCTCCACTGCTCAAACGTGAGATCTTCCATCGGAACAGCCGGAGCGCCGATTCCGGCATTGTTGAAAAGCACGTCGAGGCGCCCAAATTTTTCCTTTACTCGATCGAATAGCGCGGCCACGGCATCCGGCTGCGACACGTCGGTCGGAACGGCAACCATCGGGGTGTTCGCGGCGGTACGTTCTAATTCCGCGGCGCGGCGGCCGGCCAGTACCACCGAGTAACCGGCCGAATGGAACGCCAGGCTTACCGCGCGGCCGATGCCGCTCCCGGCTCCGGTCACTAGCGCGACGCGGTTCACATCAATTCCCAAAACCGAATCACAACCTTATCGGGATATCGTTCCCCAGCCCCCACCACTAGAGCGCGAGTCAGCCACATATGTTGCGGCGCGCTGGTCTCAAAGGTTCCCGCAGTCCGGAAATAGTACGACGCCGGATCGACGCGCTCGCCCCGGTTCAATCGTGCCAGCACCTCGGGCGGCCCGTGCCGCACGCCGCGACTGACCGCGGAAATGAGCGCGCCGTCGTCGGTCTGAATGGTATAGCGCGCATCCAGATCGGCCGCGCCATCCGGGCGAAGGATCTGCCAATCCGCGCCGCCGGGCAATATGCGTCCTTGCAATCTGGGTCCTGAAACCAATCCCCCGGCAATCGGGATCACTCGCCGATGCCCGGCCTGGGTCTGCCCCAGATCGAGCGGAGGTTGAACGTCAGCAGCAATTTCAAAGGCGAATCGCAACTCGGGGGGTGTCATGGTCAAGCGACAAGAATATCAGACGGTCGAAGGAACTGGCGGCAACATTGCCGGCTTTCGCCGCTCAGTAGGCGCTGGCTGCGTTCAGCGTCTCAATCGAAGCCGCATCGAGTTGCAGACTCGCCGCATCCACCAGGTCGTTGAGTTGCTCCACGCTGGTAGCGCTCGCGATAGGAGCCGTGATGCTCGGACGCGCGACGAGCCACGCGATCGCCACTTTCCCGGGCGTGGAATGAAGCTTCCCGGCCACTTCATCGAGCGCGGCCAGAATCCGGAACCCACGCTCGTCCAGGTATTTCTTCACCATCTGCCCGCGCGGCCCCTTGGCAAGATCATTCTCAGACCGGTATTTACCCGTCAAGAATCCGCTGGCCAGCGCGAAATACGGAATCACGCCGATGCCTTCCTTTAAGCACAACGGCTCCAGTTCCTTTTCATAACCGGCTCGCTCGTAAAGATTGTAGTGCGGCTGCAGGCACTCGTAACGCGGCATTCCATTTTGCCCGCCGATTTTGATGGCGTGCGCCAGGCGCTCTGTGCTGTAGTTCGACGCGCCAATGGCCCGCACTTTGCCTTCTTTGATCAATTGATCGTAAGCCGCGAGGGTTTCCTCCAGGGGCACGCTTGGGTCGTCGATGTGCGATTGATATAAGTCGATATAGTCGGTCTGCAGGCGCTCGAGCGAATCCTCAACCTCGCGCAGGATGTATGCCTTCGAAAGTCCCTTTTTGTCGGGAGCAAGTTCAATGCCCACCTTGGTGGCCAGAATCACTTTCTTCCGGTTCCCGCTGCGCTTGAACCAATTGCCGAGCA
>JBEKLB010000184.1:0-12526 GCA_050010415.1 Bryobacteraceae bacterium | reverse complement strand
GGCCGGCGATCGTATTCTGGAAAAACTTCGGGAGGCGGCGTAGTGCCCGAGGCCAAATCGAAAGCGACTCGGCGCACTCCAGCCATGCGCATTGTGCTGCGCTACGCCGGCATCGCGATTGCCATTGGAGTGGTGCTTAGCGGCTGCATTTATGCGTCGGAAAGCTTCGAGCGCTTTCTGATTCGCGATCCACGTTTTTTTCTGCCCGGGCCGGCCGATTATGGATTGGAGAGCCCGAATCTGGAGCTACATGGCGTGAAATACGCATCCCGCCAGCAAATCCTGCGTCTCTTTGAACCGGACTACGGCCGCAGCCTTTATTTGTTCCCGCTCGCGGCACGGCGCAAGTCGCTGCTCGGCGTCCACTGGGTGCATGAGGCTTCCGTTGCCAGGATCTGGCCGAATCGCGTGATTGTGCAGATCGCCGAGCGCAAGCCCGCCGCGTTCATCAAACTGCCCGCGGAGAGTATGGTGCGCTGGGCGCTCATCGACGACGAGGGGGTCATTCTGGATCCTCCCGCGAAGGCCTCGTTCCAGCTCCCGGTTCTGGCCGGAGTAATGGGAGCCGAGAGCCAGGAAAAGCGCGGCATTCGTGTGCGGCGCATGCAAAGGTTGATGAGAGAGCTGGGATCGCTCGCCGACAACGTGTCTGAGGTGGACGCCAGCGACCTGGATGACTTGAGGATCACCGAACAAGCCGGAGGTGGCGCCGTCTCGCTGATGCTGGGCGATCGCAACTTTTCTTCCAGGCTCAGGAATTTCCTGGAGCACTACCCGGACATTCATCGCAAGATGCCGCAAGCGTCGTCGTTCGATCTCAGGCTCGACGATCGGATCACAGGTTTGGAGGCGTCCGGTGGCGCCCGATAGCAGCAGGCCATAAAGCATGCCCGACAAATCCCAACTCGCGGTCGGTCTCGATCTCGGAAGCGCCTATGTTCGTTGTCTCATCCTGCGCCTGGACAACGGCCGTCTGCGATACGCGGGGCACAGCGAGGTTCCATCCGACGGCTGGAGCAAGGGCAGATTGGCCGATCAGCAGGCGGTGACAACCTGTGTCCGCGCGGCAGTGCGCGATGCCGAGGCCGAAGCGCGTGTATCGGTGGATACGTTAGTGGTGGGCATGGGCGGATCGAGCATCGACGGATGCAATGCTCGCGGCATCTATGAATTCGGCCGGCCGCGCCCGGTGACCATGGACGACATGGCGTACGCCGTAGAGCGCAGCGAGCAAGTGCGTCTGGAAGAGGATCGCATCATTTTGCATTTGCTGCCGCAGGATTTCACGCTCGACGGCCGTGCCGGTAAGCGCTATCCACGCGGCTCCATTTGTTCACGCCTGGAAGCCAACGTCCACATCACCACTTGTTCCGAACAGGAGCACCACGCCATTTTGCACGCTATTCATCAGGCGTCGTATGCCGTGGAGGAATCTATGTTTGAGCCGGTGGCGACGGCGTACGCTGCGGTCAACCGCGACGATCGCAATCGCGGCGTCGCCGTGGTGGATATCGGCAAGCATTCGACCGACCTGGTGGTGTACGACGGCGAAGCCGTGCTGCTGGCGCGCAGCCTGGCGATTTCGGCGGATCACTTCACGCGCGACGTGGCGGTTGGCTTGACGGTGCAATATAACGACGCCGAGCGCCTGAAGGTGGAATACGGATGCGCCATGCTGGGGCTCACCTCCGACAACAGTTATATCGAGGTTCCATCCAACGAGGGGCGATTGCCACGGGAGGCTCCGCGCAAGCAGTTGAACGAAATTCTGGAAGCGCGCGCCGAGGAGCTTTTCATCCATGTGGGTTCGGAGCTGGTGACCATCGGGATGGATCAGAAGCTGCTCGAAGGCGTCATCTTGGCGGGCGGCGGGGCGATGCTGAATGGCATGTGCGATATGGCCGAACGAGTGCTGAACTGTCCGGCGCGCAATGCGATACCGGAAGGCATCCAGGACTTCCCGGAGGATCTTTCGACTCCTCTGTGGGCCACCGTTTCGGGATTGGCGCGATACTCGGCGCGGTTAAAAACCAATCGGGAGACCAAGCGCAGAGCTCCCGGTCTTATAGGAATGTTATTTCGGTGAGTTGCATCAAGACGGTGAGTTGGATCAATCACGACAGGAGGCTTTGAATGGACGCGTTAAAGTTTGCCATACAGGAAGAAGTTCTCGCCGGCACCAAAATCAAAGTGGTGGGAGTGGGGGGCGGCGGCTCCAATGCCGTCGCCAGAATGATGAACGAAGGCTTGCAGGGCGTGGAGTTTCACATTCTGAACACCGACGTCCAGGCGCTGAATGCGTCGCAGGTGCCCAACAAGCTCGCCATCGGCTCTAAAGTGACCAATGGTCTCGGTGCGGGCTCGGATCCGGGGCTTGGCAGGCAGGCCGCGCTCGAGGACACCGAGCGCATCATCGAAGTGCTGGAAGGCGCCGACATGGTGTTCGTCACGGCCGGCCTGGGCGGCGGCACCGGCACTGGAGCCGCGCCTGTGGTGGCTTCACTCGCCAAAGAACTGAACGCACTCACCGTGGCTGTGGTGACCAAGCCATTCGCCTTCGAAGGACCGCGCCGGATGAAGCAGGCCGACCGTGGGCTCTCCGAACTGGGCGGGACGGTGGATACGGTGATCACGGTACCGAACGATCGGCTGCTGGAACTGGTTCCACGCGGCACCAGCTTTTTTGAGGCCTTCCGCATCGCCGACGATATACTACGCCAGGCCGTGCAAGGTATCAGCGATATCATCACCACGCCGGGATTGATCAATCGCGATTTTTCGGATATCCGCGCCATCATGCTCGGCATGGGCTACGCCATGATGGGCACGGCTTCCGCTTCTGGCGAGAACGCGTCCATTGAAGCCGCCCGGCAAGCCATCAGCTCGCCGCTGATGGAAGAAGGCGGGGTGAAAGGCGCGCGTGGCGTGCTGATCAATATCACCGGATCGAGCAAGCTGAGCCTGCACGACGTCAACGAAGCCTGCTCGCTGATTCGCGGCGCAACGGCCAACGAAGACGCGCAGATCAACTTCGGAGTCGTAATGAACGAGTCGCTGAAGGACACGGTGAAGATTACCGTGATCGCCACCGGGTTCCAGCGGGATAACCAGCCGCAACTGGCTCGCCGCGCGGTAGCCGCGGCGTCGGCATCTGTCGAGCCGATTGTTTTCGAGAACCTCCCGCCCGCGCCCCCACCCCCGGTTCCGATGCCATCGCCGGTGACGGAGCCGCTCTTCGCCAGCGGATTGAGCTCATCGCTCTTCCGCGAGATGCCGTCCCAGCCCGAACCGGAGGAAGAGCCTGAGATGCAGGAACCCGCGCCCATGGCGATGCCTGTGGATGATATCGAGGTGCCAGCCTATATGCGCCGAGAGCGGCGGTTATACCAGTAGTTGTTCCCCAGCTTGACTTAAACCTCTTAAACCTGTTATGACTGTTTGTAGAGGTAAGTTACATGAGTGCTCAGGAGAGCCCAGTGCGGGTAGCCGATGAAGCGTGGCTGGCGTTGGCCGCATTGCAATATGAGCACAAGGACCGGAGTTCATTCACGGTCAAAGAGATTCTAGATAGGGTAAAGGCGGCGCAAGTTCATCCCGAGTTGCGGCCGGGTATCCAAGTCCACATCTACTCGCACAACGTAGCGAACACCGAACCGAATTCCGGAAAGTATCGGCTGTTCTATAAGCTCCCTGACGACACGTTTCGGCTGTTTCGCCCAGGAGATGCGGCACACCCTGCCCGCAAAGGAAAAACTATGCCGGAACGGAGAGAAATCCCGGAGAAGTATCACTACCTGCTGGATTGGTATGAGCGCGAGTATTGCAGCCGGCAAACCGTCTGCAACGAAGCAGACGATCCGATCCTTCAAATGCTTGGCGTTGGAAAAGAAATTTGGGCCGATACCAACGCTGACGACTACGTTCGGGATCTGCGTGACAATTGGTACGGAGCAAAGCACGCTACGAAGTGATTCCAGCGTTCCGGTGACGGCCACGGAGGAGGGTTCGCTTGGCCAACATCTTTTGGGACACGAATCTGTTCATTTACTTGCTTGAGGACAGCCCCGGATTTGGCGCCACTGTTCAAGACCTGCGCCGCAGGATGCTGCGCAGAAACGACCGCTTGTTCACCAGCGCGATGACCATTGGAGAGGTCCTGGTAAAGCCTTTATCCACGGGCCATAATTCATTGGCGGAGCGCTATCGGGCGCTCTTCTCTTCACCCCAACTCACCATCTCACCTTTTGATTTAGGCGCCGCCGAAGCTTACGCCCGGATTCGTCAGGATCGTGGACTTCATCCCGCGGATGCGATTCAGTTGGCGTGCGCCGCGTCGGCCGAAATCGATCTATTCATCACCAACGATAGCCGGCTTAGCAGGAGGAATGTCCCTGGAATCAAGTTCATTTCCGGATTAAGAGAAGCGCCGATTTGAGGCTATTGAAACACCGGCCGCACTCGCGACCCATTCTGGATCGGCTTCTCCGACGGCAGCGCCGCGGCATCGCCTTCGCTCAATCCTGAAAGTATTTGCGACTTCGTAAAGCTCGAGATGCCCTCGTTCACCTTACGCCACACCACTCTGTCACCCTCGAGCAGCAGAACACCAGTATCGGAACCCTGCCGCCGGATGGCCTCCTTCGGAAGAGTGAGCGCGTTTTCCACCGCGCTGGCCTGAATGTCCGCGTTAATGTTGGCGTTCGGAAGCAGGTCGTGATCCGGATTCTCAATGATGCATCCCACCTCGCCCACCTGGCGCGTGCCGAGCGGCACAATCTGCGTCGGCAGTTTGTCCACCTGGCCCTTCCATTGATGCCCTGGCTTCGCGTCCCAGCTAATGGTCACCGGCTCTCCTTCGCGAACCTTGCCTAAGTCGGGCTCATCCACGTAAACTGTCACGCGGACCCGGTCGAGCCTGCCTACCTTGGCGATCGCATCGCCTGGATTTACGTAAGCCCCCTGCTTCAAATCGAAATCGTATAGTGTTCCGTTCATCGGCGCGCGAATGACGCTGAGATCCAGATTGCCTTGCGCTACCGCGGCAGTCGATTGCGCCTCCTGCAACCGAGCCTTGGCGATCTCCTTATCGGTGCCGGTGACGAGCGCGCCTTTACTTTTCTCCAGGGACTGGATTTTCAACTGGAGTTGATCCACAAGCTGCCGCGCGGAATCCAACTCCTGACGTGTGGCGGCCTGCTGGGCTACCAGCCGGTCCAACGCTTGATAGCTTCTTTGCGCAGCCTCCAGATCCAGCCGCGTCCGCGCCAGATCGGAATCAATTTGCTGACGCTCCGCAACGCGGCCGCCTTGGGTCAGCACCTGCTCCTGAGCCTTCGCTTCCTGAATAGCGGCTTGGGCCTTCGACAGGTCAGCGCTCGCAACTCGCGTGTCGAGTTCCACCAGCGGCTGGTCCTTGGTCAGCTGCTGACCTCGGCTCACCAGGACTCGCGTAATGAGCCCGGAGCGTTCTGAGCGCACCGGCATCCACTCGATCGGCTCCACTTTTCCGTTGGTATTCAGAGAAGTGATCAGGGTCTCACGCACTACTTTGACAAACGCCACTTCGGGCGGCGACGCCCTTTTGGTAGCGACCCAAGCCACAATCACTGTCGCGCCGATGAGAAGAATGGCGAGCCAGCTTCGGCTACGCCTCACTGGTTGAACCTCGAAAAGCCGAACCTCGAAAAGCCGAACCTCGAAAAGCCGAACCTCGAAAAGCTGAACCTCGAAAAGTCGACAAACCTCATTGTCCCAAATCTATTCCAAAATCAGCAGCGTATCGCCCGCGCCCACCGTCTGGCCGGCGCCGGCGCGAATCTCAATCACGTGCCCGGGCCGTGTCGCCTTCATCTCGTTTTGCATTTTCATCGCCTCCACCACGATCAGGCCTTGCCCCACGTCCACCGTGTCCCCGACGTTCACCAGCACGCGCACCACTTTTCCGGGCATAGGCGCAGCGATATTTTGACGCCCTGAACCCACTGCCGACGTTCCGCTCCTGCGGGTATCGCGAGGATCCCGGACATCCACCGCGAATCGCCGACTCCGCGCCTCGGCGCTCAACCCATCCGGCGTCTCGATCACCCGAATCTCGTAGCTCGCGCCATCCAGCAGCACCGAATACACACCTGGTTCAATTTGCCTGACTGCAGCCAATTGTTCGGAATCAATCTCGATTGTGCGGCCATCCACCGCTATCTGCCACTTCATCGCAACAGCTGGCCTCGCCCTGCAGTGCGCCATCGGCTGGCCTCGGATTTCGCCGCGCTCGTGGCGCGTTCCTGCACATTCCGCGCGTGCGCCAGAGCGGCCAGCGCCACAGCCAGGTCGGTTTGAGAATCCGGCTCGGGCGGAGGCTTTCGTTTGGCCATCAAATGCGGGATGAACTCGGTCGAAATGTCACCCGCGCGGAATTCCGGATCTTCCAGAATTTCGAGAAAAAAAGCTATATTCGTTTGGATGCCGACGATGCCATATTCTGCCAGCGCGCGCTTCAGGCGTTGGATGGCAGCGTTCCGATCCGGCCCCCACGTCACCAGTTTCGCCAGCAGCGCGTCATATTCTAACGGCACGTTCCACCCCGGATAGACGCCCGAATCCAGGCGTACTCCCGGCCCGCCCGGCTCCCGCAGTTGCTCAATTTTCCCGGGCGATGGGAGGAACTGGTTGTCAGGATCTTCCGCGCAGACACGGCATTCCATGGCCCACCCACGCCACGCGACATCTTTCTGGGTGAATGGCAGCCCCTCACCGGCCGCGATCTTCAGCTGGAGTTGCACCAGATCATATCCGGTCACCAGTTCCGTCACCGGATGCTCTACTTGAAGCCGCGTATTCACTTCCAGGAAGTAAAAGTTGCCGTCGTTATCGGCCAGAAATTCCACCGTGCCCAGATTGTCGTAGCCCGCCGCGCGCGCCACCTTCAGCGCGGCTTCGCCCATGGCCACGCGCATATCCGGACGCCTGGCGACAAAAGGCGACGGACATTCTTCGACGATTTTTTGATAGCGCCGCTGCAGCGAGCACTCGCGTTCCCCTAAATGAACCAGGTTGCCGTAATGATCACCCGCGATCTGGATCTCGATGTGGCGCGGCTTTTCGATCAGCTTCTCGATGTAGATCTCGCTGTTGTGAAACGCCCGTTCCGCCTCGCTTGAGGCATCCCGAATGGCGGATTCCAGTTCATGCTCCGCGCTCACTCGCCGCACGCCCTTGCCACCGCCGCCAGCCGCGGCTTTTAGCAACACTGGGTAGCCGATTTCACGTGCTAGTTTACGGGCGTTCTCGACGTTCGCGGCAGGCTCTTCGCTGCCCGGCACCACCGGCGCGCCCGCTCGCTTCGCCAAAATCCTCGCGGCTGTTTTCGAACCCAGCTGCCGGATCGCCTCGGGCGAAGGTCCAATGAACACGATGCCCGCGTCCGCGCACGCCGCCGCAAATCCGGCATTCTCACTCAAGAAACCATAGCCGGGATGGATGGCCTCGGCACCATGCTTCTGGGCGGCTTCGAGGATCCTATCCACGCGCAGGTAGCTGTCGGCGGACGCCGCTGGTCCGATATGCTCGGCTTCGTCGGCCAGGCGAACGTGCAGTGCGCCTCGGTCGGCATCGGAGAACACCGCGACGCTCGATATGTTCATTTCGCGTAGCGCGCGAATGATGCGCACGGCAATCTCGCCACGGTTCGCGACCAGTACCTTCCCGAACATGCATGGTGATTTTAGCAGAGGCCGATTTCAACTGACCGGCCTGAATTGGCCAATGGCGCGTTCACGCTACTCTAAACTCAATGGACAACGAAGAATTCCGGCGTTACGGGCACCAGGTGGTGGACTGGATCGGCGACTACCTCGAAGACATCCGGCAGTATCCGGTATTGCCGGACGTGAAGCCGGGCGAGTTAGTGGATCGCTTGCCGCAGCACGCGCCCGATCGCGGTGAACCGATGGATGCAATTCTCGAGGATTTTCAAAGCTCCATCGTTCCCGCGCTGACGCATTGGAACCATCCCCGGTTTTATGCCTACTTCTCTGTCTCGGCCTCTCATCCGGGCATCCTGGCGGAGATGCTGGCCAGCGCGCTCAACGTCAACGGTATGTTGTGGAAGAGCTGTCCCGCGCTGACGGAGCTGGAGCAGGTGACGCTCGGATGGCTGCGGCAGTGGATGGGCCTGCCATCGGAGTTCTTCGGGATTATCTATGACACCGCTTCCATCAGCACCCTGCACGCCATCGCGGCGGCCCGCGAAATGGCCGATCCGGAATGCCGCACGCGTGGCAACGCACCTGGTCTCGTGATGTACACTTCCGAGCAAGCGCATTCCTCGGTGGAAAAGGCCGGCATCACGCTCGGAATCGGCCAGGACAACATTCGCAAAATTCCGGTCGACGATGCGTTCCGCATGCGCGTGGATCTGTTGCGTGAAGCGGTTGCAGCGGACCAGCGTGCCGGCAAGCGGCCCTTCTGCATCGTTCCCACCGTTGGCACCACGTCGACGTCCAGTATCGATCCGGTAAATGCAGTCGCCGACGTGGCCGAAGAGTGCGGCGCATGGCTGCATGTGGACGCGGCCTATGGCGGCGCGGCGGCTGTGGTGCCGGAGCTGCGATCCGTGATCGATGGCGCTGAGCGGGCGCACTCGCTGGTGGTGAATCCGCACAAGTGGCTCTTCACACCGATAGATCTGAGCGCATTTTACACGCGCAAGCCCGAGATCCTGCGCCGAGCCTTCTCGCTGGTGCCCGAATATTTGCGAACCGCCGAGGATTCGCGCGCCGTGAACTACATGGATTACGGCGTGCAGCTGGGCCGCCGGTTCCGGGCTCTGAAGCTGTGGTTCATCATGCGGCATTATGGACGCGAAGGAATCGCGGAACTGATCCGCAAACACATCGACTACGCGCAGCGGCTGGCCGGGCTAATTCGCGAGCACCCCGATTTCGAGATCGCCGCGCCTACACCTTTCGCGCTGATCTGTTTCCGCTATCGAGGCTCCGACGACGAGAATCGCGCCTTGCTCGAAGCCGTGAACGCGTCCGGGAAGGCGTTCTTGTCTCACACCGTGCTGAACGGCCGGTTCGTGCTGCGGCTCGCGATCGGAAATATCGCAACGCAATGGGAGGATCTGGAGGAAACCTGGAACCTGGTACGTCAGAGAGCTAAGAAAGCCGCCGTTACCAGCTAGTTTCGAGCCAATTTCGCAGTTTGAAGTATGCTGAAGGGGTGAATCTGACAATCGACCTGGATCGTGAAGACGATGGTCGCTGAATTGCCGAAGCTCTGGAATTGCCGGGTGTAATGTGTTATTGCCAGACCCGGAACGAGGCCATCAGCAATATGGAACGCCTCGCGATTGACGTCATCGCCGATCGCATAGCCCACGGAGAGCTTCCTTCATCCGCTCTTGGCGTCTCGTTCACTGTTCCAGATGAGCAACTGGCCCGCCAGTAAGGCGAAGCGAGTTCTCGCCTCGTTGGAAAAAAGGTTAGCTGATCTTCTGCAGCAGAAACTCGTCCACCGTGCTTAACAGCAGAGAGGGGTGAACCGGCTTGGAGATATAGCCGTTCATGCCCGCTTCGAGGCACCGCTCCTTGTCGCCGTTCATGGCGTGCGCCGTCATGGCGATAATGGGAAGCGCGTCCCACCGGGAATCCTTGCGGATCATGCGCGTTGCTTCCAGGCCATCCAGCACCGGCATCTGCACGTCCATCAAAATGAGATCGAAAGCGGCGCTCTGCTCCAGCTTGTTGAGCGCCTCTTGGCCGTCGTTGGCAAGTTCGATGCAGAAGCCACGCTTGCGCAATACCGCCGTCACTACTTTCTGATTCACGTGATTATCTTCCACCACGAGAATCCGCGCTGTGCTGCCGGATGCGACCGGTGTGGCCGGCACCGTGGCCGCTGGGCTCGTTTTCCGCGGCACGCCGCTGGCCGCTCCCGCCTCGCATTTCAGTGTGACGGTGAAGGTGCTGCCACGCCCCAGTTCGCTTTCGACCTGTACTTCACCTCCATGAAGCTCCACCAGACTGCCAGTGATCGCCAGGCCCAAGCCAGTACCGCCGAACTTGCGGCTGACAGTGCCGTCGGCTTGCGTGTACTTGTCGAAAATGGAGAGCAGCTTGTCGGCTGGAATGCCCGTTCCGCTGTCTTCCACGGCGATCTGAACCAGGAACACACCGGGCTCAATGAACTGTCCCCCCACCCGCACTTCCACCGATCCGTGCTCTGTAAACTTCACCGCATTGCCGACCAGATTGGTGATGATCTGGCGGATGCGCAGAGGATCGCCGGAAATCTGTTGTGGCAGATCGGGCGACACCTCGGCGCGCAGCGAAACTGAATTCTCGCTGGCCTTCGGCTGATGGGCCTGGATGCAATCCGCCAGCAATACGCGCATATCGAACGGTATCTTTTCCAGTGTCATTTTTCCTGCTTCAATCTTTGAGAGATCCAGAATATCGTTCAGCAAGGATAGCAGAGTAAAACCGCAGCTCTGTGCTATTCGGAGCTGTTCGGCCAGATCGCGGCTCAACTCCCGGTCGATGGCGATGTCCAACATCCCAATCAGGCCGTTGGTAGGGTTGCGCAGTTCGTGCGAAACAGTGGCCAGAAACTCGCTCTTGGCCCGACTGGCGGCCTGCGCGGAACGCATGGCTTGTTCCAGTTGAGTGGTACGATCTTGGATGCTCTTTTCGAGCAACCCCCGCTGCTCCACCAGTGCTTTCTGCGACACGGCCAGATCGTGAATCAATGCATTGCAGGTTTCGCCGAGAAATTCCACTTCATCGCCGGTCTTGCTCACCGGGATTGGTTTCCACTGGCCGTTGCGCGCGGATGCAAGACTGGTAGTCAACTTCGAGAGCGGCCGCGTGATCCGGCGAGTGGTAAAGAGCGAGATGGCAGCCGACAGGATAACGATCAGGCATAGGAGAACGCCTTCACCCGCGTCGAACGTGTTCTGGTGAAGATCATAAGCCAGAATAGTTGCAACCACCCCAAAGACCAGCGCGGCGGCAATGAACGAGAATCTCGAGGCTAAGGAGCGCAGCGGCCCTCGGCGCGCGAGAATAGGGTCGCCAGTCGAGGGCTCGGCCATGGTCGTCCATCGGCTTTCCTAAGGTCTGCTGCATAAGGGATTAGCCCTAGGCCACGGACATGACGGTAGCCGACAGCGCCAATGTTATTCTTGGAACGAGAAATGGGTCGCCTCCGGACCAGCCTATGCGGCATCCCGCTCGAAAACCCCGTCATCGCGGCATCGGGTACTTACGGCTATGGCGTCGAGTTCGCCACGGTTGCCGATTTGAATGCGATGGGCGGCCTGGTGGTCAAGGGACTTTCCCGCGATCCCATCGCCGGCAATCCGCCGCCGCGCCTATGGGAGAGCGAAGGCGGCATGATCAATTCCATCGGTTTGCAGAACATCGGCGTGCGAGCCTTTGTTGCGGAAAAGCTCCCTCAGCTTCGCCAGGTTCGCGCCGCCGTCTTCGCGAACGTCTTCGGGTACCAGCCGGAGGATTACGCCGAGGTGATCCGCGTTTTGGAGGATGCGGAAGGCATCGCTGGATATGAGCTGAATGTTTCCTGCCCCAACACCAAGCACGGAGGGATTTATTTCTCGAGCGACCCGGTGCTGCTGAGTGAATTGGTAGCCTTGATCCGGCCGCTCGCCCGGCGTCCCTTGATCGTCAAATTGTCTCCCAACGTGGCACGCATCGAACCACTCGCGCAGGCCGCCGAACAGGCTGGCGCCGACGCCCTCAGCCTGGTGAACACGTTCGTTTCGCTCGCCATCGATGCACACACCCGCCGGCCCCGCATCGGGGCAGGGTTCGGTGGGCTCTCAGGACCCGCCATCAAACCCATCGCGCTCCGATTGGTTTACGAGGCGTCCCAGGCGGTCCGGATTCCGGTGATCGGGCTCGGAGGAATCCGCAGCGGCGAGGATGCGGCCGAGTTTCTGGTAGCCGGGGCCGCGGCAGTTCAGGTGGGCACCGCGAACTTTTGGGACCCGGAAGCGCCCTGCCGCATCGCGCGCGAGCTGGAAGATTACCTCGAAAAAGAAAACATCGACAACATTCAACAATTGGTAGGTACTTTGCAGATATGAAACAGACCATTTCGACCGACAAGGCGCCCAAAGCCATCGGCCCCTATTCACAGGCAGTGGTGTACGGAGGACTCGCTTACTTGAGCGGGCAGATCGCGATTGATCCTGCCAGCAACAAAGTCATCGAAGGCGGTATTTCGGCGCAGACCGAGCGCGTACTCGAAAACATCAAGGCGGTGCTCGAAGCCTGCGGCGCTTCGCTTGATTCGGTCTTGAGGACCACGGTGTTCCTAAAGGACATGGAAGATTTCGCGCCCATGAACCAGATCTACGCGCGCTATTTCCCTAAGGATTGTCCAGCCCGGTCAACCGTGCAAGCGGCCAAACTGCCACGCGACGTCGGCGTGGAAATCGACGTGATCGCCGCCGTTGTTGCGGAACCACAGCCGTGAGGGCGTGGGAATCAATGCGCTGAGT
>JBEKLB010000183.1:0-12561 GCA_050010415.1 Bryobacteraceae bacterium | reverse complement strand
CCGCCGCCGCGGGCGCGTCGGGTCTGGCCGCAGCCGCCGGTTTGGCCAAGCATTATGGCTTGGTCCCTCCCGATAGTGGAACCATTTACGGTCTCGGCGAAACGCTGACCTACTCCGCACAGCGGCTTCTGACCTCTCACTCGTTAGCTCGCGAATTTCCTCGCAGCCTGATTTCGAAGACTCCTTTCGCCAACGAAGTCGCGCCTCCGAGCAAAGCCTTCCAACATCTGCAGGCCGGCGGGTTTCGAGACTGGCAGCTTTTTCTGGATGGCATGGTTGCGCGCCCAACATGCCTTTCGCTGTCCGATCTCAAGCGCTTTCCCGTTCGCAGCCAGATCACTGAGGTGGTATGCGAGGAGGGCTGGTCCTACATCGCCGAGTGGATCGGAACGCCTCTGAATGAGGTGCTCAAGGCCTCCGGGCTCCTGCCGCAAGCGCGCTATCTGGTGTACTTCTCTATCGAGCCTGACTGGTGGGAAAGCATCGACCTCGCCGATGCCCTGCATCCCCAAACTCTTCTCTCTTG
The DNA here is from genome assembly GCA_050010415.1 of Bryobacteraceae bacterium. GTDB lineage: Bacteria > Acidobacteriota > Terriglobia > Bryobacterales > Bryobacteraceae > Palsa-89. Next base: position 12,035 of record JBEKLB010000183.1, on the reverse strand, counting down.
GGGGATGAACGATGGAGACCTGCCGGTGTCCTTCGGCGGACCGCTCCGGTTGCGTGTGCCTCGCCAGCTCGGGTACAAGAGCGTCAAATACATCACCCGTCTCACTGCCACAGACTCGCTGAAAGGCTTCGGCAAAGGACTCGGCTCGGCATCGCCAGAAGGTGGTTATGCCTGGTACGCAGGCATCTGATTTGGGCGTTTCAGCGCGAATAAGCGGTTCCGCGGGTACCCACTGAGAGAGCACTTTCGATGGCCTCCAGCAGCTGGGGTCCACGGACGGGCTTGGAGACGTATCCGTCCATACCCCCGGCGAGAAAGCGCTCGCGGTCGCCGGTCATAGCGTGCGCTGTCATGGCGATGATCGGAATGTGAATGCCGGTGGCTTTCTCTTTTTCTCGGATCGCGGCTGTGGCTTCCACCCCGTCCATGACAGGCATTTGTACGTCCATTAAAACGACGTCAAACTGCTGCCTCGCAAGGGCCTCCAGGGCCTTCCTGCCATCGCTCGCCACCACCACCTTGTGGCCCTGCTTCTCCAGTAACCGCACGGCGACCCGCTGATTGACTGCATTGTCTTCGGCCAGCAACACGCGCAGCGGCCCTCCCTCTCGCCGCAGCGCTTGGCGGATTGCGGGCTGATCAGGCTCGGCCGCTACCGAACTTGATCCGAGCGCGAGCAACAGCGCCTCCAACAGCTCCGATTGCAGGATGGGTTTGATCAGATACGCGGCGATTCCCAGCTCCTTGCATCTTTGTCCATCTCCGCGCTGGCCGCCAGATGTCAGCATCACCGTGACCAACCCCGCCAACGCAGGCGACTTCCGGATTTCTTCCACCAGCATGAAACCATCCGTCTCGGGCATGTGGCAATCCACAATCAACAGTCCGAACGGAACGCCGTCTGACTTGGCCCGATGGAGAAGATCCATGGCCTCGCGCGCGCCTGCCGCCGCGCTGGGAATCATTCGCCAATATTCCAGGTTCTTTTGAAGAATCTGCCGATTCGTCGCATTGTCGTCCACGATCAGCGCCCGCAGGTTCTCGAGGATCGCCGGGGTGACGCGAACGCCGACCGGGGATTTCGCCGCGCCCTTCCCGAAACGTGCCGTGAAGTGGAACGTGCTGCCCAGCCCCGCCGCACTCTCCACCCAGATTCGCCCACCCATCATCTCGATCAATCGCGCTGAGATGGCGAGCCCTAATCCGGTTCCCCCATGCTGGCGAGTGGTGGATGTGTCTGCCTGAGTGAAGGGTTCAAAGATGATCTTCTGTTTCTCGGCTGGAATACCCATGCCGGTATCGGTGATCGTAAAATGCAACGTCATGGCGTCGGGACCGGTGGCTTCCGGCTGCACGCGCAAAACGACCTCACCTTCGGTTGTGAACTTGATTGCGTTGCCCGCCAGGTTGAGGACCACCTGCCGCAGCCGGACCGGATCGCCGACTACAGCATCCTCGAGATCAGGGGGCACCGAGCAGATCAGTTCGAGATTCTTTTCGTGGGCTCGAACGGAGAGTGTCTTCATGGCGTGCCCGACACACTCGCGCAGGCTGAATTCCACTGGATCCAAGCCCAGCTTTCCCGCCTCAATTTTCGAGAAGTCCAGAATGTCGTTGATCACCGCCATCAGTGCGTCCGCGGAATACTTCACCGCATTCAAATACTCGCGCTGCGTGGAATCGAGCTCAGTGTCGAGCGTAAGCTCGGTCATCCCGATGATTCCGTTCATCGGTGTGCGAATTTCGTGGCTCATGTTGGCCAGAAAGTCGCTCTTAGCCTGATTGGCGACATCGGCCACTTCGCGGGCGTGAATCAAGGCCTCTTCATAACGTTTCTGCTCGGTGATCTCCTCGGCGATCCCAACCACCCGGCTAACATGGCCCGCTGGATCGCGAATCGGAAAGGCGCGGTCACGGATCCATTTCTCCACGCCTCCAGGCGTTCGAATGCGATATTCCCTTAAGACTGGTTCACCCCGCATTTGCCGGATGAGCAAAGCCTGTGCCCGTTCCCGATCCTCGGGATGGATGGACTCCACCCACGAGATAGGGTTCTGGTAGAGGCTCTCACGCGTCCTTTCCCAAACCTGCTCGAAAGCGGGGCTGACATAGGGGATCTGGTCGGCCTCCGGGGGCATGATCCAAAAGACTTCCCGAATGTTTTCGGCGAGCTGCCGGAACTTTTCTTCACTGCTTCGTAAGGCCTGTTCGGCTTCTTTGCGCTCGGTGATGTCCGGGCAGAGGCCCACGTATCCGAGGAACTCCCCACCCGCTGAAAACCGCGGCACCGCGTGCGTCGCCACCCATCTCCAGTCGCCATTGGCGCCTTTGAGGCGCGTCTCGCTTCTGAGAGTAGCGCGCTCCCGAAGGGCGCGGTCGCAATCCTCTAAATATCGCGCCTCGTCGTCCGGGTGCAGCAGGATCTGCCAGTCCATACCTTCTCCCTGCTCCCGCGTAATTCCGATCAGCTCCTGATACGCTCGATTGACGAACTCAACCCGGCCCTCCGCATTGTTCATCCACATCGGCGCCGGGCATCCGTCGGCCATGATGCGGAAGCGGGACTCCTTCTCCTCGAGCCTCTCCTCGGTGCGCTTGCGTTCGTGGATATCGCGCAGAACAAGGGAGATGGTGACGATGTCGCCCACCGCGTTTCTGATGGGACAAGCCGTGACGGACAGCAGAATCGTGGAGCCGTCCTTCCGCAAACCAGCAATTTCGCGTCGCGAGACCCGGCTGCCTTCGAGCACCTGCTTCGTCAGCTGTTCCATCCGCGATAGCTCTTCGGGCGCTACCAGCGCGGAGAGCTGAACTCCTACCGCGTCCTGAACGGAATACCCGAAAATTCCCTCCGCGCCGCCGTTCCAGGTGAGGATAATACCCGCGGGTGTCGACGTGACGATGCCGTCCTCGGAACTTTCGACAATTGCATCGAGGATTCTTTGAGCGTCCGCAGCCTGCTCGATACTGCTAACCTCCGGATGAAGCATGGAAGCAACTGGGGCGCGGGTCGCGAGGAAACGGCTCTCGGACTAACACACTCAGTCTATCGTCCCCGAATCCGGCGATCTTTAGATAGACCTTTAGAATGAATCGAGTCCAGACTCCTCTTACTTCTTGGCGGACAGCATCAACTTCACCAGTTGCTCGGTTACATGGGGCTCCAGTCCCTCGGTGTGACCTTTCCCCATCCGGACCACGTCGGCCACCACCCGGCCGTCTTTGCAATGGGGATATTCGAAAACTTCAGCCGTGCCCGGCCTCGGCAGGCGTCCCCATGCGTCTGAGCCGGGATCCTGCCGCGTGGAGTCATAAACATAACCGGCGTTAGTATCGACGCTGTCGGCGCGCCGCACTCGGGGACGGCAGCCTAATTTCGTGGCCCAAGGCGAGGCGTCGGGAATAGGCTGATCGCCGAGTTCATGCTCGCCGGTCTCAAAGATAAAGGAGAACGTCGCGTCGGGAGGCTCGCGCAGTGGCGCCATCAATGCAGCCAGCCCCGCGGCGCCAGAGGGAACACCCGGAGGCGGAGCGGCAGCCGCATTGCCCGGCCGCGCGGCGGTGAAGAAGCTGGCGGGAATCGGAGGAGTGGGTCCCAAACGCCCGCCCGACAAACTCAGCCAGCCCGTGATTCTGGTCTTGAAGAAATCAGTGCGCACCAAGCGGTTGGATGTCATGCCGCCCTGGGAGTGTCCGACCAGCCAGAACGCGCGGACATTGCCCTTGCCGATCTGATCGTAGACCAGATTCACGATGTTCTGAAGATACTCGTCGTCCATCGGCGACCAGACTCGCGTGGGCGTGTTCGGGGTGGCGATCACCAGCCGATATTTCTTCGCGTAGTCCATGATCGGGAAATAATGGCGCTGCCAGTTCCCGTAGGAGCCGGCGCCGTGCAAGCTCAGAATAAAGGTCACCTTTTCGCCGCGCTTCAAGTCGCACGGAAAATCGAGAAAGAATTTGCGGCCGGTCTTGGGTTCCACCGCACTTCCTTGCTCGATGACCAGAGGGCCTGGACAGTTGGCATCCGGACAATGCAGAGGAGGCGGAATCTGACAGCTAACTCCTCCGAGCGATGCGGGCGAAACTTCCTTAGCGTATTGAAAAGGAGCGGTGCTGGCCGCGAGGGCCAGCAAGCTGATCAGATGGTATGGGCTCTTCATGTCGAGGTCCTTTGGGGCTGGATTCTACCGGTCGATCGTTTGAGATAATAGCATGAGGCTCTGCTGAAAATGGGCGGACGCATCCCGGCTGCTGGACCATGATATTTTTAACTGAGCGGGAGGCAGAATGATTGAGGGCAAGACCAGCCGGCGTCAGGCCATCCAGTGGCTAGGCGCGTCCGCGATTTCCTGCTTCGCAATTGACGCCGCGCGCGCGGACGGCCTGCCGCTCACCACCACCGGCATCGAACATTTTGGGATGACCGTTCCTGACCCGGAAGCGACGGCCAAGTTCTACGGTCGCATTTTCGATGGCCAGCTATTTCAGGAAAAGGATCCTCCGCCCCGGTTCTATGTAAAGCTCGGCACCGGTTACCTGGCGTTCGGCGGAAAGCCGGATGCGGTTCCGACCATCGATCACTTCTGCGCGCTCATCGAGAATTATCAGCCGGCGGAGATGCGCAAGAGCCTGGAAGCGGCCAACGTTCCGCTCGGAGCCGGACCATTTGGAATGGCCACTGATCCCGATGGGCTGCGTCTGCAATTCTTGCGCGCCCCGGCCGGCCTGGCCAAGACCATCATCCCTGCTTACCGGCTCTCTCAGGAAGAAGCGCTCTTTCAGGTGGTAGCGCCGGATCACGTGATGCTGCACGTGTCGGATTTGGATCATTCTGTTGAATATTATCAGAAGCTCTTCGGCGCTCCGTTATCGCGAAGCAAGAAGCCGGAGCGCGTCTGGTTTGGCGCCGCCAAAACCAAGCTTGGATTAGAGCTCGTCGCCGCGGGAGAAAAGCCCAGCATCCACCACATCTGCCTGCGTGTCGCGGGTTATGACAAGAAGGCGGCTGCGGAGAAACTGAAGCGGATCGACGTCGAGAGTGCCGTGGGCGACGAGGGTTTGCTGCGCTTCCACGATCCGAGCGGAATCGTGATGGAATTGAAAGGCGAGGCATAGCGCCGTATGTGGTCTCGAATCGCCATTAGCGTGACTTTTGCGGTCGTATACTCGACGTTTGCGTTGTGCGATCCGGCAAGCGTGAACGCCCCGTCGCCGGACGGCACCACGCCTCTGCATTGGGCCGTGCGCGCGGATGATCTGCGAACGGTGGAATCGCTGCTCGCGTCTGGCGCCGACCCGAAAGCTTCGAATCGATACGGCGTCACCCCCGTCTCCCTGGCCTGCTCGAACGCCAACGCCGTGATCCTCAAGCGGCTGCTCGATGCCGGCGCCGATCCAAATTCACCCGACCCTCAAGGCACCACCGCGCTGATGATAGCTGCCCGCACCGAAGGCGGAACAGACGCAGTGAAGCTACTGCTGGAACGCGGGGCCAACGTCAACGCCAGGGATTCCGTCGAATCCACCGCGCTGATGTGGGCCGTGCGCGCCAACCATCCCGAAGCAGTCGACATTCTCATTCACCACGACGCCGAAATCAACGCTCGCACTCGCAAGGGCAACCCTCCGCCACGGCGCGGCCCCGATTCTGGCGGCGGATCGCATGGGCTCGGCATCGTGCGCAGTGGATGGCCCGAACGCGGATATCAGGAGCCCACGCCCGGCGAGATGACCGCGCTGCTTTACGCCGCCCGTGACGGACGCATCGAGATGGCGCGCACGCTCATTGCCGCGAACGCGCAGGTGAACCAGGTGGAGGCCAACGGAGTGTCGCCGCTGGTGATGGCGACCGCGAATAATCACATCGATGTCGCGCAATTGTTGCTGGAACATGGCGCCGACGCGAACGCAACGGACTGGTGGGGCCGCACGCCGCTCTGGACCGCCGTGGATCTTCGCGATCTGGAAGTGAACAAGACCGACGACAATGGCGTGGACCGTGCCGCCGCATTGCAGCTAATTCGCGCGCTGCTCGATCACGGCGCCAACGTGAACGCGAGAACCAAGGAAGTCCCTCCGTTGCGCCGTTTTCTGATGCCCATCAGCGATCTTTCCTGGGTGGATGTCACCGGCCAAACCGCGTTCCTTCGCGCGTCGGTTTCGGCCGACCTCACCGTCATGCGCTTGCTTCTGGAGAAAGGCGCGGACCCCAACCTCGCCACCTTCGCGGGAACAACCCCCTTGATGGCGGCGGCTGGAGTGAATTGGGTGGGCGGGCAGACCTACAGCGAAGGAAAACAATTCCTGGAAGCGGTAGAGCTGTGTTTGGAAAGGGGCGCGGATGTGAACGCGGTGAACTCCATGGGAATCACCGCCGTGATTGGAGCGGCGAATCGCGGATCGAACGACATCCTGGAGCTTCTGGTGAAGAAGGGCGCGGCGCTGGACGTAAAGGATAAACAAGGCCGCACCCCACTGGTTTGGGCCGAAGGCGTTTTCCTGGCCACCAATCCGCCGGAGAAGAAGCCCAGCACCATGGCGCTGATTCAAAAGTTGATGGGGCCATGAACAGAATCTTCGCGATCTTCGCACTTGCCCTGTTGTTCGGGTTCACGGGTGTAGCCCACGCCCAGGATCGCGCACTGCTCGATCGCTATTGCATCGGTTGCCACAACGAAAAAACCCGCACTGCGGGCCTCGCCATCGACAAATTGGATCTCGCCCACCCCGGCAACAACGCTGAAACCTGGGAAAAGGTGGTACGAAAAATCCGCTCTGGAATGATGCCGCCGAGCGGTGTCCCAAGGCCGGATCGCGCCACTCTGGACGCCTTTGCTTCGCAGTTGGAAGCGGGCCTGGACAGCGCCGCCGCGGCACGGCCAAATCCGGGAACTACCGGCCTGCATCGCCTGAATCGCACCGAATATGCCAACTCTATCCGCGATCTGTTGGCTCTCGAAATCGATCCAACCACCCTGCTCCCCGCCGACGATTCGAGCGAGGGTTTCGACAACATCGCGGACGCACTTGCCATCTCCCCTGCCCTGCTCGAACGCTACGCCGCCACGGCCGCGAAGCTCAGCCGCCTGGCAGTTGGCGACGCCACCATCAGCCCGTCCACGGTCACTTATCGCATTCCGTCCGATTTGTCGCAGACCGATCACATCGAGGGGCTGCCGCTCGGTACGCGTGGCGGAATTATGGTGCGCAATGTCTTCCCACTAGACGCCGAGTACGCCATCAAGGTGCATGCCAAGGCCGCGAACATTGGTCTTGGATCGCCCGGCTTCCTGGACGAAATGCTGGAAGTGACACTGAACGGCGAGCGCGTGAAACTGGCAAAAGCCGCGCCGTCTCTGGATCTGCGGCTGACCGTGAAGGCCGGACCGCAAGAGCTGGGCGTCGCATTTATTCGCAAGAGCCCGCCCGGCGCCGACGACATCTGGCAGATCTACCCGAATAATTCGGCGGTACAAAGCGTCGCCATCACCGGACCATTCAACACCACGGGCGCAGGCGATACACCCAGCCGGCAACGCATCTTTGTATGTCACCCGGCTACTACCGGCGATGAACCAGCCTGCGCCAAGACCATCCTGTCCACACTCGCGCGTCGCGCCTACCGGCGTCCGGTGACCGATGAGGATTTGAACACGCTTCTGAGCTTTTACGAATCCGGAAGGCGCGATGCCAACTTCGATACGGGAATCGAGCAGGCTTTGGCTCGAGTGCTGATCGATCCTCGTTTCGTTTTCCGCTTCGAGCGCGAACCGGCCAATGTCGCGGCCGGTGGCGTCTATCGGATCACCGATCTGGAACTGGCTTCCCGCCTGTCGTTTTTCCTCTGGAGCAGCATCCCGGACGACCAACTTCTGGACTTGGCCATCCAGAACAGATTGCATGAGCCCGCGGTGCTCGATCGCCAAACGCGCCGCATGCTGGCGGATCCCCGGTCGGAAACTCTGGCCACCAATTTTGCCGAGCAGTGGCTGTACTTGCGCGAGCTCAAGAATCAGCATCCGCTGTCACCCGCCTTCAACGACAATCTGCGCGAGTCCTTCCGCCGCGAAACTGAGTTGTTGTTCGAGAGCATCGTGCGGGAAGATCGCAGCGTGGTGGATCTGCTGAACGCCGATTACACGTTTGTCGACGAGCGCCTGGCGGCGCATTATGGAATGCCTGGAGTACACGGCAGCCAGTTCCGCCGCGTGGCCATTCAAGACGATGCCCGCCGCGGACTGCTCGGCCAATCCAGCTTTCTCCTCGTCACCTCGGTAGCGAATCGAACGTCTCCAGTTGCGCGCGGCAAATGGATTTTAGAGAACATCCTCGGGGCGCCCGCGCCTTTGCCTCCGCCCAACGTGCCGCCGCTCAAAGAGAACGAGGGCGCGGTGCAGCCTGCATCGCTCCGCGCAAGAATGGAAGAGCATCGGAAGAATCCCACCTGCGCGGCCTGCCACAAAATTATGGACCCGATCGGATTTTCTCTGGATAACTTTGACCTGATCGGAACCTGGCGTGGCGCCGAACTCGGCGCAAAGATCGATGCCACCGGCCAACTGGTGGACGGAACGCAACTGGACGGGCCCGCCAGCTTGCGCAAGGCGCTGCTCAGCCGCTCGGACGTCTTCATCGGCACGGCGACCGAAAAGCTGCTGACCTACGCCGCCGGCCGCGCCCTCAAGTATTACGATATGCCGGTGGTTCGCTCCATCGATCGGGAGGCCGCGAAGAGCGACAACCGTTTCTCGGCGCTGATTGAAGGCGTTGTGAAAAGCGATCCATTTGAGATGAGAATGAAGCAACCAACCGAGTCCCGACCAACAGGAGGACAGCCATGAGTTTCATCACCAGGAAGTATGTCCCGCGCCGGACGTTTTTGCGCGGCATGGGAGTAACAGTCGCGCTGCCGTTGCTCGATTCCATGGTCCCGGCACAGACGCCGCTCTCGAAGACCGCCGCCAATCCGGCCAGCCGCTTGAGCTGCATCTACGTGCCGCACGGCGCCACGATGTACAAATGGACTCCGGAGGCCGAGGGCTCGGGATTTGCGTTTACCGAAACGCTGGCGCCACTCGAGAAATTGCGCGATCGCATCACTGTGGTCTCAAACCTGGCGCATCCCGCGGCGGGTGGAGCGGGGTCCGATGCCGGGGCCGATCACGCGCGGTCGGCTGCGGTGTTCCTGAGCGGGGTTCATCCCGAGAAGGACTCCATCCGGGTGGGACCGACCATCGATCAGATCGTGGCGGAACACCTCGGCCAGGACACGCCGCTTCCGTCTCTCGAACTGTCCATCGAAGATGTGGCTCTGAGCTGCGGCTCCGGCTACGCTTGCGCGTATTCGAACACCATTTCCTGGAAGACGCCCACCACGCCGCTGCCCATGGAAAACAATCCGCAAGTGGTCTTCGAAAAGCTTTTTGGCGACGGCAGCAACGACGCCGATCGGCAGGCGCGCAAACAATTGAGCCGTAGTTTACTGGACTCAGTGATGCAAGAAGCGGCCGCGCTCCAGCGCGATCTGCCGGCGGCCGACCGCACGCGGCTGGCCGAATATCTGGATGACATCCGCGAGATCGAGCGCCGCATCCAAAAGGCCGAGCAGCAGGCGCGCAACGATGTGAAATTGCCGGATTCGCCGACTGGCGTGCCCGAATCGCTCGACGAACACTTCAAGATCATGTTCGACATGCAGGTGCTGGCGTTCCGCGCACAGATCACGCGCGTAGCGACCATGATGTACGCTCGCGATACCAGCGGCGCGGTCTATCCGCAAAGCGGCGTGCGGGAAGGCTTTCACGTGGCATCGCACCACGCCAACAATCGCGCCAACATGGATAAATATGCGCTGATCAACAAATACCATGTGCAGATGCTCGCCTATTTCCTGGAGAAGCTGAAAGCCACTCCCGATGGCGACGGCAACCTGCTGGATCATTCGCTGGTGCTTTATGGCAGCAGCATGAGCAATGGCAATCAGCACGATCACGATCCCCTGCCGGTGGTGCTGGCTGGCGCAGCGTCTGGCCAATTGAAGGGCGGCCGGCACATGCAATATGCTCCTCACACGCCGATGTCGAATCTGCTGCTGAGCATGCTCGACAAGCTCGGCGTCCCAGCCGATCATCACGGCGATAGCACCGGCAAGCTGGAAATTTGAGCGCTGATCGTCTTGGCTTCGCTGCGAAACAACGCCGGTTTGGAACCTACTGACTTGGCCGAGGCCGCGCTCCGCCTGAACACCGATCCCGATAGCCTGGCGCGCATCCTGGCCAGCCGCGCTGATCGCGACACCGATGAGACGTTCAGCATCATCGAAGAACGGCTCTGCCTGGCCGCGAAGGAAATCGCGGAAAATCGTCACGCCCTCCAGGCGCTGCACGATTCCTGGTCCTGGCGCTTGACCGCGCCCCTGCGCGCCCTGGTGGAGTGGGGCCGAATTCTTGCTTTGACCCTGCGTCATGGTGCGCGCGGATTCTGGCAGCGACGCCGATGGTTTGGATTCATGCAGTGGCTCAGGTACGGGCTCGCCATTCGATCCAGCCAATTGTTCGATGAGCCTTATTATCTTGCCCAGAACCCCGATGTGGCCTGGCTCGGCATCAATCCGCTGATTCACTATTTCGTTTTTGGATCCGCGGAGAACAGGAAGCCAAACTGCCTCTTTGATGCTGAGTTTTACCTCCAATGCAATCCTGACGTCGCCCGATCCATGATGAATCCCTTGCTACATTACTGGAAGTGGGGCGCGCTCGAAGGCCGTAATCCACATCCGGAGTTTGACAGCCGTTACTACCTGGCGCAATGTCCCCAGTTGCGCCAAGAAAACTGGAATCCCTTAGCGCACTTTCTAGGGCCGGGTGTTGTGGAAGGGCGCAATCCCACACCCTGGTTCAACACCATCGCGTATCTGGACCAAAACCCCGCCGCTGCGGCGCTTGGAGTTAATCCGGTAGTGCACTACGTGGAGCATAATTCCAGATGTTCTCGGTGGTGATTCCAATCTATAATCACGCGAAGTTTCTCCGCCAAGCCGTGGAATCCGCGCTGCGATGTCCGCTCGCCGATGAAGTGCTGTTGCTGGACGACGGTTCGAGCGACGGCTCGGCCCAGATGGCTGCCCATCTGGCAACGGCCCATCCAAGCCGTCTGCGCAACGTTACTCCGTCCGACCGGCATAATCGCGGCGCCCACCATCGCTTGAACGAGCTCATCCGCATGGCGGAGCAGCCGTGGATCGCGGTCCTGAACTCGGACGATATGTTCGTACCCGAACGCTTTGAAAAGGTCATTGCAGAGCCGACATTCACCGAGTCCGACTTCGTGTTCGGCAATATATTGCTGATGGATGAGCGAGGAACCCTGCGAGGAGCCAAGCTGGGCCCATTTGATTTCGGTATGTGCCATCAGGGGCACGGTATATGCCATCAGGGGCATTCCGACGGTGGCAAAATGAAGGCGCTTCTTCGCGTCGAGAATTATGTGGTCAGCACCAGCAATATGATTTTCCGGAAGTCTTTGTATGATCGTGTCGGAGGGTTTTCAGCGTTTCGATACGTTCACGATTGGGATTTCGCCCTCAGAGCAATGGCGTTAGGACGGCCGCTCTACGTGCCGCGCTTTCTGACAGCTTACCGTGTTCATTCGCGCAATACTATCCACGAGCACCCCGAAAAATTCGATCGGGAAAGGGGCGCGATGCTGGACCGCTTCAAATCGGAGTTCCCGTAGACGAGTTTGTAACTGAAAGGCGTGAATGCAATCTATTTACTAGGTACTTCCGTAACATCACAATAAGGACAATTGGGTGGTGTTACCCTCCCAATGAGTAGGCTATGCTGAAGTTCGCGTAGAGGATGATAAACTCCATGAAAAACCGTGCCCATTCCGCCCCTAATCTATTGATTACAGGGTGGTTAGCATTCCTGTTGATCGCGCCTGGTTTGCGCGCCCAAGCTGTGTTGACGTGGCATAACGATCTGGCTCGAACCGGACAATATCCAGTGGAGACGGTACTGTCACCCTCGGAC
>JBEKLB010000182.1:0-12571 GCA_050010415.1 Bryobacteraceae bacterium | reverse complement strand
TTCGACGGCGTGCTTTCGGCCTTGTCCGCGTCGGACGGAAAAGTTGTCTGGCAATTCGATACGGTGCGCGAGTTTCAAACCGTAAACGGCGTGGCGGCCAAAGGAGGATCCATCGGCTCGGCGGGACCCGTTGTGGCCGGTGGAACGCTCTTTGTGCCTTCCGGCTATGTCGGAGTGAAGAGGAGCCTGCCGGGAAACGTGCTGCTGGCATTCACCGGACCTCCCGAATAAGTACCCTGTTGAATAAGTACCCCTTGATTATCTACAAGACTCGGGATAAGCTGTTCTTGTTCCCGTTGTCGATAATCTAGGGGAGCGAGCATGGGCAAGCCTACCGGCCTGGTGCAGGGTACTCTCGACCTGTTGATTCTCAAGACGCTCGAGCTTCAGCCTATGCACGGCTGGGCGATCGCCGAGCGGATCAAGCAAGTGTCGCGCGAGGTTTTACAAGTGCAACAGGGGTCGCTCTATCCTGCCCTCCACCGCCTGGAGCAACAGGCCTGGATCCAGGCGGAATGGGGCGAAAGCGATAACAATCGCCGCGCCAAATATTATTCGCTGACCAAGGCGGGCCGCCGTCAACTGGCGCGCGAGACCGTCAGCTGGGAGCGCCTTTCCTCCGCGATTTCAGCCATTGTGCGGGCCTGAGGTATCTCGCCATGCGGTTGCTCCAGATGCTTCGTCTTCGCCTTCGTTCGCTGTCGCAGCGCGCCCGCGTAGAGCGCGAGTTGGAAGAAGAACTCCGCTTTCACTTCGATCGGCAAGTAGAGAAGAATCGGGCTGCCGGGATGAATTTGACGGAAGCTCAACAGGCTGCGGCGCGGGAGTTCGGCCACATCACGCAGCACAAAGATGAGTGCCGCGACGCCAGGAAGATTAGCATTCTGGAGAATCTCTGGGAGGATTCGCGGTATGCCGTGCGCAATCTTCGCCGCGACCCGTTTCTGGCTATCACGGCCACTTTGACGCTGGCGGTTTGCATCGGCGCGAACACCACGGTGTTTAGCATCGCCAATTCCATTCTCATTCGTCCGCTGCCTTATCCCAATTCCGATCGAATCGATTGGATCAGCGAGCGGACGGGACCCGCACAGCAGGATGAAGGCGCCGCGCCGGACTACTTCCTGTTGCGCGATCAAAATCGCACCTTCGAGGAAGTGGCAACCTGCGATCTAGCCACTTTTACTTGGACCGGGATAGAAAGACCGGAGCGGCTCGACGCGGCGGTGGCATCGGCGTCGTTTTTTCCTATGATGGGCGTGCAGCCGCTGCTTGGACGCTATCTCAGCACCAACGAAGAGGGACCAAAGGCTCCACCGGTAGCCGTATTGAGCTATGAATTCTGGCGGAATCGTTTCGGAGGCGATCGACAAATTGTCGGTAAGACCATCGCGATCGATCGTCTACCACGCAGCATTGTCGGCGTCATGCCGCAAGGGTTCGACTTCCCGCGCGGCGTCCAGCTGTGGCTCCCTAACGACGTGCTGGACAGAGCGAGCCAGAGCTTTCCGCTAAAGCCCACGCAGCCCCTTTTCATTGTCTCCATCATCGCCCGGCGCAAACCGGAAGTAACGACGCAACAGGTAGCGACGGAGATGAAACGGTTGAGTTTCGCTATCCGCGCCGCATATCCGAAGGCATTCCAGAAGAGCGGCTTCCGAAGCGACCTGATTCTCGGCGCCACGCCCCTGCAGGAACATCTCACCGGGCAACTGCGTCCCGCGCTGCTGATCCTCGCCGGCACCGTCATCCTGGTTCTGCTGATCGCCTGCGCGAATCTCGCCAATTTGCTTTTGGCCCGGGCGAGCAGCCGTCAGCGGGAACTTGCGGTTCGGCTGGCGCTGGGATCGGGCCGAGGACGAATCATCCGCCAGATGCTCACCGAAAGCCTGGTGCTGGCAGTTCCCGGCGGCTTGGCGGGCTTTGGCCTGGCCTGGTTGTCCGTGCGAACGCTCAATTCCGTCAAACCGGCGATTCTGGTGCGCTATCCAGCGATCTCGATGGATTGGCGAGTGCTTGCCTTTACGATTGCGCTGCTAGCCGCCACCAGCGTCCTGTTTGGAATCATTCCAGCCGTATCGGCGGCGGGCATACAGATTCACGATGCGCTGAAGTCCGCCGGTCTGGCGCATAGCGCGGGCCGCGCGGCTGCTCGAATGCGAAAAGTCCTGGTGGCCGGCGAACTTGCGGTTTCGCTCGTACTGCTGATCGGCGCCGGGCTGCTGGCGCGGAGCTTCTTGCATCTGGTGCATACCAAACTCGGCTTCCCCGCAGATCATCTGCTCACGCTAAGAATAAATCCGGTGGCCCTCTCGATGGGCCATGATTACATGCCCTTCTATTCGCAGGTGCTCGATCGGGTACAGCATTTACCAATGGTGCGCGCAGCCACGCTCGCGGACGACCCTCCATTGAGCGACAACGATTTTCAGAGCACTGGAACGATCGGGGTAATTGGGCGCCCTCTGGTGCCACAGGTGGAACGTCCGAGAATCAGCGACGTAGTGGTTAGCCCCGAGTACTTCCAAACGCTGGGAGTCTCGCTCCAGCGCGGCCGCATCTTCGACACCCATGATTTCGCCGGAATACCGGCGGCCGGGAGGCCCGAATTTCTTCGTTCGGAAGCGGTGATGGTGAATGAAGCATTCGTTCATCGAATTTTCCCTAATGAGGACCCGCTGGGGCGTCGGCTGATATTTGGTCCCGATGAATTCAACGCCACGTGGACGATCGTCGGCGTGGTGAGCAACATCCGAAGTACCGCGCTGGGCGCCGACCCACCCTCCACCATCTATCGCTGCATCTGCGCGGGAGTTCCTATTTATCGCCGCATGGCGGTGTTGGTCCGCACCATTGTCCCTCCCGAAGCGGCCATCCGAGCCATCGAGCAGCAGGTCCGCGCGGTGGATCGCGACCAGCCGATCTCGGACGTCAAGACCATGGATCAGCGCAGAGACGCAGCGCTCGCGCCGGAGCGCTTCCAACTCATCTTGCTGGGAAGTTTCGCCGCGATCGCCATTTTTCTCGCTGCGGCCGGTGTTTACGGAACCATGTCGTATCTGGTAGCGCGCCGTACACGTGAAATCGGCATTCGGATGGCGATGGGCGCACGGCCGGCCGACTTGCTGCGCATGGTGCTGGGCGAAACTGGCGTGCTGGTGGCGGCTGCCATCCCCGCCGGCCTGGGAGGCGCCTGGGCCCTGACGCGCTACATCCGATCGATGTTGTACGGCGTGAGTGCGCTGGATCCAACGACGATTGCGATCACTTCCGTTGTTCTGGCTGCGATCGTATTCATTGCGTCTGCCGGGCCGGCACAGCGTGCCGTGCGCGTGGATCCGATGACGGCTTTACGGGAAGAATGAACGGCGCTTCCTGGACTTCTGGAAACTCGAAAATGGCGTTCCGCTTCAGGTCCGCCAGAAACAGGTCAATCTGGGAGCAAACGCCGCGCTTTCGGTACAAATTCAGGGCATGCACGGAAACCGTGCTGGACGAGATCTTCAAACGAGCTGCAATATTCAGTTGCGTAAAGCCACGGCATAGAAGCTCCTCGATTTGCGCTTCGCGCGGTGTGGCCGCGGCGTAGGGGGACACCTCGTGTTTTACGGCCACGATTGTGCGCATTCCAACTGGAAGTTTAGCTGCGTTGTAACGCTTACCGCCGCAAGACTGAATACCAGCACGTCGCCTTTGGCGATGGATAGCGTGGTGAAGTCGCTCAGCACGGTGCTTTCGAGCACAGTGCCGCTCTGAATGGAAACGCCGTTCGTGTTTATGGCATTGGAGCTGGTTGGTAAAGTGGTGCCCGCAGCGACCTTCCATACCTTCACCGTGGCCGTGCCCTGATCGACCGCCAAGTCCCAACCTGTAATGGTGCAAGCGAACGGCGCAACGGTGAAGACGCCCATGCCGGCGGTCAAAGCGGAGCCGCCCAGCGCCATGCTCGCGCCCAGGCTGCGTTGAATGCTTTCACTTCCCCCGCGCGCTTGATAAGCAAGATTGATCTTGGTCGGGACCTGCGCGCCCAGCGAAATGATGAGCAGAAGGAGCAAGCACAGCCGCGTCATTTGCTGGTAACGTATCACCAAGCCTGGAAACAGCAGTCGCGCTCTCGCACGCAAGTCTTTGAAAACCTCGATGAAATGATTCTGAATTGGCGGTGAATGGCGGGCGAGAACGAAAGGGGAAGGCTTACTTCGCGGCGGCGATCGAATCCACCTGAATGGTTTTCGTCTTGGTGTCCAGCGTGCCCGTAACCGTGACCTTTTTCCCCGCGAAATTGGCGGGCGTCTTCTGGTCGCTCAGCGTGTAGGCCTGCTTGCCGTCGTATAAGACGTACATCGCGCCGTGGATGTCCACGCAGGCTTTGGTGCAGTCGGCATCCGTGGGTCCCATCTTCATTTGGGAATGATCGGCCTGGCCGCACATGCTGTCCGTGATGGTGCCGGTGAATTTCTGCTTGGCGGGAGCCGCCTCGAGGGTGGCGATGACGGCGGCGATGAGGAGTAATCCTGAGAGGAGAATTTTCATAGGAGCTAACGTTAGGAAAAGGGCGGCTGGTGAGGCCGCCCAAGGTGTTCAAATATCGCAATGCCCTGGTTTAGGAGCCCGGGATCATGATGTGCGCGGTGCTGCTACCCGCGTTCATAATCCATGCGCCACCCGCGGACGGTTTGTCGGGCAATCCAATGGATGAAGCGGTTGCGCCCGGAACGGCGATGGTGGTGTGGCGATTAGCATGCTCCTGGTCAGGACCCATAAAGTGAATGAATGCCGATCCGAATTCAGGCTTCACCCGGGTTCCATCCTTCTCGGCGCCCTCGAAGGCGGCTTTAATCTTGTCCTTGTCGCCCAGCGCTTCAAACTTCAGGTTCTGAGCCACGCGCGGCAGGTTGCCCATGCTGGTGCATTCCACGGTGAATGGCGGGTGTCCAGGGAAACCCGACAGGTCGTAGCAGACCAAAGCGCTGCTGCCCTTCTGCAAGGTGTCGTAGGTGAAGTCGGGTTTCCACTTGATTACGGTAACGTCTTCTTTTTTCTGCCGCGCTGGGGCTGCAAGCAACGCCTTTTGAATAGCGTCGCTCTGTGCAAACACCGCGGGTGAAGCCGCCAATATAGAGAGAGCGATCGGTAACATGTGTTTCATTCTGTGATCTCCAATCATCCGCCTGGACCCTTGATTCGCGAACCGTAGTCTCGGCGACCGGGAACTAGTATATCGCGACTCGGCTATCGAAAGATTGTAGCCCCGCAACCCCTTTGTAAGGCCCTACACAGCGGTCGCCCGGCTGCCGATTACAATCCTATGACCTGTGGAAACTGCGGCGCCCCTACGCGCCTTTCTCGCGATGAAGGCTTGATGATCTGCGACTACTGCGGGAGCCAGGCCGCACCTCCGACGGATGAAGAGGGCGTGGTGGTTCTGGATCCCACCAAGCACAATTGCCCGGCGTGCGCCACATTCCTCTCCCACGCCTCGCTCGAGTCGAGAGACTTGCTGTACTGCACAAATTGTCACGGCATGCTTCTCGAAATGGAGAAGCTCCTGCCCCTGCTCGAAGTTCTGCGCGAGCACCGCTATTGGTCCAGAAGCTCGAATACGCCGCGCGTTGCCGGCGTTGGCCGGCTTCTCCACTGCCCTCTTTGCCGGGATGATATGGACGAGCATCTTTACGGCGGAGGCGGTAACGTGGACATGGATTCCTGCGAGTCGTGTAGCGTGCTCTGGTTGGATCGGGGAGAGCTGAGCAGGATGGTCGCGGCGCCGGATCGCGATCCGCGCGACCTCGGGACCAGCGCTTCGGACGTGCTGGAAATGGACTCGTCGAGGACCGGCTTTAATTGATCCGGGGGTTGATCCAGGGGTTGATCCAAATGCTACGGGTGGCATAAGGTTGAGCGAGGAGGCTCGCTCTGGACGTCTATCTGGTGGACGGAACATACGAACTGTTCCGGCACTTTTACGCTCTGCCGCCGGCCCGCGATACAGACGGCCGCGAGATCGCCGCGGTGCGGGGCGTAATCGCCTCTGTGCTGGGGATGATCAGCGGCGGCGCTACGCATATCGCGGTAGCCACCGATCATGTCATTGAATCGTTCCGCAATGGTTTATGGCCGGGCTACAAGACGGGCGAGGGAATCGATCCCAATTTGTGGGCGCAGTTTCCGCTGCTCGAAGAAGCGCTCACCGCTGCCGGGATCGTGGTCTGGCCGATGGTGGAGTTTGAGGCGGATGATGCACTCGCCGCCGGCGCGGTCGAAGCGGCTCGCGATGCGCGCGTGGATCGCGTGATCGTCTGCACGCCAGATAAGGACCTGGCGCAAAGCGTGACCGGAACGCGCATCGTCCAGTTGAATCGCCGCACGCAAGTGACGCTCGACGAGACTGGTGTGATCAAGAAGTTCGGCGTGGCCCCGGCGTCCATTCCCGATTACCTGGCGCTGGTGGGTGACTCCGCCGACGGCTACCCCGGCTTACCGGGCTGGGGCGCGAAATCGACAGCCGCGGTTCTCGCCAAGTTCGGCCATATCGAATCCATCCCCGCGGACGCGAGCGAGTGGCATGTGAACGCTTCCAGCGCGAGCACTCTCGCCCGCACGCTAGTTGCGCAGCGCGATCAGGCGCTGCTGTTTCGGACGCTCGCTACGCTTCGTACCGATATCGCTCTATTCGACGACGTGGAGCAACTGCGCTGGAATGGCCCTACTCCCGCCTTTACCGAGCTTGGCGCACGATTCGACGCGGCGAAAACGGAGCCGAAGCGATCGAAAGGGCGCTGATTGTGTCGATGCACGATCCCGATCTGATCGCGCGAGCGAGCTTGTTTCATCCCTGGGACGCGATGGCGCCGGCCGCTCTGGCTGGGATCTTACGGCGCGGTCCGTTCCGCTACTCCGCGGAAACCGGGTGCGGAGGGAGCACCATTGTTCTATCGCACGCGAGCGAACGGCACGTTGCGTTTGCGATCGAAGGTGAGAACCGCACCATCACCGCGCTTCGCAACCGCGGCGATTTTCAAAAGGAAAACGTGATCTTCGTTGAGGGCGAAACCAGGGACACGTTGCCTGGATACCGGTTTGAAGGCGATTTGGATTTAGCGCTGCTGGATGGCCCGCACGCTTACCCGCTGCCGCAGCTCGAATTCGCGTATCTCTTTTCCCGGATCAGGGTCGGCGGATGCCTGGTTTTGGACGATCTCCAGATTCCCTCCGTTCACGAATTGTTTCAATTTCTGGAAAAAGAATCGTGCGTGGTTCTGGAGGATGTGGCCGCGCGCACGGCTTTTTTCCGCCGGGTCCGAGCGACGGAACAAGGCCCGGATGGCTGGGCAACGCAGGGCATGAACCGGCACACCATCTTGCGCTACTCCTGGCGCGACCGGCTGCGCCGCCTGCTCGGTAAGAGCTGACTAGTTGGCGCCCCAGCCGGTGAGCACGCGAGGGATGGTGCGCAGCAGAATCTTGACATCCAGCTCGAGTGACCAGTTGTCGATGTATTGCATGTCCATCTTCATCCAAGTATCGAAATCCAGCCGGTCGCGCCCGGCCAGCGCCCACAGGCAAGTTAGTCCAGGACGCATGCGCAGCCGCCGCCGTTGCCAGGTCTGATACATTTCCACTTCTTCGGGAACGGCCGGCCGAGGGCCCACCAGCGACATCTCGCCTTTCAGCACGTTCCACAGCTGCGGCCACTCATCGATCGAAAACTTGCGCAGAATGCGGCCGACGGGCGTGAGCCGTGGATCGTTGGGGATTTTGAAGGCCGTCGATTTCCGGTTCAAATGCATCAGCGAAGCCTTCAGCTCCTCGGCGTTGTCGCACATGGAGCGAAACTTGTAAAAGGTGAAGCGCCGGCCGTTCAGCCCGCAACGCTGCTGGCGGAAAATGGCTGGCCCGGGCGACGTGATCCGAATCAGCAGCGCGATCAAGAGCATGAATGGCAACAGCAGCACCAGGGCTGCGGCGGCAATCACCAGATCCGTGACGCGCTTCAGCAGCAGCCGGATTTCGTCGTGCGGCGCGGCCGAAAACGTCAACAGAGGCTTGGTTCCCAGCCGGTCCAGATACACCTGACTGTTCACGTGCGGGAAGAAGTCCACTACCACGCGGGTCCGCACGCCCTCTTCATCGCAGCGCAGGAAAACGTCTTCCATTTCGCTGAGTTTGCTGCTATCCACGGCGAAAATGATCTCGTCGATCACGTGCTTCCGCAGCAATTCGGTCAGGGTGGACAGCGGATATCGCTGGTAGCTCTCATTCAGTTGAACGCTGCCTGGCTGGTCGTCCAGGAAGCCGAGCAAGCGGACGCCATAATCTCTGGATTCTTCGAGCGCCTCTCCCAAATGAATCGCACTGGGGCCCGAACCAACCACCATCACGTAGTGCGCCGTTCCGAACTTCTTCCGCACTGCGCCGATCACTCGCGCAGCATTGATGCGGAAAAGGCACAAAAGAATCCAGGCGTAGGTTGCGAACATCGCGACGAAGAAACGGCTCAAGTCGAGCCGTAAGAGATACTCGGTAAGCACCAGACACGCCGCGCCCAAGACGCACTGGCGGAAGGTATCGCGCAATACGACGCTCGGATGCGCCGAATCGAGCTTTTCGTAAATATTGAACCAATAGCCGATCGCGAGCCAGGAGGCCACCGATATTACCAGCAGTAGCGTGGCCGTCGGAAACGGAATGTAGAATAACCAGTAGAAAAGTTTTTCGAAATTCAGGAAGATTCGCGTCTCATATGCCGCAATAAATGCGATGCAAACGAGGACGGAGTCGATGAGGCCGAAGATGGCCTTCACTCTTCTATGATGCCGGCTGAACACGCCAAGGCTAGAATAACACGTGGCTAACCACTGTGTTTAGAATCACATGCCCGCCGTTACTTCATTTGCGATTTCCTGCCCGATGGCGAGCGACGCGGTGGCGCCCGGGCTGGGCGCGTTCAACACGTGCAGCGCGCGATCGCTCTTGACGAAACGAAAATCCTGCAATGTCTCGCCGCTCGGCGCGATGGCTTGCGCTCGAACGCCGGCGCCTCCGGGAGCCAAATCTTCGGGACGGACCTCGGGCACCAGGGCGTTGAGCGACTTGCAGAATAATTCTTTGCTGAACGAACGGCGCAGCTCGTCGAAGCATACGCGCGGGTACTTCTGAAAGAAGCGCCAGAATCCCGGGTAGGTCAAGGTGCCGATGAAATCGCGCACTGAAATGTCGCTCTTTTTGTAGCCCTCTCGCGCGAATGCCAGCACCGCATTCGGACCGGCTTCGATGCCGCCATGTATGAGTCGCGTGAAATGGACACCGAGGAACGGAAAGCGCGGATCGGGCACCGGATAAATCAGATTGCGGACCAGGTGTTGCCGGTCGGGCTTCAGCGTGTAATATTCGCCGCGAAACGGAACGATCTCAAGTTCCGGCTTGTCGCCCGCGAGCGAACAAACGCGATCGCACTGCAGCCCCGCGCAATTCACGATGTAGTCGGATTCGAAATCACCCGCCGGAGTCTTGGCGATCCATTGCGCGCCAATTCGGCGTAAGCCCGTCACTGCCGCCGACGTGACAACTTTCGTGCCAACCGCGGCGAGACATCGCACCAGGGTCTTGCAAACGGCTGGATAATCCGCGATTCCTTCTTCCGGCACATGGACAGCCGCCACGCCTCCGGTGTGCGGCTCGATCTCCCGCATCTGGGACACATCGAGCATTCGCAGGCCGCTCAGTCCGTTCTGCTGCCCGCGTTCGAACAGGTCATTTAGCCGCGGAACTTCATCTTCAATAGCGGCCACCACCAGCTTTCCGCACACCTCGTGCGGGACGCCGTGCTCCTGGCAGAACGCGATCATCTGCCGGATTCCTGTGACGGCGAGCTTGGCCTTGAGCGACCCCGGCTTGTAGTACAGGCCGCAGTGCAGCACGCCGCTGTTGTGGCCGCTCTGGTGTTGTCCGACGGCAGCTTCCTTCTCCAGCACCGTGATGGAGGCACCCGGAAGTCTCTGGCCCAATCGCAACGCCGTGGCCAGCCCGATGATTCCGCCGCCGATGATGGTGATCCGCATTCTCTAATATAGGTATAGCAATCGACCTCGGGCGATCTGTACTTGACCTGATACACTTGTCTCTTCCCTAGTGATTGCTGAACAACCCACGCTTAGCTCGCGCCTGCGCCATCTGGAGCTGCTGATCCTGCTGGGCGCGCTGCAGGCTTTCGCGCCGCTCTCCATCGACATGTACCTTCCGGCGATGCCGGTGATCGAGAAGGTGTTTCACACCTCCACGGCTTCGGTGCAAATGACCATGGTGACGTTTCTGCTGGGCTACGCACTGGGGCAGCCGCTGTACGGGCCCATTACGGACCGGTTCGGCCGCAAGCCGCCGTTGTACGCCAGCCTGTTGGTGTTCATCGCTGCGTCGGCCGCGTGCGCGTTATCGCCATCGATTCCCATTATGTCCGTCGCCAGGCTGGTACAGGCGGTAGGCGCTTGCGGCGGCGCGGTGATGTCGCGCGCCATGGTCACCGATCTTTTTCCCGCTAGCGAGTTGCGCCGCATCTTTTCGATGCTGGTGCTGGTGCTCGGCGTTTCGCCCGTCATCGCGCCTCTCATCGGCAGCTATCTGCTGGTCTGGTTCGGTTGGAACTCAGCGTTTGTCACGCAGGCCCTGTTGGGCGTCGCGTGTCTTTTGGGAATGCACTTCCGTTTGCCGGAATCGTTGGCGCACGAAGCGCGGCGGCCGTTGGAGTTCGGCCTCATTAAATCCGCGTACACGCGCCTGTTCAAGGATCGGACTTTCATCGGTGCGTCGGTGGTTTGTGGTTTCAGCTCCTCGGGAACATTCGCGTACATCACCAGCGCGCCGTTCGTGTTCATCGTGCTTTACAAGGTGCCGACGGAGCGCTTTGGCTGGCTCTTTGGGTCGGTGGCGGCGGGCATGGTGGCGGCTTCTCAAATCAATGGGCGGATGTCGCATCGCATCCCGTTGTGGCGCGTGTTGCGGACCGCAAACATAGTGCAATTGTTCGCCGGTCTTTTGCTGCTGGCGAGCGTTCTGAGTGGATTCGGAGGCATGTGGAGCGTCTTCGCCTGCGTCTTCATTTATGTTTCCGCGCAAGGCTTCGTGTTCCCCAATGGATCGGCCATCGCCATGATGCGCCACGGCCAGATCGCGGGCACTGCGTCGGCGTTGCTCGGCACCAACCAGTTCTTGATCGCAGCCGTCACCACGACGTTTCTCGGCTTCATCGACAATCCGGCGCTTCCCATGGCAATTGTGATCGCAGGCTCCGCCGTCTGCTCCACGCTGCTCAACTTCCTGACGCTGGGATCGAGGCTCGAGACCGCACCGCAGGCGACGTAGGCGTCCCTTGACAGCTGTTGTCATATCTGACAACATGACGGATACCCCCGGTGCCATTACCCGCTCCCTGTGGTCGCGGCTCGGTTGCGCCATGATTCTGCTGGAGCCTCGATGCCGAGCCGTGACCGAAGGGAGCGGTTGATCGTAGTTCTACACAATCTCTCGCGTGCGCGGTTCGGTGGAGTTTCCGCACCCTACAGATCGAAGAACACCGGACCTGGGGCGCGTGAGCAAGCGGCGCCACGCGTTTCAGAAAAAAGGAGATGCTTCGATGAATCACCAAAAACTCGAACTCGCGCGAGGCAGTGGTAACGTCTTCCGGGACCTGGGATATGAGAACGCCGATGCCGAACAATTCAAGGCCATCCTGGCTGCCGAAATCATCAAGGCCCTCGATCGCCAGCATTTAACGGTCCGCGCTGCTCACAGCCGCACGGGGATTGCGGCCGCCGATTTCTCGCGCATTCGCAACGCCGACTTACGGCGCTTCACCGTTGATCGCCTGATGTCGACCCTCAACCGTCTCGGGTCGCGGGTGGAAGTCAAGGTCAGGGTGAGGATAGCCGAAGGCGTTGCGCGCTAGTGTAGTGCGTCGGAAGCAGCAATCGACAAAAGTGGCCTTCTAGGGAGTATGTTGACCCGTCCCTCGTGAAGCTGACATACTGGCCACCATGCGACGCCTATTTCCCCTCGTTTTCGGAACATTCTTGGCGGGAGCCTCGTTTCTCTCCGCCGCGATTTCTGATCCGGTCCGCATCGATACCGGCCTGGTTTCGGGCATTGCCGGTTCGAGCGACGACGTGCGCGTTTACAAGGGCATCCCCTATGCCGCGCCTCCGGTGGGCGATTTGCGCTGGCGCGAGCCTCGGCCAGCGTCGCATTGGGATGGCGTGCGCAAAGCCGACGAGTTCAGCGCGGTGTGTATGCAGCAACAGCGCGGCCCGGCCGGTGCATCTGCGCCAGCCCCCAGCGAAGATTGCCTTTATCTGAACGTCTGGACCGACGCGAAATCGGCGAGCGAACGGCGCCCTGTGATCGTGTGGTCTTATGGCGGCGCCTTCACGGGTGGTGCGGGGTCGGTCCCGATGTATGACGGAAATGCGCTCTCGCGGAAGGGCGTGGTGGTGGTCACCTATAATTACCGGCTCGGAATCTTCGGATTCCTCGCGCACCCCGAATTAACCAAAGAATCCGGGCACAATGCGTCCGGCAA
>JBEKLB010000181.1:0-12611 GCA_050010415.1 Bryobacteraceae bacterium | reverse complement strand
GCGAATGCCCAACGCAGTGAGGACACGAGGCAGAGGATTCTTCTTGGAATTATCGATGTTGCGGATGATATTGCCCGCGGATTTCTCTCCCATCCGCTCGAGCGTAAGCAGCTTGTCCACGGTGAGATCGTAGATATCGGCGACGCTCTTCACCATGCCTTGATCGACCAGCTGATCCACCAGCGCGTAGCCTATGCCGTCGATATTCATGACGCCGCGCGAAGCGAAGTGCAGAATGGATTCCTTCAAGCGGGCGGGACAATTGGTATTAATACAGCGGCTGGCAGCTTCCCCCTCCTCACGGACGATGGTGCTGTGGCAAACCGGACAGTGCGTGGGCATGTGAAATTTCTTGCGGTGAGCGCCTTCGGCGTGGACGCGCACCACTTTCGGAATTACGTCGCCGCTGCGTTCGATCACCACTTGGTCGCCAATCTGGAGGTTCAATCGTTCGATTTCATCCTCGTTATGCAGGGTTGCGTTGGATACCGTGACGCCGCTCACCTCCACGGGCTTCAGGCGCGCCACCGGAGTTAAGGCGCCGGTGCGACCCACCTGGACCTCAATGCTTTCGAGCGTGGTGACGGCTTGTTGCGCCGGATATTTGTACGCGATGGCCCAGCGCGGCGCCTTGGCGGTAAGTCCCAATTGCTGCTGTTGCGCGATGGAATCAACTTTCACCACCACGCCATCGATCTCGTACGGCAGTTCTCCGCGGTGGGTGTGCCAGTGCGCACAGAATTCCACCACTTCCTGGATACCGCTGCAAAGCTTGCGATGCGGATTCACCTTGAATCCCATGTCGCGCAGCTCTTCCAAGGCTTGCCAGTGGCTCTCCATGGCCGGCTGCCCGCCTCGCAGCAAAAAATATGTATAGTAATCGAGCCGCCGCGATGCAGTGATCTGCGGTTCCAGAACGCGCAGAGAGCCTGCGGCCGCGTTGCGAGGGTTCGCAAAGCGAGGCAGACCATGTGCATCGCGGTCAGCATTCAGCCGTTCGAAGGCCTGCCGGTTCAATACCGTTTCTCCACGCACTTCGAATTCGGCGAACTTACCTTTGGTGCGCAGCGGCAGCGAGCGGATGGTTCGCGCGTTCTCGGTGACGTCCTCGCCAACCGTTCCGTCGCCGCGCGTTACGGCCTGAACGAACTGTCCGCTACGATACTGCGCGGCCATGGAAAGCCCGTCCATCTTGAGTTCGGTGACATAGCGATATGCAAGGCCCCCGAGAAGTTCCCCCACCCGGCGATCGAACGCCAGAAGCTCTTCCTCGTTCAGAGCGTTATCCAGGCTCAACATCGGGGAACTGTGCGCCACTTTGACGAAACCTTCGCGGGGCTTGCCGCCAACGCGCTGGGTTGGGGAGTCGGGCGTCGCAAGCTCCGGATGTAGCGTCTCGAGTTCCCGCAGCCGGCGAATCAGCGCGTCATATTCGGCATCCGAGATTTCCGGCGCGTCCAGCACGTAGTAAAGATGTTCGTGACGGCGCAGTTCCTCGCGCAGCTTCTCCACTTCCCGAGCGGGTTCTTTCATAGGGGCTAAGTTATAATTTAACGCGATGCCAGCGCTGCGCCGTAAAGCAAACTGTAATGGTTAAAAAGCGCCTAGACGATAAACAAAAGCGGCGATACTCTTACTTGATAACAGGAGGAGCCATGAGAAATATTCTTATGTTTGCCGCGGCCTTGATCGGTCTGGTCCGCGCCGACGCTCAAACCAACAGCTACACAGTCTCGAATATAGTCACAACGGTGCAGGATTCACGCCTCGTGAATCCCTGGGGATTGTCGCGTCCCAGCAGTTCCGCGTTCAAGGAAAATGAGTGGTGGATCAATGATCAAGTCACCGGTCTCTCAACTTTGTATTATGCGAATGGAACTATCGTCAATTTAGCGGTAACCATTCCGCCGGCCAGCGGCTCGGGAACAGGTAGTCCGACAGGGACCGCGTTTAATCCAACGAACTACGACTTTGCGTTCGTCACTCTGGATGGAACCATTTCCAATTGGAGCGCCGCGGCCGGACCCAGCAAGCCGGGCAAGGGCTGTCTCGAGTGTCATGTATCTTCAGCGACTATTATGGTGAACAATTCAGCCGGCGGTGCGTCCTATCAGGGGCTGACCATCGCTAAGAACGCCACCAGCGGCCTCTATACCTACTACGTCGCCAATGCCAATGGGGGAGTGGAGGCCTACGATGCAGCGTCGTTCAGTCCAGTCACGCTGCCGGCGGGCGCTTTCACGGATTCGAAGGTGCCTGCGTCCTATACGCCGGCAGGAATTCAGGCCATCGGGAAGGATATTTACGTGACATATAACGCGTCGGCCGGCGGAGGGACTGGCTTTGTCGGGGTTTTCGATACCAACGGCAAGTTTCAGTATGATCTCGAGTATGGGCACTTCGATCAACCCTGGGGAGTGGCCGTTGCGCCCGCCAACTTCGGCGCAGTCAGCGACATGATTCTGGTGGGGAACACCGGCAGTGGAAAGATCGGGGCGTATTCGAAAGGCGTGTTCCAGGGTTTCCTCGAAAGCGACGGAGAACCTATCGTCCTCCCCGGCCTTTGGGCGATCGAGTTTGGGAACGGGAACACCGAGTCCGGCCCAACCACTGTGCTGTACTTCAACGCGGGGGGAGCGTATCAATCAACAGGGACGTTCGGCGCCATCACCTCGAATTGAAGACCGTGAATTGAATATCGCGAATTGAACACCGCGAATTGAACATTCCGAGCTGCACGCTGATCGTTTACCATTGATGTTCTGACACGCACCTCACTGTCTTTAAGCGAAGCGCGGCGTTTGGCTTTGGCGGCGCAAGGGTTTGATCGTCCCAGGCCGCGGCGCGCGACGGTCCGGCATTTGCGCGACACGATTCGCCGGCTAGGGCTGCTGCAAATCGACTGCGTGAACGTAGTGTGCCAGGCGCAGCATATGGTGCCGTTCTCGCGCGTAGGGCCGTATGATCGCACCGCATTCGACCAGCTGATCTACGGCACCGGTGAGTTCGCCGAGCACTGGGCCCACGAGATTTCGATCGTCCCCGCGGAGACTTGGCCGCTGCTGCGATATCGGCGTGAGACGGATCGGGTGCGGCCATGGGGATTCGCAAAGGTTTTGGAAGAGCGCGCGGACTATGCCGCGTGGGTGCTCGAAGAGGTGAGGCGGCGCGGCCCCCTGGCCGCCGATGACCTGCCGCCTCCCGATGGCGCTGGTGCAAGAATCCCCGGGTCCTGGATCGGAACGGTACAACGTGGCGTGCTGGAAGCGCATTTCCTGAGAGGATCGCTGGCGGCTGCTGGAAGGCGATCGAATTTCTCGCGCTTGTATGATCTGGCGGAGCGCTTGCTCCCTGCCGAGCATCACTCGCGGCAAGTAGACCACGACGAAGGCCGGCGTGCGCTGCTGCTCCAGGCGGCGAAAGCGCACGGTATGGGCACGGCCAAAGATCTTGCGGATTACTTCCGGATGCCGATGCGCGAAGCGTTGCCCCGCTTGCGCGAATTGGTAGAGTCGGGCCAGTTGGAAGAGGCGCGAGTGGAAGGCTGGCGGGAGATGGCGTATCTGGATCCCAAGGCGGCGATGCCGCGAAAGATCGAAGCAGCGGCGCTGCTGTCCCCGTTCGATCCAGTGATCTGGTGCAGGCCGCGCGTGGAGCGGCTGTTCGGCTTCGAATACCGGCTGGAGGTTTTCATTCCGCCAAAGAAGCGACGGTATGGATTCTATGTGCTGCCATTCTTGCTCGGAGAGAAACTGGTTGCGAGGGTGGATTTAAAAACGGATCGCGCGAACGGACGGCTGAATGTGCTGGGAACCTGGTTCGAAGGGCGGAAGACAGCCGCGGTACGTGACGCGCTCTCAGCCGAGTTGAGAGTACTCGGAGAATGGTTGAAGCTGAAAGTATGAATCTCAAGAACGCTGTAGTTCTGATTACCGGCGGATCTAGCGGCATCGGGCGCGCCGCGGCCCAGGTGCTCAAAGAGGCAGGAGCGCGCGTCGCCATCACCGGGCGCGACCCGGAACGATTGGCCGAAGCCGCCCGCGCGTTAGGCGTCGTTGGCATACAAGCCGACGTGTCCAACGAGGCCGATGTTCTGCGGACTTTTCGTGAAGTGAAGGAAAAGCTTGGCGACCTGGACGTCCTGATCAACAACGCCGGTATCGGCATTCGCAAGGAGCTGATCGACTTGGATCGTGCAAGCTTCGACGCCGTGTTTGCCACCAACGTGACCGGCGTCATGCTGATGTCGCGCGAAGCGGCCAGGCTCTTCAAGGAGCGCAAGCGGGGGAACCTGATCAACATTTCCTCTACCGCCTCCTTGCGCGGCGCACCCAATGGTACGGCCTACTACGCGAGCAAGTTCGCCTTGCGCGGGATGACCGAGTGCTGGCGTGCCGAGCT
Source organism: Bryobacteraceae bacterium (assembly GCA_050010415.1). GTDB lineage: Bacteria > Acidobacteriota > Terriglobia > Bryobacterales > Bryobacteraceae > Palsa-89. The sequence continues at coordinate 8,210 of JBEKLB010000181.1, read as the reverse complement.
GCGGAAGTACAACATACGCGTCTTCCTGGTCAATCCGAGCGAAGTACTCACCGATTTCGCCCGCCGCGCCGGGTTCCCGCAATCCGCCGAGAATCCGAGCAAGCTGCAGAGCGAAGACATCGCCTACATGATCAAAGCGGTTCTCGAGATGGAGGACCGGGGGTTCACGCCGGAGCTTTCGATATTCGCGACCAATCCCGTGGATTGAGACTTATTTCCCCACCGGCACCCGTCGGCGCAGCTCGTCGAAGAAATTCAGCAGAAATGTGACGTGCACGGAACCCTTGCTCTCGTCCGTGGTCAGGGGGATTACGGCCGCGATCCTGGAGCCATCAGGAAACAGGTCGAAATTCTGGTCGGCAGTGGGGGCGTAAAGCCGTTGGTCGGACCACAGCCGAGGCTTACCGGCCACGAACGTATCGCCTTTTACCGTATAGCCGGCCTCTTCGATTCGATTGTCGAGACTCTCAAAAAACAGATTCCTTCCGTCATGGGACCACACTGGAACCTGGCCGCCGCCGGAAGAAACCTGCCACTTGCCTCCCGTCGCGGTTTCCGGGAACGGCCGGACGTACACTTCATTAGAGCCGGACTCATCCGATGTATAAGCGATCCAGCGTCCGTCCGGCGAGAAGAACGGGTGCAACTGATTGGCTTGCGAGCGCGCGAACGGTTCGGGCTTCCCCGGCTTGGGATGATCCGGATCTGCAATGTCCAATGGCATAGTCCAAAGCTCAAATTGAGAAGCGGAATTCTGATCGTAATAGGCCAGGTACCGGCTGTCGGGCGAGATGGAGTAAGGAGTGACCAGTTTACCTTCGATCAGCTTTTGCATTCCACCCGCGCCGTCGCTCCGGACCCAGGAGATGCTGTTCGCGTTGCCGCTTCTGGTCTGGAATGCGATATGCCTGCCGTCAGCCGTCCACACTGGATTGAAGCTGACTTGGCCCGCGAAGGTCAGTCGCGACAGTGTGTCATTCTGAACGTCGTAAATTGAAATATCCACGCCGTTCCCAGACTCGATTCCGAGCGCCAGCCTGCGGCCGTCGGCCGAAAGACGCGGAGTATAATACGCGCCCGGCTTAGTCAACAACGGCAGCGTCTTTGATGAGCCTGGCGTGTCGCCACTTGGCGCGTTACCTTTCAAAGATTCACCTTGAATAGCAGCGAGGGACCAGACTTGCGGGCCAGCCTTACCGCTGCGGTAGACGAAGATCCCAGTCCGCGAAACATCAAACTGACCGGAGCCAGAGGTCGTAATGGCACCGACATCTTCCAGAATCGGGATGGACCCGCCTTGCGGTTTCAGCGGAGAGCCCGCGACAGGCACGGCGAATAGCACACCCTCATGGACATAGAGGAGGTGGCCGCTGGGCAGGTAGCGTCCGTAATAGCCGCCCGACACCACGGTGGTGGTCTGGCCGGTTTTGTAATTCACTTCTTCGATGTTGGCGCCCTCATAGTTGCTGAGGCTGTTGCTTGAGGTGAACAGTGCCGATTGGCCTCCGGGCAAAACCTGGGGCCAACGGTGGGTAGATTCGCCCGCGCGATGCTGCGTCAACGGTTGCGGCGTTCCTCCCGAGGCGGGAATACGGAAAAGGCCCGCGGTATTGGTGAGGGCGGCGACGATGGTTCCGTCGTCGCCCCAGCTGGCGCCCCTGGGGACGGAAGAGTCGCACAGTGTCACAGGAGCACTGCCGTTGACCGAAGTTTTTTTCAACTTGCCGTCGGCGAAGAATCCGATCCACTGGCTATCCGGTGAAAAGAATGCGTCGAAGCCGTTCTCGGTGCCCGCCAGCGTGGTTCCTCCGGGCTGGTTCAGAAGCCGAGTGCCCAACATCCGTTTGCCATCAGGACCGCGCGCGGAATACACCAGCCGCGTCCCATCTGGCGAAATTGTCGTGAAGGTACCCGCATAAGCGCCGCCCTCGATCGCATCCAAGCCGAGCGACGCATCGAAGCGCATTAGCGGCGGATCGCCAGGGCCGGGCCCGGATCGCGCGCGCCAGGCCACGAACGACGTTGTCGCTGCAACTAACAGGAGCACACCTGCGATGGCCCAAGGCAGCGGGCTGCGCTTGGCTTCGACCGGGGATGTCGGTGTCGCCGCCGGATCTGGCAAACCTTCCTCAAGCGCAATCCGCACGTCCCCGATGGCCTGCCAACGCTTGCGCGCTTCTTTACGCAAACAGCGCTCTACAACGTAACGGATGTGCGACGGCAATACGCCTAACTCCGGTTCCTTGCCCAACACTTCCACTAGAATGTCCGAAACAGTTTCGCCCTGGAACAAGGCAGTGCCAGTAAGAATCTCGTACAGCACCGCACCGAACGCCCAGATGTCGGCGCGCTTGTCGACGGTCTTCCCCCGCGCCTGCTCCGGGCTCATATACGCAGCGGTGCCCAGAATCATTCCCGCCCGCGTCGGTGAGGTGGTGAGCGTGGGCGAATCCATGACATTCCCACTGGCGGAAGCTGGGCCTTCAATTACGGCCGCCAAGCCGAAATCGAGCACTTTGACGACATCGGCGGACGTCACAAGAATATTGGCAGGCTTAAGATCTCGATGAACGATGCCCTTCTCGTGGGCAGCCTCCAGGGCTTCGGCAATCTGTTTGGCGTAGTTGAGAGCGGTCTCGGGCGGAAGCGGCCCTTTGATCGGTACGCCGGGAACCAACTCCATCACCAGCGCCCGAATTTCGCTCGACTCTTCGATCCCGTAAATTTGAGCGATGTTGGGGTGATTCAGCGAAGCCAGCACCTTGGCCTCGCGCTCAAAGCGCGCCAGCCGCTCGGGGTCCCGTGCCAGAGCTTCGGGAAGTACTTTGATCGCTACATCGCGATCCAGCTTTGTGTCATGAGCTTTGTAAACCTCGCCCATACCGCCTGCCCCGATAGGCGCAAGGATTTTGTAAGGGCCGAGGCAGGTGCCAACCAATAGCTGCATTAACGAGTGTCAGTTGATTCTATCCCAACAGGCACTGCTTCACCGCGCCAGTTCCTGCCTTTTTCAGATTGTCGTCCGGACCCAGCAACTCCCAGCGCTACAGCGACGGCGATGTTTAGAACGGACGACGGAAGCTGCTACCATAAACCGTTTCCGTCGCCAGCATGAATGCGGAACCAGTTGCGGTGAATTGTCCAACCGGCGCCCCCGGGGCCAGCCTGCAGCAAAGCCTCGGTCTCTTCGACAGCACCATGATCGTGGCCGGGTCCATGATCGGGACCGGAAGCTTCATTGTGGCGGCTGAAATGGCGCGTACCGTGGGCAGTTCGGGATGGCTGCTCGCTTCCTGGATCATTACCGGATTGTTGACCGTGGCGGCCGCTTTGTCTTATGGCGAACTGGCCGCGATGATGCCTCTGGCCGGAGGCCAATATGTTTATCTGCGTGAGGCTTGGTCTCCTTTGTGCGGATTCTTATACGGCTGGACGTTGTTTATGGTGATCCAGACTGGAACGGTTGCGGCAGTCGGCGTAGGGCTCGCTCGTTATCTCGGCATTCTTTGGCCGCGCATCGCGGAGAATGCCTACATCGTTCCGCCCTTGCATGTGTTCAGCGGCTACGCCATCTCGCTTTCCACCGGCCAGTTGGTAGGGGTTGCCATTGTGGCGCTTCTCACTTGGAGCAACGCGCGCGGCATCAGCTACGGCAAGCGGATTCAAAATACCTTCACTAGCGCCAAGCTGGTTGCTTTGCTGGGCGTGATCGCGGTAGGAATGGTGGGCTGGAGCCCCGCCGTGAGATCGAATTTTGCCAGCCTGTGGCGGCCACAAGGTTACACGCCGATAGCACCCGGACTAACGCCCGAAACGGCATTCGGGCTGATCGCCGCCATCTGCCTGGCGCAGGCCGGGTCGCTGTTTGCAGCCGATGCCTGGAACAATATTACGTTCACTGCTGGGGAGGTCAAGAACCCACGCCGCAACGTCCCGCTGTCGTTGGTGCTCGGCGTCTCCATAGTGACCACGCTGTTTTTCCTGGTGAATCTCGCCTACGTGTTGGTGCTGCCCCTCGACAAAATTCAGCACGCTCCTTTTGACCGCGTCGCGGGCGCCATGCTCGAAGCGGTTTTGCCGTCGGCCGGCGCTGCAATCATGGCCATCGTCATTGTGATCTCGGCATTCGGTTGTATCAACGGCATGCTGATGTCGGGCGCGCGGGCTTATTTCGCCATGGCACGCGACGGCTTGTTCTTCCGGCAGGCGGCTCAACTGAACGACGCCCGCGTTCCCGGCCCTTCGCTCGCGATGCAAGGCGCATGGGCCTGCTTCCTGATCTTGATCCGCACTTACAATCCGTCGACCAAAACGTTCGGGAATCTCTTCAGCAGTTTGCTCGAATACGTGGTTTCCGCGGCTTTGGTGTTCTACATCCTGACCATCGCCGGTGTGTTTCGCTTACGTCGTCTTCGTCCAGACGCCGTGCGGCCTTATCGTGCCTGGGGCTATCCCGTAGTCCCGGCGCTCTATCTCATTGGCGCTGCGTCCATCCTCGCAGCTCTGTTCTTATACCGGCCGGCCACTACTTATCCTGGCCTCGCGATTATTTTGATCGGTGTCCCAATCTATTTTATCTTCCGACGTTTCTCAGCCGCACAGATCTCCAAGGTGGAATTATGATTCGCACCGGCGATGAATACCGCCAGTCCATTCGAGATGGCCGCGAAATTTATCTGAATGGCGAACGAGTAGACGATGTTGTCACGCATCCCGCGTTTCAGCCGTTGGTCGACATCCGCGCCCGCATTTACGATATGGCGCACGATCCCGCCACCAGTTCCGTGATGAGTTACACCGATGCGCAAGGCGAAGCGCACGCCATCGGCTTGAAGCTTCCGCACACCCAGCAGGATTGGTGGGATAAGCGCCGCGCCACCGACACGGTGATGAACGAAATCGGCGGCGTTGTCACGCGGGTGGGGGACGAAACGGTGGGCGAAATGTGGTCCCTCTACGATGGCCAGAATCTGCTGAACGAAGTGGATCCCCGCTTTTCGGAGAATGTCCGGAATCATATCGATCGCGTTTTGTACCGGGATCTGTTCCACGTATCGGCCAATACCGATCCCAAAGGCGACCGCTCCAAGCCGCCGCAAGCGCAGGATCCGGACATGCTTCTGCATTTGGTAAAAGAAACCGATGCGGGCATCGTGGTGCGCGGCGCGAAGTACGAAACGGCTGCCGCGTATTCCAATCAGGCGTTCGTCAAACCGACCATCGCGAACTGGGGAAACGCCGAGCTGTCGGATTATGCTCTGGGCTTCATCTGCGACTTGGGATCGCCGGGATTGAAATTTATCTGCCGCACTGGCTTCGCCGGCCGCGCGCCGGCGGAAGATTATCCGCTGGCGAATCGCTTCGACGAAATCGACGCGCTGGTAATTTTCGACGACGTCCTCATCCCCTGGGAAAACGTGTTGTTCTATCGCTATACAAAAGCCGCCACGTTTATCCGTTCCACGCTGCACCGCTATAGCGCCTTCGCTTTCGTCCAACGCAATCTCAAGGTCGCGGACATGCTGATCGGCGCGGCACTCTTCAACGCTCGGCAAACCGGCCTCGACAAGCAGCAGGCGGTGCAGGAGAAACTCGCGCAACTGGCTTGCTATCGGGAAGGCATTCACGCGCATTTGACCGCTTCCATCGCGCTGGCCGAGCCGAGTCCCGGTGGGCTGTTGATGCCAAATCAGTCATTGCTCTACACCGGCCGCGTACTGGCCTGTACGCAATTACCCGCCATGATGCACATTGCCCGTGAGCTGTGCGGCGGACAAATTTGCATAACGCCCGATGCGGCATCCTTCGCGCATCCGGTGGCCGGCAAGTGGCTGAACAAGTTTTATTCGGTGAACGAAGAGTGGGTGGCGGAAGATCGGCGTAAGTTGCTGGCGTTCGCGCGCGACCTGTTGAATTCGGACTACGCCGGTCACCGCCTCACCTTTCAGTTGTTTGCTCAATCCCCGCCCTTTGCGCACCTGGCCTCCGTCTATAACAATTTCGATTGGAGCGGGCCACTGGACTTCGTCCGCAAGTCCGCGGGTCTCTCTGAACAGGTGCTCTCGAAGAGCACGAAAACGCGAGGCGCATGAGTCACCGGCGAATCCGCAAATTCAATACGCGCGACACTTATCCCGAGCAGAAGCTCGACAATGATTTGTGCCAGGTGGTGGTGGCCGGAAACCTGGTATTCGTGCGCGGCCAGGTGGGACAGGATCTGGACACCAGCCGGTCCGTGGGACTGGGCGACGTGAGCGCTCAAACCGAGCAGGCCATGTCGAATATCAAAGTGTTGCTGGAAGAGGCGGGTAGCCGTCTCGACGACATCTGCAAGATCGTGATCTATCTGGTGGATGCCCGCTACCGGGAGGCCGTCTACCGAGTGGTGGGTAAATGGCTGAAGGGTGTCTATCCAGTTTCAACGGGGGTGGTGGTATCCGCGCTGGCGCGTCCGGAATGGCTGGTCGAGATCGATGTCACTGCCGTGATACCAACTGCCTGATACCCCAATGACGATGTCCATCGCAGCCCGCTGCCCGCTTACCGGGATGGTCGGTGTAGCCGTGGCCTCTTCGAGCATCGCCGTCGCCAGCCGCTGTGCGCATGTGAGTGCGGGTATCGGCGCGGCGCTTAGCCAGAATGTGACCGATCCCAACCTGGGACGGCTCGCGCTCGATCTGATGCAGAGCGGCACAAGCGCGAGCGAGATTGTTGACTTATTTAGGAGGGAGCATCCTTATATAGAATGGCGGCAACTGGTGCTGCTCCCGTCCGCCGGTGCGCCCGCGGTGTTCAGCGGCGATCGCACGCTCCCAGTTTTTGGAGAGTCTCTATCCAGCGACTGTGCCGCAGCTGGAAATCTCCTGGCGAATGGAACGGTGCCCGGCGAAATGACCCGGGCTTTTGAGGAGAGCAAGGGACATCTGGCGGATCGATTGCTTAAAGCTCTTCGCGCGGGATTAAAGGCCGGCGGCGAAGCGAGCCGACTGCATGCCGCGGGCGTGCTGATTGCTGACAAGGTTTCCTGGCCCGTTGTCGACCTGCGTGTGGACTGGTCGGACGATCCCATCGAGCAGCTGTGCTTTTTATGGGAGCTCTACCAGCCGCAACTCGACGCTTATGTGCGGCGTGCACAATCGCCAGACGCGGCGCCATCTTACGGCGTTGCGGGAGATCCTTGAGGCCCGAAATGGAAGCTTACGATTCTGAAGCGCTGCTCGGAAAGCTGATCGCCTTCGATACCACTAGCCGGCTTTCGAACCTTGAGTTGATCCAGTTTATTCGCGATTATCTGGCAGGGCACGGAGTGGCATCGCGCGTCATAGAAGACCGGTCGCGCACCAAAGCGACGCTGTTCGCGACCATCGGCCTGCCTGATCGCGCGGGATTTCTTCTGGCCGGGCATACCGACGTGGTCCCGGTGGATGGGCAGAATTGGACCACTGCTCCCTTCCAGATGGATCATCGCGACGGTCGTCTCTACGGCCGCGGCACCGCCGATATGAAGGGCTTCATCGCATGCGTTTTGGCCGCCGTACCGCACTTTGTCCGACAGAAGCTGCGCACGCCCATTCATCTCGCGTTTACCTGCGATGAGGAACTCGGATGCATTGGTTTGCGTCACCTGCTGGAGGATTTGGGCGATCTGCCAGTCAAGGCGCGAATGGGCGTCGTTGGAGAACCTACTTCCATGCGCTTGGTTGTGGAGCACAAAGGAAAGGTCGCTATGCGAGCTCAGGTTCGTGGCCTGGAAGGTCACTCGAGCAACCCGGCGGCGGGCGTCAACGCCGTGGAATATGCCGCGGAGTTGATTACGTTCATTAGTCGGCTGAACGAGGAGAAGCAACTGCACGGTCCGTTCGATGCGCAATACGAAGTGCCGCACACCACGCTGCATGTCGGCACGGTGCACGGAGGAACGGTCCTGAATGTCATTCCCGCGGAATGCATCTTCGATTTCGAGATTCGCTATCTGCCCGAAGATTCCGTCCAGCCGATTCTCGATCGCATCCAAAGATTCGCGGCCGACGAGTTGGAGCCGGCCATGAAGAAGGTAAGCGCTGCCTGCGGGATCGCCTTCCACGAGAGGTTCGCCTACCCTGGCTTGTCCATCGCGCCGGATAGCGAAGTGGTGGCACTGGTTCAGTCACTGCTCGATTCCCAGGCGTCTCCCTGGCGGACGTCTCCGGGGGGGGAAAATAGCGTTCGGC
>JBEKLB010000180.1:0-12689 GCA_050010415.1 Bryobacteraceae bacterium | reverse complement strand
ATCATCATCATGACGTCGAATCTCGGCGCGCGCTTCCTCGACAAGAAGGCGTCCATCGGCTTCTCGGCGCCCAATATCAGCGGTGTTCCCACCAAGGTGGAAGACCAGGTGATGGCCGAAGTGAAGAAGGCCTTCAACCCTGAGTTCCTGAATCGCTTGGACGAGGTGATTCTATTCACGTCGCTCGCCGACGAAGACCTGCTCCAGATCATCAACCTCCTGGTGGAGCAGATCAACGTGAACCTGGTGGCCAAGCAGATCAAGATTCGCGTCAACGAAGACGCCGCCAGGTACATTCTCGAAAAGACGCTCGTGGATCGCAGTTACGGCGCTCGTCCCCTGCGCCGGGCGCTACAGAAGTTCATCGAGGATCCACTGTCGGAGGCGCTGATCCAGGGCACGCTGCCTCGCCCATCGGAGCTTGAAGTTTACCTGGGTGACACCGGCATCTATTGCCGGCCCATCGCCGGCGAGATTTCGGGCGAGTTGCAGGAGCAACCCGTCGGCGCACCGGGCGAAGAGCCAGCCGCTCCAGCCCACGGCACTCCGCTATACCTGTTCTAACTGCCGTTCTGTACAATCGTACAGATGAAAGTCTACGAAGTTCAAAAGGGCGCGACCAGCATTGATGGCTTGCGCCTTGCCGAGCGAGGCGATCCTCAGCCCGGACCACGCGAAGTGTTGATTCGCATTCGCGCCACGTCGCTGAATTATCGCGATCAAATGGTGGTCACCGGAAATTATTTCGGCGGTCCCGTCAGCCGCAACCTGATTCCGCTATCCGATGGCGCCGGTGAAGTGGCGGCAGTGGGCGCGGAAGTCTCGCGCTTCAAAACTGGCGATCGCGTGGCCGGCACATTCTTCCAAACCTGGATCTCAGGTCCCATGACCGAGCGGCATCCAGCGCTCGGCAGTCCACTCGATGGAACGCTCGCCGAATATATCGTTCTCCATGAAGACGGCGTGGTGCCCATGCCTAGAACTTTGTCTTTCGAGGAAGCCGCTACCCTACCCTGCGCCGCGGTCACAGCCTGGAACGCGCTGATGGTGTCGGGCAAACCCGTCAAGCCCGGCGACACCGTGCTGTGCCTCGGCACCGGCGGCGTTTCCATGGCCGGACTGCTATTCGCCAAAGCGGCGGGGGCACGCGTCATCGTCACTTCTTCGAGCGACGAAAAGATCAAGCGCGCCTGCGCGCTGGGCGCTTCCGACGGCGTCAATTACAAACGGTACCCTGATTGGCAGAAGGAAGTGACGCATCTCACCAGCGGGCACGGCGCCGATCACATTCTCGAAAATGGCGGGCCCGGTTCTCTCACCCGTTCTTTCGAAGCTGCCGCGTTCGGTGGAAAGGTGGCACTTATCGGCTTCCTGGCCGGCACGCAGGGCGAGATCAATACGACCATTCTCATGATGAAGAGCGGCGTCATGATCGGCATCGGCGTGGGCAGCCGCGCGATGTTCGAAGACATGAATCAGGCTATCGACGTGAATAAGATCAAGCCGGTGGCAGACCGCGTATTTCCTTTCGACAAAGCCGCCGACGCCTACCGTTGCCTGGCGGCTGGCGATTTCATCGGCAAAGTCGTGATAACCGTTTGACCGTTGAATTAATCGCGGCCAGTTCACTGGGCACCTGGGTCTATCTTTTTACCGCACGCGGAGGCTTTTGGCGGATAGGCGCTCCGGCCAAACCGGCGCGCGTTGGAATTGGCAAAAGCGTTTGCGTCATCATTCCGGCCCGCGACGAAGAGGCGGTGATCGGACAAGCCGTAGCCTCCCTGCGCCCCTGGCATGTCATTGTGGTGGATGACCACAGTTCCGACCGGACGGCTGTGGTTGCAGCGGAGGCAGGCGCTGAAGTGATCCATGCCGGGCCGCTTCCCACCGGATGGTCCGGCAAACTTTGGGCCATCTCCGAGGGTTTGAAAAAGGCCGTGGCGGCCACACCGGACTATTTCCTCTTCACCGACGCCGACATCGTGCACGGGCCAAATGCTGTCGCCGAATTGGTGGCTCGCGCCGAAGCATCCAATCTCGACCTGGTTTCTTTGATGGTCAAGCTGCGCTGCCGCTCGCTGGCCGAAACCTTGCTGATCCCGGCGTTCGTCTTTTTCTTCTTCATGCTCTATCCGCCCAACTGGGTAGCGCGGCGCAAAAGCAGGACGGCTGCGGCTGCCGGCGGTTGTATCCTGATCCGCCCCTCCGCGCTCGATCGCATCGGCGGAATTGCCAGTATTCGCGATGCAATCATCGATGACTGCGCTCTGGCGCGCGCCGTCAAGCGCACCGGCGGCCAGATCTGGCTGGGCGTGACTCCGGACACCGTCAGCATTCGCGACTACACCACCTTTGCCGAAATCCGGGCCATGATTTCGCGAACCGCTTTCGCGCAGCTTCATCACTCGGCCCTGTTGCTGATCGCGACTATTCTCGGGATGGCGATCATCTATCTCGCGCCACCGCTGTTGCTTTTGACGCACCATCCGCTGGCGGCTGTTTTTGGATTGGCCGCCTGGGCCTTGATGAGCATCGCGTACTCACCCACTTTACGCTTCTACGGTCGATCGATTCTTTGGGCTCCACTGTTGCCGCTGGTGGCTCTGTTCTACATTTCCGCTACCATCGATTCAGCCCTTTCTTATTGGTCTGGCCGTGGCGGCGTCTGGAAGGGACGAATTCAAGATGAACGATAAAGAAAACCTCGCGACCATTGCCCGCAGTTACGGAATCGGTTCGCTCTCGCGTCACATCTTTTTGTGCGCCGATCAGAGCAAGCCCAAGTGCGCGGAGCGGGAGGTGACCAACGCTTCCTGGGACTATTTGAAAAAACGCCTGGCAGAGTGCGGGTTAATGCAACCGCCCGGCTGCGTGTATCGCACCAAAGCCAATTGCCTGCGCATTTGCGAACAAGGCCCCATCGCCGTGGTCTACCCAGATGGCGTTTGGTACCACTCGGCTACGCCTGAAGTGCTAGAGCGGATCATTCAAGAACATCTCATCGGCGGCAGGCCGGTAGAGGAATTTGTGTTCGCAGTTAATCCTTTAGCTGGTAAATCGTCAGACCGCTGAGCAGCTTGGGATAAAAGTCGGTCGATTTCTGCGGCATCACGCCGCCCGAGAAGGCCACCTTTGCAACTTGCTCAACGGTCACCGGCTCCAGCAGAAAAGCGGCTTGCGCACCTCCGTCGAGAACTTTGGCAAGGGCCGCATCCAGTCCTCGGACATATTCGATGTGCTTCTGCTCGCGCACTGCTTCATCGCTGATGCCGAGAGCGGCGCCAAGCAATTCCTGGTGCAGCACATGGATGTCCAGCTCACCGGGTTTGCGATCGCGCTCATACAACCGAACTTCGCCGCTTGGGAGCGCTAGTCCGATGCGAATCTTGTCTTGAGCCGGGACGCGAAACAGTTGCTTGAGTTCGTCCAGGGAACCCAGCCGCCGGGCAGGGATCTTATTGACCAGATCCGCCGGGATTCCACTCAACACACGATGCGTCGCCAAAATCTCCAAGCCTGGCGAATGCATGTTCACAAAAGTCATCATCACTTTTTCGGCATCTTTCAAGCCCGGGTTCTCATTACGAAACGCGAGCGCGGTTTCGTAGCGATGGTGCCCATCGGCGATCAGCAATTTCTTGTCCGCCATCAGCGCTTGAATCTGCGCGATCGCGCCCGGCTCTGAAATCTTCCACACACGATGCGTCACTCCATATTCATCATTTAGCGTTGTGACCGGCGCTCCCGTGGCAGCTTGATCGAGAATGCGATCAATCGCCATTTGGGGATCGGGATAAAGCATGAAGATCTGGCCAAAGTGCGCGTGCGTGTGGCGCAGCAGCTCCATGCGATCCTTTTTCGGACCGGAGAGCGTCTGCTCATGGCGATGGACCACTCCGGCCGAATAGTCTTCGACGGCGCCCACCGCAATGAAGCCCTTGCGTTCCATAGGCTGGCCGCTGTCGGGCACGGTGAATCTCTGGAAATACGCGTAGACGCTCGGTTCCTTCTCCTGATCCAGGATGCCGTTACCGATCCAACTCTTCAAGAGACCGGCCGCGCGGGTGTACGGGTTGTCCGTTGCGCTGTCGGACGGCATCCGTTCGCCCAGAATGATACGAACCAGATTGTAGGGACTCAAGGAAAGATAGCGGGCCTGCATTTCAGGCGAGATCTTGTCGTAGGGCTGGGTTACGAGATGGTCAACGGGCCCGGCTTTCGCGCTGTAGCGATAGGGTTGAAAAGGGAAGATGCGTGCCAAGGGATCAGGATAACAGAGGCCCCGCGACGTTCCCGCGGCGCGTAGAATGAAGATGCACTCGTTTATGAGCCCCCAGAGCGAGCCCGGGCCCGCGGAAGACTTTGAGGCCCGTCTGCTGGCTGAGCAGAAGCGGCATCATGAAGAGTTCCGGCAGTTTGCGTATGCCGTCTCGCACGATCTGCGGGAACCGATCCGGATGATCGTCAGCTACGCCCAGCTATTGGATCGCCGCTATCAGGCTCAGTTGGATGGCGACGGGCTCGATTTCATGCGTTACATCCTGGAGGCGACCGAGCGCATGGACCGGCTGCTGAGCGATCTGCTCACTTATTCGCATCAGTTCCGTTCCCTGGACCAGTCTCTCGAGTTGATGGAGCCCGAAGGCGCTTTACAAGGCGCGCTGCTGATGATGGATGCAGCGCTGCAGGAGAGTGGCGCACAAGTGACCAACGATCCGTTACCCGCAGTGCGCTTCGATTTTGGACAGTTAACGCTGCTCTTCCGCCAGTTAATCACGAACTCGATTACTTTCCGCGGAGAGGAAGCGCCCAAGATTCATGTTTCCGCGATGGACACCGGCGACGCGATCCAATTCTCCGTTCGTGATAATGGCATCGGCATCGATCCGCGTTATCACGAGCAGGTGTTTGGCGTCTTCAAACGATTGCATGGCCGCGAATTCGCCGGCACCGGAATCGGCTTAGCGATTTCGAAGCGCATTGTGGAACAACACGGCGGAAAAATTTGGGTTGAGTCAGAACTCGGCAAGGGTGCCACATTTTATTTCACCGCCCCGAAGTAATCCTCATCGATTAAAGCTATATAGTACGACGGTACTGCTACGTCCCAGGACTTTTGGGACATACTGTCTCTTTGCCAGACAAGTTGTCAGCGGCAAATTGTCCCAGCATCCTTCAACTTACACATTGTAAAGGTACTTTCTTTGGATTAGTACCTGCGATGGACAGGGTGGAGGTACGTCCTGACTATGAAGCCAATCATTCGAGTTGCGGTGATCGCCTTAGTGAGCTCTCTGGCGTTCGCTGGAGAGAAGGTGGCTTCCGACATACCCCACTCCAGCGCCCAAGGCACGGTGGATATCATCGTCCAATACAAGAGTTTCGCGGCAGGAAAAACGGTTGAAGCGATGGGCGGCCTCGGCAAGATTCACCGCCATTTTCGAAGTATCCCGGCCACCCATATGACCGTGCCGATTGCGATGATTCAAAGCCTGGCATTGAACCCGCAAGTGGTCTACATCTCGCCGAACCGGACGACTAAGAGTCTTCTGGACATCACCACGCAGACCGTCTACGCGAATCCGCTCTGGAGCGAAGGCTGGGACGGAACAGGCGTAGGTGTCGCGGTGATCGATAGCGGCGTTGCCCTGAAGCAAGATCTCGCTGCCAAGGACGGTTTGCACTCGCGCGTCGTCTTCAGCGAGAGCTTCGTCCAGGGCGAGGATGGTTCGGATCAATATGGACACGGCACACACGTGGCCGGGATCGTGGCCGCGAACGGAGCGCAGTCCACCGGACCAAATTTCACGCACACCTTCAAAGGCGTGGCGCCTAACGCGAGCATTGTGAATCTGCGGGTGCTGGACGCCAACGGCAACGGCCAGGAATCGGACGTGATCGCGGCCATCGACGAAGCCATCGCGCTGAAGGACAAATACAACATTCGCGTGATCAATCTTTCACTCGGGCATCCGGTTTACGAAAGCTTCCAGCTGGATCCGTTGTGCAAGGCGGTGGAAGCTGCGTGGAAGGCTGGAATCACCGTGGTAACCGCGGCGGGAAATATGGGCCGCGACAACTCGCTGGGCACGCTGGGCTACGCCACCATCAATTCGCCCGGCAACGATCCTTACGTCATCACCGTCGGCTCGATGAACGCCAATGGAACACCTTGGCGGAGCGACGACAAGATCGACAGCTATAGCTCGAAGGGCCCGACGCTGCTGGATCACGTAGTGAAACCGGACCTGGTGGCGCCGGGCAACAACGTGGTCTCGTTGCTCGCATCGCCCAACTGCACTATCGCGACCGAGCATCCCGAGGCGTTGATCGCTGAGGCGACATACGAGAAATCCGGCCATGGATTGTCCAGCGATTACTACATGCTGAGCGGCACCAGCATGGCGACGCCAGTGGTGAGCGGAGCGGTGGCTCTGATGCTTCAGGCCAATCCGTCGCTGACGCCCGACGAGATCAAGGCGCGGATGATGAAGACCGCCACCAAGCAGTTTTCGCGCTACACCACCTCTGCCGCGCTGGGTCTGAGCGGCACGTTCGAAACTCAGCAGGACATCTTCGCGGTGGGCGCGGGCTATCTGGATATCGCGACCGCAATCACTAACAAGGACCCGGTGGATTTTCAAGCGCTATCGCCTGTGGCCCACTACAATGCGCAAACTCAAACCGTGACACTGGTCTCTGCCAATGCCCTCATTTGGGGCTCGAGTGTGAATTCGAGCGCGCTCATCTGGGGCGACAACGTGATTTGGGGCGACAACGTGATCTGGGGTGACAACGTCATCTGGGGTGACAACGTGATCTGGGGCGACAACGTGATTTGGGGCGATTCCACCACGCAGGGCTTCGCTATCATCTGGGGCGACAACGTGATCTGGGGAGATAACGTCATCTGGGGCGACAACGTGATCTGGGGCGACAGCAACACGTAGGGCCCACGGGTTGCGGGCTTACCGCAGCCCCTCCGCAAGATACAACGTGGAAGTATCTCTCTGGAACGAGTAAGCGTACGATTTTCCGTCCGGCGTCATCACCGCTTGCACAATCTGAACTCCTACCGAATCGGGAGCCTGCAGTTCTTTCCACGGTTCGCGGCGTCCAGTGACGACATTCAGACGGACGATCTGCAAAGATGCGGGGCCGTCGGATTTTCGTAGGAAGAGAAAACGACCGTCATCGCTCCAGCGTAGGACGGACTCGCCAGGCTCTAAATTCGCGACCGGCTTTAGCTCGCCGCCGCGGATGGGGAAGAGACTCAATTTGGCGCCGGCTACAACTGTCATATACTTCTGATCCGGCGATACATGGCTGGCACCGACGCCTTCGGGAGTTAGCGGGACCGGTTTTGCTCCGCTCAGGTCCTGGACGAACGTTCTGGCCGGCCGATTCGGTTCGCTGCCCTGGAACAAGATCCTCTCGCCGTCGGGGAACCATTCCACGCGCTCGTAATGGATGTCAGAAGAGCCAATGGTCCGCGCTACTCCGGCTCCGGTTGGCAACAGCGTCAACGAAGTTCGCGGGCCGTCGCTCACCACGCAGGCTACCAGCTTGCCGTCCGGCGACAGCGCGGGATGGTTGCCATCGCCCAGCCGAACAGCCGGCGAACCATCGGTTTTTCGCAGATAGATAGCCGGGTTGCGAGACTGGCCGTACGTCAGTTCGATAAACAGGATTACGCTGCCATCGTTCGAAATATCGTAGACCCGAGACGCTTCGAACCAGGAAAGATCGCGTTCCTCGGTTGATCCACGCACGAAGCCCAGGATTCCGATGCGTGAGTCCTCCACCGTGGCTAACACTCGTCCGTCCTTGGACATGTCTTGCACCACCAGCCAGGCTGGGGCCTCCACTAATATTCGCTCGCCGCCAGTCATATTCACTGCGCGCAAATCAGGCTCACCTCCGGTTTTGGTGCCGGAATACCAAATCTCACTTCCGTCAGGGGACCACGCCAGCCCGCCCTCGGCCCTCCATCCGCGCGAGAGAGTCCGCTTCTTACCATGATTGTCCAGCAAAGTGACAGCGAAATCCCCGACAGAGCTGTCGTATTCGAAGAAGGCGATGGAGTCTCCTTTGGGCGAGACGCGAAGCGTCAAGGGTGGGATGGGGCCTACATTTTCGTATAAGACGGTTCCGATGGGGTATTCGATCCGATCACGGCCGCCGACGACATGAGCCACAGCTAGATTCTGGCCGTCCGGGGACCAATCGGCATCGTTCACGTTGGTAAGAATCTCTCGCGGCGCGCCACCGGAGAGGGGCACACGAGCCAGCGTTCCTGGTGAACCTCGCGCGTCGCTATCCAGCAGAATGGCCATTTCGCCCGACGAGCTGACGGAAAGTATCCTCGCATTGGGAAGGCCCAGCGGGCGGGACTCGCCTCTGCCCGGCCGCATCGAAAACACGATGGTTGGGTCAGTGGCCCATTGAGCGCTGAAAAGCACCGTTCCATCCGGCGCGAAACGCGCCCCGGCCACATTACCCCGCCGGAAGGTCAAGCGCTCGAAAGTTGGATGCGGACGCCCTAGAGTGCGCGCGCCAATGTATCCTCCAGCAGCCGATGCTACGACGGCCAGAGCCAGCCAGAGGAGCAGAGACCATCGACCGCTCAGCCAGGATCGAGACGATTGTCCGTCGGGCGCGGTTTCCGAGGAGTCCGGTTCCAGTGATACATCTTCCAGGGCGATCTTCAAATCCAGGACGTTTTGCCAACGGCGGCGGGGATCCTTGCGCAAGCATCGCTCAATGATGCGTTCCACGTCGCGCGGCACCTGCTCTCGCGACTTTCTGAGAGGCGTGGGATCGGTGTGAAGAACGGAGGCGAGGGTGGAAAGAGTGGAATCGCCACCGAAGGCGCGACGGCCGGTGATCATTTCGTACAACACCGCACCCAGGGAAAAGATATCGGACCGTTCGTCTACGGTTTGTCCCTCAGCCTGTTCGGGCGACATATAGGCCACCGTTCCGGCAACGGTGCCCGCTGCCGCTTCCACATGAACGGTCTGGGTGGGCGCCCACGCATCGGGTTCTTCGCGCTCCACCAGTTTTGCGAGCCCGAAGTCCAGGATCTTGAGCTCGCCCTGGTCATTGACAACGATGTTCGCCGGCTTCAGATCGCGATGAATAATGCCGGCGCGGTGGGCCGCGGCCAACCCATCCGCGATCTGTTCGGCATAGAGCAGCGCTTCGCTGAGACGCAGGCCTTTGCGCCCGATCAGCTTGTCCAGCGTCTTGCCGGGCACATACTGCATGGCAACAAAATCCACCGGTTTGCCATCCACCCGAGCGCTGTCGATATCGTAGATGGTGATGATATTGCGATGGTTGAGCGAGGATGCCAACTTCGCTTCCTGAATGAAGCGCGCCCTTCTTTCTGCATTGGCCACCACTCCAGGGAGCAGAACTTTGATGGCCACTTCGCGCCCCAGCCGAGGATCGAGAGCCAGATACACTTCGCCCATTCCACCTTTACCAAGAGGCGCACGGATGATAAAAGGGCCGAGTTGTTCACCGGCGGCAAGGGGCATGGCTAACCCGTCGCATAAATTGTAAAACAGGTGGGTGGTTTCCCCCGAAGAGTTATCGCGCCGCGGCTTCTTCAAACACGCTGGAGAAGAATTCGCGCGAGGAGGGGGAGCACCCAATGTGCACCGTATCGCCGGTCACCTGAATGAAGCCGAGGTAGCCGTCCCAACCCATGTCGTCCAAAGTAAAATTCAGGCACTCGCGCTCGCCGCGCGGCAAATTGGAACGGTCGATGTCGAAGACCTGGCCGGTAGAATGCTCCGGGAATTCCGGATCCACGAGCAGCGTGCCGGCCTCCGCCGGGCGGTCGGTGGTGCTGACCAGCTCCGCCACTTGCAGCGGCACGAAATGCTCGCCCTTGGGCCTCAACTCGTCGAACAGACGGCGTGTTTCAAACGCCACGTACAGCAAAGTTCCCAGGGCGGCCGGCGAGTCCTGCAGGTAGAGGTCGCGATTGGGCCCTTCGGCCATTTCCGGCAGCGAGAATCCAAAGAATCCCGGATTGTCCAAGACTCTTGCGAGACCTTTTCCCGAGGCGCTGCGCAAGTCGTCCGGCGAGCGATAGAAGATGTCGTGGGATTTCAGCCAAACCATCAAACGGTCGACGGCGCGGCGCCGAGGATGGATTGGATTCTGGTATTCTTCGGCGAGCTCGCGGAAGGCTGCGGGGTCCTGGCGATACAGCTGCAGCAACTGTTCCGCGCGCTTGATGCGGAACCAGTAGGTGGGCGAATAGTCGCGCTGCATTTCGCGCTGCAAGGCTTGGTAGAGCTCGGCGTGACGCGCGGGGTTCGCGGCGAAGAACATTTCGGCTACGCTGGGCTGCTTGTGGTGCACCGCGGCTTCGGCCAGCGGCAACAGATCCGAAGCGCAGCCTTCGCCGCAGTGATAAGCGAAGATGGCCCAATCGCGTCCGCCGAATTTGGTCTCCATGCGGGCCAGATACCGCGCGGCGGCGGGTGCGGCGCGTTCGGGATTCAACCGGTCATCGCGCACGGTCACCGTATATGGCACTTTGTGCTGGACGGTGCGATAAACGGATGGTCCCGGCTTTTGGCCGGGACGCCGGTGTACTAACTGGTGCGAGGTGGTCACCTGGAAGCGCGTAACGCGAACCACGCGCAATCCGGCAGCGCGGGCCGTGGCCTCGGAAAATTGCATGATGCCGCGCGGTCCGGCGGGGCTGGTGGCTTGGGCATCGCCCCAGCTTTCCAGATACGCCACCGCCGAAATCAGCGAAACCGGCCAGCCGCTTTCGTCGGCCGCACGAAGGAAGACAGGCGCCAGACGCGCGCCGGTGATCCTTTCCGCGCCCGCCACGGCCTGAGGTTCACGCATGACAGTGAAGGTCTGCGATTGGATCATGCGATCAGTGCGGGCAGCCAATAGCTCGGCTGTCATGTCGGACCGGCCGGCGGCGATGCCGGGCAATTGATGCTGCGGCGTGAAGTATTCCACGGCGGCGAATAGGCTGCCGGAAAGGAGCCAGAGAGCAATCCAACGGCGGAGAGATTGCACGTTGGTTTTAGTTTAGAACAAATGGATGGTGAAATGTTCTAGTACCGGTTCGCGCGCGGCTCAGAAATCCCAGTCGAGGATGTTTTTCTGGATAGTAGGCCAGACTTTCGCGCGCGGGTCGATCAGATCGAAATGCCCGGCGCCGGGGAGGGGAATCAGTTTAGCGTTCTTGGATGCCTTGACGAAGCGCTGGCTCATTTCGAACGGCACGATATCGTCCGCGGTGCCATGCACCACGCGCTGCGGAGCGGGAATAGGAAGTAGCTCGACGGGAGATGCGGCTGCATAGCGCTGTGGGACGCGGTCCGGCGAGCCGCCGAGCAGTTCGCCAACCACCCCGCCGTTCATCTGTAGCGCGTAAGCGCGCCGCAAATCCGAGATAGCGGCTAAAGGGACCACGCCGCGCAAATCCACAACCTGCTGCGCGGCCAGCCAGAGCGCCAGCTGCCCGCCGGCGGAATGCCCGGCTGCGATTACGCGCTTCAGGTCCAAGTGGTAACGATCGGCAAGAGTAACCAGATGCTGGGCGCCATGGATGATGTCGTCCGAGATGCTGGACCAAGGCTCCTTTGCGTTCAGGCCAGGATCGCCAATCCTGCGGTACTCCAGGCTCCAAACGGCTGCGCCAGCTCGCGCCAGCGCGGCACTCAAATGCCCCGCGTGATCCAGAGTATAATCGCTTCTCCAGAACCCGCCGTGAATGAAGATCACAGCGGGCTGCGGCCCGGACTTTCCAGAAAGGAACAGATCCCCGAATTGTTGGGGAGCCTTTCCATAAGGGATGCGCGCGTTCGCTTTGGGCGGCGCGAGGGTGAGGATCTCTTGCGCCAAGGCCGGAACCGATGCAGCGGCAAGAAAGGCGCGTCGCGTCACCCGACCATTTTAATGCTACACGCGCAAACCCGGCCGCTCGCTCGTCGCATAGTCCGCTTTGGCCTCACCACTGGAGGCGACGTCCTCGGCGCCAGTGTCCTCCAAAAGTTTCTTGGCCCGCTTCACCCATTCCGAGCTGTCGCAGTGAACGGAGATCAGGGTGCCACCGGATCTGACGCGGCCTTCAAAACGCTTCGCTTCGTATTCGGGAATTCCGATCCCGACCAGCGTACCAACGATCCCGCCTGCCGCGCCCACGGCACCCGCGCCCGCGAGCAACGCGACGATGGGTCCGGCGGCGATCAACGGCCCAACGCCTGGAATGGCGAGAGCGCCGATACCCGCGAGCCATCCGACGACACCGCCCAGCACCGCTCCGGTAGTGGCGCCGGCGGCAGCGCCTTCCGGCGCCTTGCTGTCTTTCTGGTGAACAAAGTCTTTGGTGCCGGCATTCTCTGGCAAAAGGACGGAGATGTCCGTGTTGCGGAAGCCTGCGGCCCGCAAGGCTTCCAGACCTCCGCTCAATGCCACGCCGTCTCGATACATTCCAAACACAGCTGTATTACTCATGATTTTCCTCCTGCGATGATTGCAATGGACGACTACTTGTCAGAGACAGTAAGTTCGTTGGTTACCTTGCCGGCGCCGGCGATTTCATTGGCCTTATCTTCAACGGCCTTCTTCTCATCTTCCGACTTGACCGTGCCCGTGAGGGTGACTGCGCCATCTTGGGCGCCGATATGAACGTTGTGCGC
>JBEKLB010000179.1:0-12748 GCA_050010415.1 Bryobacteraceae bacterium | reverse complement strand
GTTGATATCGATCCGGATGCTGGATTCGTTGCGGCCGCCGCTAAACTTTTCCCCAATCACTTCGCGCAGTTCGTGCACGTTAAACTTCGAAGTGTCGATGATGTGATCGGCCACGCTGCGGATGGGGGCGAGCAACTCGCGTTCGGTGCGCAAGTTCTTCGGTACCGTGGCTGCCATACCGAGGGGATGCGGACGCCGGGTCTCGCTGAAGCGGCGAGCCAGCGTACGGTCGTCGGCCTCGAGAAAAACCAGCGTGGCTGGGGTGCGCCGGCGCAGCTTTTCGAACAGCGCCGGGAATTGCGCCAGTTGTTCGCCTTCGCGAATGTCGATCACCAACGCGGCGCGCCGCACGTGGCCGGAATCCTTAGCCAGCTCGGCGAACTTCGGAATCAGTTCGATGGGCAGGTTGTCGACGGCATAGTAGCCGAGGTCTTCGAAAGCCTTGAGGACGGTCGCCTTGCCGGAGCCGCTCAAACCGGTGATGACTACCAGCTCCGCGCCTTGCGGATCCAGTTTCCGGGCGACGCGTTTGGCCACTAGCTGATTCTTTCCGGCACTAGCTCTCGATCAAATCGAAGTGGCCGTCGGAACGGCGCATGAGAACCGTGACGCGGTCGGTTTGCGCGTCGCGATACACCAGATAATCTTGCGACGCCTCCATTTCGAGCATCGCTTCTTCGAGCGTCATCGGCTTGCGGCCGTCGGAATGGTTGATGCGAAACACCTGTTTGCCCGCGGCTTTCTTGGATGCTTGCACCTTGCCGGCAAGCATGGCCTTCTTCTTGGAACCGGCCGGGGAAACGGCCGCCGCCGGCTGCATGGTCGCGCTGGCTTTTTCTCCGTCGGCTTCCTTGTCGCGCACCCGCTTGGTGTCGCGCCACCGCGCGCGCAATTTCAGAAGCTGCTTCTCTAACCGATCGAACGCTTCAAACGCGGCCACCGTGACGTCGCCATTGCTGGCGATGCCGACCAAGGCATGATCCCAGGCGTGGATCGTAATCTCCACTTTGTGCAGATAGCGCTGCTCGGTGAGCACTACGTGCGCTTCCTTCTCGCCACGGTGCTCCACAACCTTCGCAAGCTTTTGCAGTTTGGCTTCCAGCTTGGTGCGCTGCCGGCTGGGAATTTCATCGGACTTGCCTGTGTAACTGATTTTCATTGGGGCACCCGCTCCTTGGCGGTCGCGGCTCTTAGGCGCGGACCCGGCGCTGGTGAGTCGAGGGGATTTTCATGTCTTCTCTGTACTTGGCCACGGTTCGCCTGGTCACGTCTATACCTTCGCTCTTCAATCGAGCCGTGATCTGCTCATCGGTCAAAGGATGCTGAGTATCTTCCTCTTCGATCATTTTCTTCACCCGGCGTTTCAAAATCAACAACGGGGTGGCGCTTCCCGCGGAGCCCTGCACGGCTTCGGAGAAGAAATAACGGAGCTCGAAAACGCCCTGCGGTGTATCGGCGTATTTGCTGGCCACGGCGCGGCTCACCGTGGAAGGATGCACGCCGATCTCTTCGGCCACTTCCTTGATCATCATCGGCTTGAGCGTATCGATGCCGTTTTCGAGAAAATCGAGCTGGCGCCGCACGATAGACTGGCAAACTTTCAGAATGGTCTGCTTGCGCTGCTCGATATTCTTGATCAGCTGGATGGCCGCCGCGTAACGGTCCTTAACGTAGTTGCGGATCTCCTTGCTGGGCTCCTGATCGCGATCCAGCATCTTGCGGTATTGGGCGTTCAGGCGTAGCTGCGGAAGATCGTCATCATTCAGTTGGATGATGTATTCGTCACCTTCCTTGAAGATGTAAACATCGGGTTCCACCTGCTTGGCGCCCTGGTCTGAATAGCGCAACCCGGGATAAGGGTCCAGATGGCGGATCACATCCAGCGCCATTTGCACGTGCTCCAAAGGCCGGCCTAATTGTTTAGCAATTTCCTTGATCTGCCGGGTCTCCAGCAGCTTTAAATGGTTGGCGACAATGTTCCATGCCACGCCGCCTTTCCCGTTGCGGCTCTCGATCTGCAGCAGCAGGCATTCCCGCACATCGGTGGCGCCCACGCCCGCCGGATCGAGCGTTTGCACGATGCGCAGGCCTTCCTGAACCTCCGCCATGCTATGCTGCCCGGAATCCGCGATTTCCTGGAGCGTAGCGGTCAGGTAGCCGTTCTCATTCAAGTTGCCGATGATGTTGTCGGCCGCGTCGCGCACGTCTTCCGACATCACCAGGACAGCCAATTGCGAATGCAGATGATCGGCCAGGGTGACGGGGGACGAGAGAAATGTTTCGAAGGACGGTTTTTCTACCTGCTCGGAAGCGGGGCTCTTATAGCCTGGGTCGAGATAGTCGTCGAAGAAAGTACCGAAATCGATTTCATCGAACGGGTCCTTCTCGGTCTTCTGCTCGGTGACCTCGGCTTCAGGCGCCGGCGCCGCGGCGCCATCGGGTGACGCGCCATCGAGCGTGGCGGCAGCCGAAGCATCGAAGTCAAACTCAACGGGCGAAGCTTCGGGGATGCCGGCGGCGATCTCAGGCTCCGATCCAGCTCCGTTCACCGTCTCGAGAATTACCTGATCGGAAGGATCTGAAACTCGCTCCCTCTCGAGAATGGACTGCATCTCCTCGGCCGACAGCTCCTCAATGCCGTCCACCGATTCTTCGAGCACCGGATTCTCGGCGATCTCCTGGGTGATCATGTCCTTCAGCTCCAGCCGGTTCAACTGGAGCACCGTGACCATCTGCACGAGGCCGGGCGTGAGAATTTGCTTCTGCGAGACCTTCAACTGCAGTCTGGGCGAAAGCATGGACATCTAGAGCCATCATAACACCGGCCCGTTAGCAAGTAACTGGCCAAATTCGCCGCGCTTCTCTTGAGAGACCATGAGCTTGCAACACGCCGCACCGCACCGGGGAAATCAGATCGATCTGGCTTGGGGAATTTACGCCTTTATTACAACTCGGCAACCTCTTGAGCCGCCGAGACTTTTCTAATAGTTCTATGCGACGCCTTCTGCCAGTTCTCTTCGCCTGTACCCTATCCCTCGCCGCCCAGACCACGGGACCAGCAGCATCCTTCGTGGATGCCTCGCACACCACGCTACGCCTGGAAGTGGACGGCAGGCCCTACCTGGTGGACGTGGCCGCAGGGACCGTTCGGCCAGCGATCGCAAACGGCTCGGCCGCTTTGCCGGGCGCGGAACAATTCGCCGCGCGTTGCTCGGGCTGCCATGGAACGGACGGCCGTGGAATCAGTTCGGCCGGGACGCCCAACTTCACCAATCGCGACTTCCAGGCCAAACTATCCGAGCAGCAGCTTGCCGATACCATCCGCAATGGAAAATCGGGACGCATGCCGGCATTCGGCAAGGAGCTCAGCAACCAACAGATTTCCGCCCTGGCTACCTACGTTCGGTCGTTCGGGGCTTCGTCCACTAGTTCGCCAAGCTCTCCCAGCAATTCAGCCGGTCCCGAAATCGCATCTTCGGGAATCTATCAGGCCGGCGACGACCAGCTTTTTACATTGCCTACCGGACGTCCCGTGGACGAGCACGCCGTCATCGTCAATTTCACGCACCGCTTCGCTTATGATTCCGCGGTAACGGGGCAAGCGCGGGGCGCCGAACTTTTCGGCCTGGACAACTTTGCGCTCTCCTCATTTGGGCTGCGCTACGGGGTAACCGACAAGCTCTCGGTGGACGTGTGGCGATCGCCGTCTTTCATCGGGCGGCCCATCCAGCTCATGGCCGCGTATAACATCTTCGATGAGCATCATGAGGAGCCGTTCAACCTGACCTTCCGGGTTTCCGTGGAAGGGCAAAACAACTTCCGCAAGAACTACACCGAGAATCTGGAAATGATCGTTTCGCGCAGCCTGACCTCGCGCGCGCAGATTTACTTTGTTCCAACCGCATCCTTCAACGACCGCCGGCTGGTCCAGGGGTCGCTTGAGTCCAACCAGATCCTCGACGAGCCGGGCATCAATGCTTTCTCACTCGGAACCGGGCTGGCCGTGGATATTCGTCCGACCGTCGCGCTGATCGCGGAAGTGATTCCAACCGTAGTGGGCGGAACGGAGCTTGGCATTCATCGGCCGCCGTTCTCCTTCGCCATCCAAAAGAAGCTTTACCGCCACGCGTTCACGTTCGGGTTCACCACCAGTCCGGGGACTACGGTTTCGCAACGCGCAGGAACCAACGCGACGTTCCTGAATAGTCCGAGCGCGGACACGCCGGCTGGATTGTTCCTGGGATTCGACCTGACGCGGCGGATTTACTAGGCCGCTACTCTTGCGGTTTTTCCCCCACCACTTCGAGTGGATGAGATTGCGCCCAAGCGTCGTGGCGGACGCCGGTGACTTGCCAGGAGACCTTCATGCCCGCGCGGCCACCGGCGATCTTGAAGTGATGATTCTCAATTTCTTTTGCGATATAAACGGACGCCGCGCGCCCGATGGTCGTGAGCTGATAGCGGAAATCGCCATTGAGCGCTTCGAACCATTCGGGGAGATCCACAACGGCCTGGCCTCTGCGATCGAGCACGATGTTGCCGCTATAAATGTTCGTCATCTCGGACGATTCGATGGAAGCATGGGTGAGATACTTGCGCTCGGGATCGAGGGGATCGTCGATGCGGAAGTTCTTGGCGGCCCCGGTGATGGAGCCATTGGCGTGCACATTGCCGCTCGCATCCACCGTGAATATTGTTGTGTAACTGCTGCCGGATTGGCCTACGATCACTAATCCCGATCCGCTGGTGTTCACGAACTGCCCCGCCATGCCTGATGGACTCGCGGTTGCTCCCTCCACGCCGACCGCGAAACCGGACGTTGCCAGAGCGCTGCCGAAAACCCCGATTCCCCCCGTTCCCTGGGCGTAGAAACTTCCGCCGTAGAAAGGTCCGCCTGAGGTGGCGCCTTCGTAACCGTTCACGGCGCTGGCGCCGCTGGTGGAGCTGTTGGTGCCTCCGGTGACGCCGAAAACCTCACCCGTCGTCGCGCTTGCGAACCCGCTTACGCCTGCCGCATCGGTGGTGGAACTGGACGTGCTCCCGCTGACGCCATATACCTGGCCCGTGGCTGCGCCTTCGTGGCCGTTCACTGCCGCGGATCCATTGCCGGTGCTGTTCGTTCCCCCGTTTACGCCGAATACGTTGCCTGTAGTTGCGCCTTCGAAGGCATTCACCGCGGCCGACCCGTTGCCGGTACTGTTTGTTCCTCCGTTAACGCCAAATACCTGGCCCGTCGCGGCGTTTTCGAAACCACTTACTCCCGCGGAAAACTGGCCCGTGCTGCTCGCATTCCCGCTGACGCCGTAGACTTGACCGGTCGCTGCGTTTTCGTTGCCATTGACACCGGCGGATCCGTTGCCAGCGCTCTGTGTTGCGCCGAACACGCCAAACACCTGGCCCGTGGTGGCGCCCTCGTTGCCGATCACACCCGAAGATCCGCCGCCGGTGCTGTTGGTCCCGCCGCTGACTCCAAATACATTCCCCGTTGTGGCGCCTTCGAAGCCGTTCACCGCGGCAGATCCGTTGCCGGCGCTGTTTGTGCCGCCATTTACGCCAAACACTTGACCAGTCGTGCTGCCTTCGAAGCCGCTCACTCCCGCCGAGCCCTGGCCACTGCTCAACGCGTTTCCGGCGACGCCATACACTGTGCCCGTCGTCGCGCCTTGACCGCCGTTGACACCCGCCGATCCGTTCGTGGTGCTGTTGGTTCCTCCGTTCACGCCGAAAACCTGACCCGTCGCGGCCCCCTCGAAACCGTTCACGCCGGCGGCAAATGGCCCCGCACTATTCGTATTCCCGTTGATGCCATATACCTGGCCCGTTGTGGCAGCTTCAAAGCCGTTGATGGCCGCCGCATTCTGGCTGGTGCTGTTAGAACCTCCGGAAATGCCGAATGCGGGCCCGGTGGTGGCAGTATTCAAGCCAAATACGCCGTAGCCGTTCGGGGCGTTTACGTTGCCTTGAACGCCATAGCCGGTGGGGCTTGATGTAGTCCCCAGCACGCCGACGCTCACGCCTGTAGTGGCAAGGTTGTTGCCTTGCACTCCGGCGCCGGTGGAATTGCTGGCGATACCTTGCACGCCGAAATCGGCGCCAGTTATGTTCGTCGTATCGGTTGAAGTGCCCTTTACGCCGACGCCGCCGGAATTCGCTGCCGTTCCTGTTACACCAAACGCCGATCCCTTCCCCGATACTCCCGTGCCAGACGCGCTGGAAGAGCTTCCATATACGCCGATCGACGCGCCGCCCCCGGTGGCCAACGTGGCCAAGCCTTCCACGCCGATGCCCTTGGCCGCCGCGGCGCTACCGTAAACGCCGATCGTACCGCCTGTGGACACGGTTCCAGCGCCACTGGCTGCTGTGGCAACAATCGCTCTGCCGGTGCCGGTCTGCTGCACCAGCACCACCTGATTCGTTGTTGCACCCGCAAATGTCGTCGGCCCGCTGCTCGCCAGGGGCGTGGGGTGGCTGACCGCGTTGCCGTTGGACTGGATGGATTCGATCGCTTCGCGCACCGAATCCGTCAGGTCGCCCTTGCGGACCAGATCGCTCGCCGACGCACCTGCGATGCGCACCGCTTCCTCGGCACGGAGCGCGTAGGGGACGCTCACTAGAAGCACCGCAGGCTGCGCTGATCCGCCCACCGGCGTCACGATCAGCCAGCGCGGTTCTCCGATTCCCAGCACGTCGGGCGGCAGTCCGCCATTCTTGGTCGATCCTAACAGCACGCTAAAATGGCCGCTCGAATCCGGCTCGACGTTCTGAATCTCCGACCACAGCGCGACGCCGCCGGTTTCTTCTTTGTAAATGGCAAACTCGACGCCCGTCAAAGCGCCTGGCTTAGATGCCGCTTCGGCTAGCGTTCCGTTGAATCGGATCAAGCGCGGCACCGCACCTTGTTCGGCAGGGGCGGTTGTGGCAGGTGCGGTTGTGGCAGGGGTTTGCGGCTGTGTTTGCGCGACCAGCGGCGAAAGACTGAGCAGATGGACGAAACAAATCGACGCACAAATGGTTCGAATACACATAACTCAAGGCCTCCTCAGCTTGAGCCCGAATATCCCTCTGGATTCAAGCTTCTTGGGAGTATATGCCAAGTGACTAAGTTTGTTTATCGTACTAAAGGGCAGTATTGGCTCTACACAACATGCCTGGATTCAAATGAGAACACATGCCAGCGGTCGCCGTTATCTTCGACGCTGAGCGGGGGGATGGCCTCACCCACGAATTCCGAGATGGCCTGCGTCCAGAACCGATGAGCCGCGCGATTGGACTCCATAACGCGAACTTGCCACCGGCCCGGAAATCGCCTCCAGACCTCGTGCGCGACGCCGCTTCCGATGCCGCGCCGCCGATAGCCGCGAAGAACGAAGAACTCTGCCATATCCCAGCCTTCGTCCCCTCGTTTTACCAAAACCAATCCCGCTAATTGGCCATCCACTTTGACAAGAAGCGGGTACCGGCCGGGTTCGCGCCAATAGAGAGAAAGATGTTTGTAACCGAATCTTCCGTCTGGCCCCAGCTCTAAATTGTGAAATTCGCTGAAATCGTGCGCGTACAACTCCAGCAGATTCGCCAGGATCGGTTCCTGATCCGGTGCGGCGGGGATCACTTCGAGGCTCACATATAGCAGGATAGAGCCATTGGCCCCCAGATCGCCGGGAACCAAAGCCGGAATTGCATCGTCAAAATATCCATCTCAAGCGTCTTCCATGTCAAGCGTGTGGAGGTAACGGGCTATGTCAGGAGCATTCGCTGCCCTAAGCTGCGCGGTTTTGTTTTCCACTCTGGCGGCAGGCCAGTCCACCGAGACCAAAAGCGCGGAAACGAAACCGGCGTTCGAGATTTCGGACGTCCATGTGAGCGCCACCGCGCGGAATCCATTCATGAGAGGGCCCTCCGTTCGCCGCGGACGCTTTGAAATCCGCTACGCGACGATGGTGGACCTGATTCGAACCGCCTGGGGAATCGAAGCGGAGAGGGTGCTCGGCGGGCCGAATTGGCTGGAAGACGACACCTTTGATGTGACTGCCAAAACGCCGGAGGGAACCACGGTGGAGACGGCCAAGCCGATGCTCCAGGCGCTTCTGGCTGACCGCTTCAAACTGGTGTTTCACAACGACACCAAGCCCGTTCCCGCATATGCACTGAAAGTCGTAAAACGCGGGCAGATGAAAGAAGCCGCCGGATCGGCCGAGACTGGATGCAAGTTCGGGGATCTTCCGGAGCCACCAGCGCCCCCCGCTCCCGGCGGGCCTCCTCCAGCAGCACCGGTTTTCTCCTACAAATGCAGCAAAATGACCATGGCCGCGTTTGTGGAAGCGTTGCGCACCACGATTTTCATTGCGCCGCAGTATCTGAACGACCGGGTGGTGGTGGACGAGACGGAACTGAAAGGCGCCTGGGACTTCGATTTGAAGGTGACGCCGCGAGGCATGATCGGACCCGGCGGACCCATGGCGGGCACCATCACGCTATTCGACGCCGTCGAAAAGCTCGGGCTGAAGCTTGACCCGGTGGAGGCTCCGGTGCCGGTGATCGTGGTGGACAGTGTGAACTAAAAGCCCACCGCCAATTTGCCCGATGTGGCGGAGAGCCTGCATATTGCCCCGGCTCCGACGGAGTTTGAAGTGGCCGATTTAAAGCCCAGCTCTCCCGCTTCCCATAGAGGGATGATTCAGATCCAGCCCGGCGGACGCGTCAACATTGCGGGCATTCCCCTGAAATTTTTGATCGAACAGGCCTGGGACGTGACGGACGACATGCTCATAGGGGCACCGAAATGGTTTGATACGGATCGTTATGATATTGTCGCGAAGGCGCCTGCCGGGGGCCCGGACTTGGATATTGATGAGCTCTGGCTCATGGTTCGCGCCCTGCTGAAGGAGCGGTTTATGATCGCCGCGCACACGGAGGAGCGTCCGGAGACTGCATATACGTTGGTGGCGGTGAAGCCGAAATTGAAGAAAGCCGATCCCGCCAGCCGGACGAAATATAAGGAAGGGCCGGCCGCCGACGGCAAGGATCCCAGGGATAAAAATCCGATATTGTCGAGGCTGGTCACCTGCCAGAACATGACGATGGCGCGATTTGCGGCCAAGCTGAAGGATATCGCGCCGGGGTATATTCATTCTCCGGTTCTGGATTCCACCGGCCTCGAAGGCGGTTATGATTTCACGCTGATCTTCAGCGCCGTCGGGCTGACCCGGGTTATGGGACCACCGGCCGGCCCCGGAGGCCCGGGAGTTCCTGGTGCTCCACCACCACCGGGCGATGTAGCGGCCGCGGCATCGGACCCAACCGGAGCAGTGACGCTTTTCGAAGCCATCGAAAAGCAGCTTGGACTGAAGCTGGAGGCACAGAAGCGGCCGGTATCGGTGCTGGTGATCGACCATGCGGAGCAGAAGCCGACGGAAAATTAGCGAGACGTGCCATCCGTCCCAAGTCTTGCTATACTAATGGCTTAACGCTGAAGTAGCGGGCGAGGTGCTAGTGTGTTTATCAGCGTCAAGGAGCTGGAACTTAAGAAGGTCCATTTTGATGTGGCCTTCCCGCCGGGTGAGATCGATTACGTAGACGACGGCGACCGGCTCAGCCAGGCTAGCCCGCTCCAGTCGGAAGGTTCGGCGGAGCTTCTCCCGCATACCCTGGGGGAAATTCGAGTGCGTGGGCATCTGGCGGTCCGCATGCGCTGCGATTGTAATCGGTGCCTGGAGCCGGCGGAGTTTCCGATCGATTCCAGCTTCGATCTTTTTTATCGCCCGGCTGAAGTGG
Organism: Bryobacteraceae bacterium; assembly: GCA_050010415.1. GTDB lineage: Bacteria > Acidobacteriota > Terriglobia > Bryobacterales > Bryobacteraceae > Palsa-89. The sequence goes on along the minus strand of JBEKLB010000179.1, from coordinate 2,977 downwards.
CCGCCGACGATGAGGAAGAAGTCGAGATTGATGAAGGAGAAGCCGAGATCGCCTTCTATCAGGGCGACGGCATGGAGATAAAGGATGTTTTGCGGGAGCAGATTCTGCTCAGCATGCCGATGCAGCGTGTTTGCCGCGAGGATTGCCAGGGGATTTGCCCGGTATGCGGTCAAAATCGTAACCTGATAAAGTGCGGTTGCGAAACTAAGCTGGTGGACGACCGTTGGTCGGCGCTCAAGCAAGTTCACGTTAAAGGTAACTAAGAGAAGACAAGATGCCAAATCCAAAAAGACGACACTCCCAGGAGCGCACCTCCACACGCCGGGCTCATGACCATTTGAAAGTCGCCGGCCGCGCCGAGTGCCCCAATTGTCACGAGCCGAAGCTTCCGCACCGCGCCTGCCCGCATTGTGGCCGCTATAAAGGACGCGAAGTGATCGAGGTTGCGGAAGAATAGCGTACTGGAAATCGTCATTCCATGGTGACCATCGCGGTTGACGCAATGGGCGGCGATGACGCCCCGAAGGCTGAGGTAGAGGGAGCCATTCGCGCTGCCCGGTCGTTGGGGATCCGAGTCATTCTGGTCGGCAAGCATGACGTCGTGCGCGCGGAATTATCCAAGCACGAAGACCTGGCCGATCTGCCTATCGAGGTCCATCACGCGAGCGAACACGTCACCATGGAAGACAGCGTCGCGAAGGTGCGCAACAAGCGCGACAGCTCCGTTCGGGTAGCAGCTCGCCTGGTGCGGGACGGCGTGGCGGACGGCTTCGTTTCAGCCGGCAACACTGGCGCCGTGATGGCGACGTCCAAGCTGGTGCAAGGTATGTTGCCAGGCGTGGATCGGCCAGCGCTGGCCGCCGCCTTCCCAACCTTCAAAGGCACTCCCGTGGTGGTGGTGGATGTGGGCGCCAACGTCGATTGCACTCCCAACATGCTGGCGCAATTCGCCATCATGGGCGACATCTATTCGCGCGTGATCTTTCACACCGGGCGCCCGCGAGTTGGCTTGCTTTCAATCGGCGAAGAAGAACACAAGGGCAACGATCTTACCCGCGCGGCCACTCCGCTGCTCAAGGCGCTGCCCATTCATTTCATCGGCAACGTGGAAGGCCGGGATATTTATGCCGGCGATACCGACGTGATTGTCTGCGACGGTTTCATCGGCAATGTCGCGCTGAAGGTCAGCGAAGGGTTGGTGGAGATGGTGTCTAAAATGTTGCGGGCATCGCTCAAGGCCACCATCGCGCGCAAGATCGGTTCCCTGCTGGCCAGCGCCGCCTTCAAGGAATTCAAGAAGCGCGTGGATTATTCCGAGTACGGGGGCGCTCCGCTGCTGGGCGTCAAGGGCGTTTGCATCATTACCCACGGGCGGCCCAACGCCAATGCGATCAAGAATGCCATTCGCGTGGCCGCTGAGTTCGCCTCGGGCAACATCAACGAGCAAATCGAAGCGGAGCTGGCTCACACTCAGATGGCCGGGTTCACCGCCGCTGCGAAGGCCGATTGATATGCTTCGAGCGATCGTCTTTGGTTTCTGCGCGCTGGTATCATTCGCTCACGCCGCTCGCGCCGCTGAAGATCCCGTTCAGTGGACACTCACCTTCGATGCGAAGACGGCCGCACCAGGCTCGCACCTGCTGGCCAAACTCACCGGGACCATTCAGGAGCACTGGCACGTTTATTCGATGACCACGCCGCCGGGCGGTCCGAATCCAACCACAGCCAGCATCGCGGATAATCCGGCGGTGGCCGGGTTCAAAATCTACCAGGCGCAGCCGGTGCGGAAGCTGGACCCGAGTTTCGGAATCGACACGGAAACGTTCGCCGCACAGTATCTGCTGTTGTTCGATATCGAATTGAAGAAGGACGCGTCCGCGGGGCCGGTTAATATCGCAGCGAATGTACGCTATCAATCCTGCAACGACACGATCTGCCTTCCGCCGAAGAAGAAATCGGCGACGGCGGCGATAACCGTTGACCCGTCGGCGGGATCCGGAGCAATTTCGATTCCCTCCGGCTACACGTTAGTGCCTTCAACGGCGCCTCCGCACGCCGCGCCCGCTCCACCAACTCCGCCGCCTGCCTCGGCGGGCTTCAATGTCCTTTTCCTGTTAACAGCCTTCGGGGCGGGGATCGCCGCCATCTTCACGCCCTGCGTCTTCCCGATGATTCCGTTCACTGTCTCCTATTTCGTGAACCGAAGAACGGGAAGTAAAAAGGACGGCGTCCTCCAAGCCCTGGCATTTTGCCTGGGCATTATTGTCTTTTTCACGGGAATCGGAGCGCTCTTGAAGGTATTGGTCGGCTCGGCGGGAGTGGTGCAGCTTGGCAACAGTCCCTGGGTGAACGGATTCATCGGAGCGTTGTTCGTCGTGTTTGGCTTGAGCCTGCTCGGCGCCTATGAGCTGGCGCTTCCCTCGGGCCTGCTCACGAAACTGAATCAGGCTTCTGAAGGCGGCGGCTATTTCGGCTCGCTGCTGATGGGCCTCACGTTCACGCTGACCTCATTCGCCTGTATCGGACCGTTCATGGGGTCGCTGCTCGCAGGCTCGGTCGCAGGCGGAGGCTTGCAGCCGGTGGTTGGCATGGCCGCGTTCGCCACCGGCCTGGCCGCGCCCTTCTTCCTGCTCGCATTGTTCCCATCCTTCCTGCAAAGGATGCCCAAGAGCGGCGGCTGGCTGATGCGGGTGAAGGTAGTGCTGGGATTCGTAGTGCTCGCGATCTCGGTGAAGTACCTGAGCTCCGCCGACCAGATCTTGCAAACCGATTGGATTTCGCGCGAAATGTTTCTGGCTTGCTGGATTGTTCTTTTCGCGCTGCCCGGTCTTTACCTGCTCGGCTTTTTGCGGCTGGAAGGGATCAAAGCGGAAGATTCGCTGGGCGTCGGCCGCGTGCTGATTGCCGCCTGCTTCCTGACGTTTTCGATCAGCTTGCTCCCGGGACTGTTCGGCGCATCGCTCGGCAATGTGGAAGC
>JBEKLB010000178.1:0-12753 GCA_050010415.1 Bryobacteraceae bacterium | reverse complement strand
CTGCGCCGTCTCGGTTTTTGATGCGTGTTGTAGTTGCCGACACCGGTCCTCTTCGTTACCTGCCACAAATCGGTGAGGTCGAGCTTCTGCCTCGATTGTTCGACAAGATATTCATTCCCTCAATCGTGTCGGATGAGTTGCGACACCCTTCAGCGCCGGAGTCGGTGCGAACGTGGATCGACTCAAAGCCCGGCTGGCTTGAGATATCTGTTGTCGGACCGAGCGATGATCCATCACTGAACACATTGGACCCCGGAGAGAAGGCGGCGATCGCTCTTGGCTTATCTCTCTCAGCCGACCTTCTGCTCATCGATGATCCCAGGGGTTCGGCCGTAGCGCGTAGAAAGGTCTCGAAGTAATCGGCACTCTTGGTGTGCTCGATCTTGGGGCGCGCCGCGGCATCGTCGACCTGAATAAGGCCATCGCCCGGCTTCGGACCACGAATTTTCGTCGTAGGGAGGAACTCTTTGACGCCCTGCTCAAGCGACATGGTCGGGATTGGTAAAGAACGTAAGGATTTCTGCGTCGCGCGGTAAGGCCAGCGGCCAAGCCCCAGCCATCAGCTGAATTCTGTAGAATGAAATTTCACGCCGCGACTCTCATTGGCCCGGCGAGGAAGCCGTCACTTACTTACAGGAGTTATAGGATTTCAATGGCAGTCACACAAGCGGGGCTCGAAGGGATTATTGCCGCCGAGTCGAATATCTGTTTCATCGATGGAGATTTGGGAATCCTGAGTTACCAGGGTTTTAACATCCATACTCTGGCCGAACACGCCACCTTTGAGGAAATTATCTACCTGCTGTGGCATGGCAAGCTGCCCAACCAGTCCGAATTGGACGGGTTGAAGGCGGAGCTGGTTCGTTACCGGCCCATCCCCAAGGAAGTGATCGAATTTCTGGGGAAGGTTCCCAAGGGAACTCCCATGGATGTGCTGCGCACCGCGGTGTCCATGTTGGGTATCTACGATCCGAAGGCGGGCGACAATAGCGTTCCGGCCAGTGTGGAAAAGGCTGCGCGCCTGATGGCGCAGACCTCTACCATCGTCACCACTTTTGATCGCCTGCGGAACGGCAAGCCCGTGCTCGACGGCGATCCGAAGCTCGGATTCGCGGCCAATTTCCTCTATGCGCTGACCGGCAAGAAGCCGGACGATGTGATGGAGAAGGTCTTCGATGTCGCGCTTACTCTGCACGCCGATCACGAACTGAATGCATCCACCTTTGCGGCCCGCGTGGTTGCTGCCACGTTATCCGATATCCATTCCGCCGTCACCGCTGGGATTGGAGCGCTGAAGGGTCCGCTGCATGGCGGCGCCAACGAAGAAGTGATCAAGATGCTGCTCGAGGCCGGCGACGAGAAGACCGCGCTCGCAACGGTTCAGGACATGCTGTCCGGCAAACGTAAGGTGCCGGGCTTCGGGCACCGCGTCTATCGCACCGAAGATCCACGCGCCACGCACTTGCGCGTCTTGTCCGAGGAACTCGGCAAACGCACCGGCCACCTGGATCTCTACCAGACTTCCAAGAAGATCGAAGAGACCATCAAGTCGCAGAAAAAGCTCAACGCGAACGTCGATTTTTATTCGGCGTCCACATATTACTCGCTGGGAATTCCGATCGACCTGTTTACCCCGATCTTCGCCGTGAGCCGCATGTCGGGATGGACAGCGCACGTGCTGGAGCAATACCGTAACAACCGCCTGATCCGGCCTCGGGCGGATTACACGGGCAAACCGGTCGGCGAGAAATGGATTCCGATCAAAGAGCGCTAGTTCCGTCGTTGTGGCGCACGCACTCGTGCGTGCCGCGTTCACACTCCTGTGAACGCCCGGCTAGCGGGGAAGGTGTCGAGATGAGTCTCGACACGGCACGCAGGAGTGCGTGCGCCACGCGAGACTACAAGCATGCATGACCTCTCGTTCTTCCGGGCGAATCTGGATGCCATCGCCCAGCGTCTGGCTACCCGCGGGTATCAGCTCGATATCGAACAGTTTCGAGCCCTGGACGGCGAACGCCGCGCCGCATTGACGGACGCAGAGCAGCTCAAAGCACAGAAGAATGCGAAAAGCGCGGAGGTGGGCAAACTGCGCAAGGATGGCCGGGACACCGAAGCCATCCAGCAGGAAGTCCGGCTGATCGGCGAACGCATCGCTGCGCTGGATGAAAAAGCCAAAGCCTTCGACGAATCGTTCCGCGAATTAATAGCCGGCGTTCCCAACATCCCGCAGGAATCCGTTCCGGTCGGCCAGAGCGCGGAGGACAATGTCGAAGTGCGGCGCTGGGGCCAGCCCCGGCAGTTTGATTTTGAACCCAAAGCACACTGGGATTTGGGCCCGGAGCTGAAGATCCTGGATCTGGAGCGTGCCACCAAAATCACCGGTGCGCGATTTGCGGTTTATTGGGGCATCGGCGCCCGTCTGGAGCGGGCGCTCGTCAACTTCTTCCTCGACGTGCACACCCGCGACCACGGATATACGGAGGTGCTGCCGCCCTTCCTGGTCAACTCTGCCAGTTTGTTCGGTACCGGGAACCTGCCCAAGTTCAAGGCTGACCTGTTCAAGATCGAGAACACCGATTTCTGGCTCATACCTACCGCCGAGGTTCCGGTCACCAATCTTTTTCGCGATGAAACTCTCAACGCTTCCGATCTTCCTATTTCTCTCTGCGCCTACACGCCATGCTGGCGCAGCGAAGCTGGGTCCTATGGCCGCGACGTGCGCGGTATCATCCGCCAGCATCAGTTTCAGAAAGTGGAGCTGGTGAAATTCACGCTTCCCGAGCAGAGCTCGGAAGAACACGAGAAGCTCACCGCTGACGCCGAGGATATCCTGAAACGCTTAGGGCTGCCTTTCCGCACCGTAGTTCTTTCCACCGGCGACATGGGTGCATCTTCGGCGAAAACGTACGACATCGAAGTCTGGCTGCCGGGCCAGAGTGCCTATAAAGAAATTTCTTCTTGCTCCAATTTCGAAGCCTATCAGGCCCGGCGTGCTTCCATTCGCACCAAGACGGGCAAAGGCAAGACGGAGTTCGTTCACACTTTGAACGGCAGCGGGCTGGCGGTTGGACGCACCTGGGTGGCGATCGTGGAAAATTATCAGCAAGCCGATGGCAGCGTGCTCGTGCCCGAGGTTCTTCGTCCGTATCTGGGTGTCGATCGTCTAACGGCCGAGTCACAGACCTTCCACTAAAATTACTCCCGTCCGAAGTCTTTGCGCGGCTGAAAGTTGACCCATTAGCAGGCAGTGCGCGGGCGTCCGCGTTCGCACGCCCCCTGATTAACCTGTAGGCGGAATCCGTGCTTTGCCTGGAGGTCGAATGTTCCGTTTGCGATCGTGCCTGCTGTGCGTCCTCACGCTGTACGTCTGGGCGCTCAGCTCGAAACTGGAGGCCACTCCGCCCCTCACCACCATTAGCGATACGCTCTTCAACGCGGACGGGACGCTTTTCAACGGCGTGGTTGTGATCAGCTGGCCCGCCTTTGAGGCGTCAGATACTTCCAATGTCGCGGCAGGCACCCTCAATGTCACGGTCGACGCTGGAAATCTGTTCGTCCAACTGGTGCCCACCACGAATGCCGATACCGCCGCCGTGTATACGGTTCAATTCACCAGTTTCGGAGTCACGCAATCCACCGAGGCTTGGGCCGTTCCTCCCGCCAGCACTCTTCCCTTTCGGGTGCGCGACGTGCTGCTGCCTCCCGGATCGGTCAGCGGATCGGCCCCCGCGGCAGTGACCATCATCACCATCGGCGACATAACCGGTCTGCAGAATGCGCTGAATGTTCGGCCGCCCGAAGGCACAGCCTTTGGCATCTCCCGGTCGGCGGTGATTGACGCCACTGGCGCCATCGATGCGGCCGTCGGCAATTTGTCGGACTGTCTGCACGTGGACGGCACCTCAGGCCCATGCGCCAGCGTCTCCACCACCTTCATCGACGCCGAAGTTCCGGCGGGAACTATAAGCGGTACCAATGCCGCATTTACTCTCGCCAACGTGCCCAATCCGCCCGCCAGCCTGGCACTTTTTCGAAACGGGCTCTTGCTGACTCAGGGCGGGGACTATACGCTGTCGTCCAATGCCATCACGTTTCTGACCGGCGCCTTCCCTCAGCCTAACGACGTATTGGCGGCATTTTATCGGCTGTCGGTGAGCATTCCCGGCGTAGGGTTTGTCGATCAACAGACGCCCACAGGCGCTATCAACGGCGTGAATGGCGTGTTCACGCTTAGCCAAACGCCTAGCCCCACCGCCAGCCTGGAGGTCTATCGAAATGGCCTGCTCTTGTCGGTTGGAATTGACTACACGCTCAGCGGGGCGGTCATTACTTTTGTCTCGGTAGTACCACAGACCAGCGACACTCTTATCTGTTCCTACCGTGTGGCCCAATAGTCTACGACTATTAAGGGTGTTTGCTGACTCGCCTACGGTCTTTTCTTAGTTGCTCGTAACCCGCATCTGGTTCAAGATGGAATCATCGAGGCGGATGAAGATTATGCGCAGATTGCTGTTACTCGTAAACGACCGGCGCGGGCAGGATTTGATCGAATATGCGCTGTTAGCGGCCACCATTGCAGTGGTTGTGGCTGGCTTTCTTCCCCCGGCGGTTATGCCTTCGGTCAGCACTATTTTTTCCAAGATCACGAGCTCGTTAGCAATCAGCTAAGCTTTCTTGGGTTCAGGCTTCGTCCGAACCAGCAAAATCACTACCGCCGCCAGCACGGACGCACCGGTAAGATACCAGATCCCGGATGTATAGCTGCCCGTGGTGGTGCTCAGCACGCCCAGCAAGTACGGGCCGACCAATCCTCCCAAATTTCCGATGCAGTTGATGGCGCCGATGGATGCGGCCGCTGTGGCGCCTCCCAGTAAGGCGGCGGGCATGGTCCAAAACGCCGGCAAACGGGCATTAATACCAATACCAGCGAGCGAGAACATGATCATCCCGAGCGCGATGCGGTCGCCCGCCCACACGCTCCCGGCTAAACCGGCCGCCAGTGCGACATAGGCCGCTGCGGTATGCCAGCGCCTCTCGCCCGTCCGATCCGAACTCCAGCTCAGTAGCAGCATTGCCGGCCAGGAAGCCAGGAAAGGCAAGGTTGCGATCATGGCCACTTCGAAGGAACCGAACCCGGATAGCCTCTGAATCATTTTCGGCAGCCAAAAGGTGAAGCCATATTGCGCGCACGAACCCAGGAAGTAGACTGCGGTGAGCAGAATGACGTCGCGGTCTCTGAATACGCTCCAGAACGCTCGCCAAACCGACCTGCGCGCCTCTGGTTTAGCGCGAGCCTCGGCCTCCAATTCACCTGTGATCCAAGCGCGCTCGTCATCGGAGAGCCAACGCGCATCACGCGGACGATCGGTCAGATAGAACAGCGCCGCGAACCCCGCGATTACGGCTGGAACGCCCTCCAGAACCAGCAGCCATCGCCAGCCCGAGTATCCCAGCCAATGGATGTTCAGCAGGGCGCCGGAGATGGGAGCTCCCACCACCTGCGCAACCGGAATGGCGGACATGAACACCGCCATCGCGCGGGCGCGATCCTGCTCGCGATACCAATGCGTCAAGTAGACGACGATGCCGGGAAAGAATCCAGCCTCGGCAACGCCCAGGATGAAGCGCGCCCAGTAGAACTGGTGGGCAGTGTGAATCAATCCGGTGAGCGAGCCCACCAGGCCCCACGAAATCATGATGCGCGCGATCCATTTGCGAGCGCTCCATAACTCCACGATGAGAGATCCCGGAATTTCGAGCAGCACATATCCGGCGAAGAAGATGCCTGAGCCCAGCCCGAAGACTTGATCCGAGAATCCGAGCTCGCGCGTCATATCCAGGCCCGCGAAGCTGATGTTGATGCGATCCAGGAAGGCGATGATGTACAGCAGAAAGAGGAATGGCAGCAACCGCCGGTTGATGCGCCGCCGCGTTCTTTGGGCGATTGGAACGGTCTGTGCTATTGCCATCCGCCGCCGAGCGCGCGATAGAGTTGCACCACCGACTGCAGCTCCAGAAGCCGCAACTGCGCGAGCGTAAGCTGCCCCGCAAACAAGTCTCGCTCGGAATCCAAGACTTGCAGATAGCTGTCCAGACCTCCGCGGTACCGCAGATTAGACAGCCGGACGCTTTCCGAAAGCGCCGTCACCAGCTTTTCTTCCTCGCCACGCTGCTCGCGCGTTCTGGTATGAATGGCCAGGGCATCGGCAACTTCGCGCAGCGCGCCAAAGATGGTTTTCTGATAAGTGATCAGCATCTCGCGCTCTTGCGCTTCGGTGAGTTGGACGCCCGCGCGCAAGCCGGCGTGGAAAATCGGCAACAAGGCATTCGCTGCGAGCGATTCGTTGCGCGCAGGCCCGCTGAACATGCCGGCCAGCGATCGGCTTTGGCTGCCTAGCAGACCGGTAAGCGTAATGTCGGGAAAGAACAACGCTCGCGCTGCGCCGATCTGCGCGTTCGCGGCAATCAGATTGTCCTCAGCCTGGCGAATGTCGGGGCGCCGTTCCAGGAGTGACGCCGGAAGCCCCGCGGGTAAATCGGGCGCCGCTGTGATCTGTTCCAGTGCCTGGCCGCGTGGAATCTCAGCGGGCGCGTTGGCCTGCAGCAGACTGAGCGCATCCTCGGTCTGCGCGATGGAACGCTCGACGCTCGGAATGGTTGCGGTGGTGGTGTAGAGGAACTGCTCGGCTTGCTGAACCTCCAGGCCGTTGGCCGCGCCGCGAGCCTTGCGCTCCTGGATCAATCGCAGATTGTCGCGTCCGATGTCGGTGTTATGCTGGGCGATTTCGAGCTCCAGATCCAGTTCCCGCAGCTCGAAATACGACGACATGACATCGGAGATCAGCGAGATCACGACGCCGTTTCGGGCTTCCTCGGATGCCAGGTATTGGGCCCGCGCGGCTTCATCCAGACGGCGCAGTTTTCCCCACAGGTCCAGCTCCCAGGCAAACTGTAAACCGGCCTGTGTATAGCTGGTGGCGAAATTCGTGCCGGCGGGAATAAACGGGGTTGCGCCGATCGAAGAGCTCCGCACCGAGTTGTACGAGCCCTGCGCATCCAGCGTGGGAAACAGGTTGGCGCGCGTGATTCCGTATTGCGCGCGAGCTTCCAGAACTCGTTCAGCGGCTATGCGGACATCGAAGTTCTTCTCCAGAGCCGTATCCACGAGCTGTTTTAGGGTTGCGTCCTGGAAAAGATCGAACCACTTCTTGTCGGCAATCGATTCCTGTGTAGTGGGACTGCCGGGAAATCCCCCAGGCAGGCTGGTGGTGGGCCGATGATAGTTCGGTCCTAACAGGCAACCGCATAAGCCGAGCGCAAGTAGCAGGGGCGCGAACAGACGACGCATCAATCGGTGGCCTCGACAGGCTGTGGCTTGGTTTGATCTTGCAGCCGCCTCTCACCGCGCGCCGGTTTGCTACGCCGTTCCACGAAAGTCTCGATGACGAAATATTGAACGGGTACGAAAAAGATCGCGAGCAGCGTGGCCGCGAGCATTCCGCCCAGCACCGCGGTACCGAGCGATCGGCGCGATGCCGCACCGGCTCCGGTTGCCACAAACAGCGGCACCACGCCCAGGATGAACGCGAACGACGTCATCAAAATGGGTCGAAGCCGCAACTTCGCGGCGTGTAGCGCGGCCTCCTGCACCGGCATCAGGTCCCGCTGGTGGCTTTCTTTGGCGAACTCAACAATCAGGATCGCGTTCTTGGCGGCCAGTCCGATAAGCGTGACGATGCCGATCTGAGTGTAAACGTCGTACGGAAAGTTGCGCAACCACACAGCCAGCAGCGCGCCGAAAAGCCCCAAGGGCAATGAGAGCAGCACCGCCATTGGGATAGACCAACTCTCATACAGCGCCGCGAGACAGAGGAAAACCAGCACGGTAGCGAATCCGAAAATTACGCCTTCATGCCCTTGCGCCAGCTTCTGCTGATAGGTGGTGCCGGTCCATTCGTACCCGAAACCCTCGGGCAGTGTCTCCGCCGCCACCTTTTCCATGGTGTCGATGGCTTGTCCTGAACTGACCCCGGGCGCGGGCGCGCCGAGAATCTGAACCGCGCGAAAACGGTTGTAGCGGAATACGACTTCGGGGCCCGACGACGGCTTGATAGTCGCCAGCGTGCCCATCGGCACCATGTTTCCATCTATGCTGCGCACGTAGAACCGGTCGATGTCGGAAGGCTGATTGCGAAACTCGGGCTCCGCCTGAATCAGCACCTGCCAGGTATGGCTGAACCGATTAAAGTCGTTCACGTACAAACCGCCCAGGAATGTTTGCAGCGCGTTATACGCGTCGGTGACCGGCACGCCCAGCGTTTCGAGCTTGTCCAGATTCATGTCGACGCTGTAGGTGGGGACGCTGGAGCGAAAAGTGTTCACCGCGTTTCCAATCTCAGGATGCTTGCGGGCCGCATCCACCAGCGCGTCGGCGACATTGCTGAGCTGGTCCAACTCGCCGCCGCGGCGGTCTTCCAGCATGAACTGAAATCCGCCGGTGTTGCTCAAACCGATGATCGGAGGAAAGCCGAATACGGTGGTGAAGGCTTCCGGAACATCAGAGAGCGCGCGCTGGGTGGCGGCCAAAATCGCGGTGAGTTGCAGGTCTTTCGACTTGCGTTGCTCCCAAGGAGCGGTAACCACAACCAGGGTCGCTACGTTAGAGGCGGCGGTGTTGGTGGTGAAGTCGTTCCCGCCGATCACGAACCAGCTCTCCACTCCCTTCACCTTGGCCAAACGCTGCTCGATCTTCGCCACGGCCGCGTCCGTCCGGTCGATGGAGGCCCCGTCCGGCAATCGCACGGGAACAAAGTAGGCGGCTTGATCCTCGTCGGGCAAGAACCCGGCCGGCAGGATTTTGAACAGCCACCCGCCCGCTACCCAGAAAACGGCTAATCCAACCAGCGCCCATGCCGAGCGGCGAATCATGATTGCAACGCCGGCCAGATATCGATTTCTGGCCCATTCAAATCCGCGATTGAATTTGCCGAAACAGAACGCGAGCGGCCCTCGCGACTTCTTATGCGGCTTCAACAGTAACGAACTGAGCGCCGGGCTCAAGGACAACGCGCTGAAGGCCGACAGCAGCACCGAACTCGCAATCGTCAATGAGAATTGCCGATAAATCTGGCCGCTGATTCCGCCCAGGAACGCCACCGGAATAAACACGGCGGCCAATATGCAGGCGATGGCCACCACCGGCGCTGACACCTGTTCCATCGCTAGTAACGTGGCTTCATGCGGCGCCATCCCATCGTCGATGTTGCGCTGCACGGCTTCCACCACCACGATGGCGTCGTCCACCACGATGCCGATGGAGAGCACCAGACCGAACATGCTGGTGATGTTGATCGAGAAGCCCAGCAGCGGGAACAGCGCGATGGCGCCGATAACGGCCACCGGCACGGTGAGCAGCGGGATCAAGGTCGCTCGCCAATTCTGCAGGAAGACGAAGACCACCAATATCACCAGACCAACCGCGGCCAGCAGCGTGAAGATCACGTCCTGAATGGAAGCACGCACAAAGCGCGTGGAATCGTAGGTGACTTTGTAGTCGATGCCAGCCGGAAAATTCGATTTGGCCTGCCGCATAAACGCGTTCACCTGATTAGAGGTCTCCACCGCGTTTGCGCCGGGCGAGAGAAAAACAATCACATTGCAGGAAGGTTTGCCGTCGGTGCGGCTGAAGCCTTGGTAGGTGAACGCGCCGAGCTGCACTCTCCCGATGTCGCGAATGCGGAGCAGGGAAGCGTCCGGCTGTGCCCGCAGCACAATGTCGCCGAACTGCTCGGGGTCCACCAACCGTCCAGGAGCGGTGACCGCGTACTGAAAGGAGGTGCCCGTTGGAGAGGGCGCCTGCCCGAGAGCGCCAGCGGGATTCTGCCGGTTCTGCGCGTTGACGGCGTCGCTGATGTCGGTGGCAGTTAACCCGAGCTTGGCCATTTTGTCGGGGTCCACCCATACGCGCATGGAGTAAACCTGTTGCGAGGAGAGGCGTGAATCGCCTACACCCGGAAGACTGCCGATTTGATTCAGCAGATTGATCTGCGCGTAGTTGGTCAGGAACAGCGAATCGTAACGGTCGTCGGGTGAAACCAGTCCGATCACCATGAGAAACGCGCTCGAAACCTTCTTCACCACCACGCCTTGCCGCTGCACTTCCGGAGGCAGCCGGGGCAGCGCGATGTTCACTTTGTTTTGGGTTTGAACGGTGGCGGTGTCGGGGTTGGTGCCGAGCTGAAAGGTGACATTGATGCTGATGCTTCCGTTGTTCGCGCTGCTCGAAAGGAAATACATCATGCCGTCCAAACCGGCGAGTTGTTCTTCGATGGGCTGCGCGACGGTCTTTTCGAGATCGATCGAATTACCGCCCAGGTAACTGGCCGTGATCTGGACCACCGGCGGAACAACTTCGGGGAAGGCGGCAATCGGAAGATTGGGAATCGCCACCACGCCCAGGATGACGATGACAATCGCGATGACGATGGCAAAAACCGGCCGGTCAATGAAAAATCGCGCCATGACGGCTTAACGGCCCTGCCCTTCGGCCGCGCCCGAGGGGTGATACGGCGTGGGTGTTACGTGCGCGCCTGGCCGCACTTTAAGCTGCCCTTCGACGATGACGCGATCGCCCGGATTCAGCCCCTGCTGAACGATCCAGTTCTCGCCCACCCGTTCGGCCGTGGTGATGGGGCGGAGCTCTACTACATTGCCGGCGCCAACGGTCAGCACTGTTTGCACGCTTTGCAGTTGCTGGATGGCGCGTTGCGGAACCAGGATCGCGTTGCGGCGCAGCTCGGTCTCCACGCGCACCTTGCCGAATTGTCCCGGCAGCAGCGTGTGCTGGGGGTTGGGGAAGCTGGCCTGTAATTCGAGAGTGCCAGTCTTCGGGTCCACCTGGTTGAGAGTATTTTCGATACGCCCCTTTTGCGGGAATTGGGTGCTGTCGGCCAGCATGAGCGCGAGTGGAGATTCGAGCAGCCTGGGGTTCTTCTTGAACGACAGATATTGTGACTCGGTGACCTTGAAGCGAACCCAGATAGGATCCAGCGGAACAATGGTGGTGAGCGGCATCTGCGCGTTCGCGTTCACCAACCCGCCCACTGGAACCAGCGTGTCGCCAATCAGGCCGCTGATCGGAGCGCGAATCGTCGCGTATTCCAGGTTGAGGGAAGCGGTTCGCAAAGCGCCTCGCTGGGCCTCCATTTTGCCCTGGGTTGACGAGATTTGCGTAGAGGTGGAAAGACGCGTTTGATCCACATTGGCTTTGTTGGCCCGAACCGTGGCCTCGCCCGCGTGCAAAGCGGCGACAGCGGTATCCAGTTCCTGTTGCGCCGCGGCATCCGCTTTCACTAGCGGAGTCAAACGATCGTTGTCCTGCTGGGCTTTGAGCAGGTTGGCTTCCGCAGCCGCCAGGTTCGCCTCGGCTTGCAAAAGAGCCACTTGCTTGCGAGCGAACTCAAGGTCCGCCTCGCTTTGCGACAAATTTCCTTTGGCCTGCTCCACTGCTGCCTCATACGGACGCAGATCCAAAACGTACAGCACATCGCCCGCGTGTACTTCCTGCCCGGGGTGGAATAGCCACTTGTCGATATAGCCGTCCACACGGCCGCGCACTTCCACCGTATTGCGCGCGTAGGTCTGCGCCGGGTATTCCGACATCACCGGCACGTCCGTCGCAACCACTTGCGTGACCACCACGCCTTGCGGAGGAGGCTCGGCGGGACGCTGGTTTTGAGCTGCCGAATTGCAGCCCGATAGTGCGGCGTAAACGCCCACTGCGAGGACTAAGACAAACCCAGAATTGAAGATACGATCACCAACCATGAACGGCCTTTGAGTCTGAAACTCCTTGGATGCTGCGGGGCGCGCTTTGGACCCAACTCTCTTAATATAGGAGAAGAACTCCTCCATTTTAGCGGATGCCGGTCGCTTCGTCGCTTGTTGACTGAAGAAAGCCTGTTGACTAAAGAACCCCGAGGCTTTTAGCGGCGTCGGTCGGTTTGGGGCACGGTGGTTTTGGGCACAGTGGAAGAGATGCCCAGACGATTTTCAAGAATCCGGACCAGGTTCTGCAATCCGTCGGCACGGGCGCGCTCCTTGCCGACCTCTTCTTTCAATTGCTGCACCCGCTGCTGGAGCGCTGCGTTCTCATCCGCGGACGGCGCTGGTGAGGGTGCCGGAGCTGGAAGCGGATTGGACTGGAGTAGCTGCGCTGGTTCCTGCGGCGCATTCGCCACCGGCGCGACCAGTCTCGCAGAGTCATGAATAGGCTCTCCATTGGCCGAGTAAACAGTCAGGGAGAAACCAACGTCGTTGGACTGCGGCAGATACGACATTTTACCCGCGTGCAGTTGATTGCTGGTCAGCGAAACGTGCGAATCTTTGGCGCCGTCGTTGATTTCCATTTCACCGTGGTCGGCATCGCGAATGAGGCGCGAGTTCGCATCCCACGCCAGTTGCACGGTCTGGGCTTCGCTAATGGCGCGCAGGGAAATGGCTGCGTTCGCCGAAGGATCGCGCCTTTGATACAGCATGAAGGCAGCGATTGCGAGCGCGAGCGCGATGGGTATGGCCCACAACCACCGTTCGCGCGCGGGGAGGTCCTCTTCAACTTCAAAACTTGGGGCTTCGAGCGGCGTCGCTGGGAAGACGGGCGCCGGCAAGTTCTCCGGCTGGCTCTGGCGCGGCTTCGCAACCTCGGGCTTGGCAACCTCGGGCTTGGCAACCTCGGGCTTGGCAACCTCGGGCTTG
>JBEKLB010000177.1:0-12770 GCA_050010415.1 Bryobacteraceae bacterium | reverse complement strand
AACTCGCGAATCACTGCCATCTCGTTGGCGTTCAGGCTGACTTGCCAGGGCGATGGCGCCTAGTACTCCCGCACGCGTGCCCAGTTCGGGAGGTACTATTTCGGGGGATTCCAGATATCCGTTCAACAACTCGGCTACCCGGCTGCGAATCTTTGGATAAAGCTCCGTACGCTGCATGACTCCGCCGCCCAGGATGATTCGTTCCGGCGAGAGCGTACATGTCCAGTTCGCGATGCCGAGGGCCAGATATTCGGCTTCGAGGCCCCATGCCGCGTGTCCATCGGGAAGCAGATCAGGAGGCTGGCCCCAGCGCGCCTCAATCGCTGGTCCTGCCGCCAGCCCCTCCAGACAATCGCCGTGATAAGGACAATGGCCCGCGAACGGATCGCGTGCGCGATCGTGCGGGATGCGAATGTGTCCCATCTCGGGATGCAGGCGCCCGTGCAGCAATCGGCCATCGATGAACGCGCCTCCACCCAGACCCGTGCCGACCGTCACATAAAGAAAACTGCGCGAGCCGCGCGCAGCGCCCCAACGGGATTCGGCCAGCGCCGCGGCGTTCACGTCTGTGTCAAACGCGACCGGGATCCCGAGCGCACGCTTCACCGCTCCGGCAAAATCGAAGTTTCTCCAGCCGAGCTTCGGCGTCGACGTTATGTAACCGAAAGTGGGCGATTCTGGATTCGGATCGATGGGTCCGAAAGACGCGATTCCCATGGCCCGGACTGGCTCGCGAGAGGCGAAAAACTCGACCACGCGCGCCATGGTCTCTTGGGGTGAAGTGGTGGGGACCTCGGTTATTTCGGCATCCTCGGGGCCAGTGCCCGTCGCGCATTTGAACTTCGATCCTCCAGCTTCAATTCCCCCGAGACGCGGCATTTTCTCAGTTTAGGGTTTCCCAGTTTACGGCTGGCGAAGTACCCCGTTCAGTGTATATTGAGTTCTAAAATGGAGCGCCCACCCGATCCCCAACTCATCGCATTCCTGACAGCTTACGACCGCAACATTTCGGACCTCTCGCTGGCGCTTCGGGAGATCATTCTCGAGGAGGCGCCCGATGCGTCCGAATCCATCTACCAGGTGTACACGGTGGCGGTGTGGTTCGGGTTCAGCGGAAAAATGAAGGATATGTTCTGCTACATCACGGCCAACGCGGGGCATGTGAACCTGGGATTCCCGCGCGGCGCCTCACTGCCCGATCCGAATGGTGTCCTGCAGGGAACGGGCAAGGCCATGCGGCACATCAAGTTCGCGAACCATGGCGAAGTGGAACGACCGTTCGTGCGGCGCTACATACGGGCGGCGATGGAGCGGGCTGCGCCGGCCGGGACGCGCGGAAACGGCAAGAGCGTGGTCAAGAGCAGCACCGGTGGGAAAAGGGCTGGGAAGAAACGCGCGAAGCCGGCGGCGCGCTAGTGGTTTTCAAGGGAGTTTACGGGGAAACGAGCATACGGAGCGGCAACCGGGTACAATGAGGGTATCCATGAAATCATCCGAATTAGCCCTTGTATTGGCCCTTTCCGGATTCGCCGCCGCCGCTATGGCGCAGCAGTCTTCACCCGCCGCTCCACCGAAACCGGCTCCTCCGGCTCTGGCACCGGTGACCGCTCCCGACGAGACAAAAGTCGGCCCCGAAACCGTGGTTCTCACGGTCGGCAATGTCACCTTGACGCGCGCTCAATTCGAGGTGCTGTTGTCCGCGCTCGCGTCCAATGGGCGCCCGGCCAGCTCCGCGCAGCAGAAGCGGCAAGTGGCGGAACAGTACGCCGAATTGGAGACGATGGCTCAGGAAGCTCGCAAACGCAAGCTGGATGAAAGCGCTGAAGTGAAGCGGATGATGGCGATCCAGAGCGACAGTTTTCTCGCCAATGCGCTCGCCAAGCGGATTACAGACGACACGCACTTTACGGAACTCGACCTGCGTTCGTACTACGATCAGCACAAGTCGGAATTCGAAGAAGCGCAGGGAAGCCATATCTTGATTCGCTTCAAAGGATCGACGGTTCCGTTGAAGAAAGACGAAAAAGACCTTACCGACGAGGAAGCGCTGGCCAAGGCGCAGGATATTCGGAAGAAGATCCTGGCGGGCGCCGATTTCGCCACGTTGGCCAAAGCGGAATCGGATGACTCGGGATCCGGCGCCAAGGGCGGCGAGTTGCCCAGCTTCAAGCATGGGTCGATGGTGGGACCGTTCGATCAGGCAGCGTTCTCTTTGCCGATAGGCGAAGTGAGCGAGCCGGTGAAAACGCAGTTCGGCTATCACATCATCAAAATCACTTCGCGTAACGCCAAGACCTTCGATGAAGCCAAGGCGCAAATTGAGAAAGACTTAAAGCCGAAGATGGCCAAGGAAGCCATGGAGCAGATCAAGGCGCACACGCCGGTAACGCTCAACGACAACTACTTCGGGGATGCCCCGGCGCCGGCTCCGGGTAAAGCAGCGACACCCGGCAAGTAATCCGGCTATCTCATCCGCCCGGCCCACTCGAGGAAGCGCATCAGGTCGCGGCGATGCTGCCACAGAAATCGCCAGAATTCCGCACAGCCGATGCTCGCTGCGGGAACGCCCCAATACGTTTCGATGCGCCAGCGCAAGTAGGGGCTGCGCCAGGGGCGGAGGCGATAGCCCGCGGAGACACGCCACACAAGAGTGGTTGCGCGCCACGGGAAGCGCAGCATTACTTCAGTTGGCTCAGGGCTTTCTTCTGCGACGAATCGGGAGTGGCGTAGTAACCGGTGCGTGTGCGCACTTGGGGATGACCGGGACCGTTCACGGTAACCTTGATCTGGCGGAAGCTGCCGTCCATCTGCTGCACGATCGGTGAATAAGCGATAGTGTATTGATTGCGGATCTCGTGCGCCACCTGCAGTGCGATGGCGTCCACTTCGGCCGGGCCCTTGGGATAAAACGCGAGGCCTCCAGAGTCCTGGCTGATGGCATCCAACGCGCGCTTAGCCAAACGCGCCTCGCGACGTTCTTCCTCATTCAACAAGCCGATGGCGTACACCAGCACTTCGCTCTGCTGCGCCCGGCTCACCAGCTTTTCGAGGCTGATGGTACTGGCGTTATCGTTGCCGTCGGTGATGACCAGGAGAACCTTTTTCTGGCGATGGCCCTCTTTCTTGAGATAGGTCATCGAACTATCGATGGCCTCGCGCATGGCGGTGCCTCCGCGCGAGTCGATGCGGGCAATGCCCTCCTCCATTTTCTTGATGTCGCTGGTCATCGGAACGTCCAGAAAAGGATCGTCATTGAAGTTGACGATGAAGACTTCGTCCATGGGGTTGGAGGCTCTCACCAGGTCGAGCGAAGCGGTTTCCACCTTCTGCCGCTTTTCGCGCATGCTGCCGCTGTTGTCGATGATGATACCGAGCGAAATGGGAACGTCTTCATGGCGGAAGAGCTTGATGGGCTGCTCTACGCCGTTTTCAAAAACCTTGAAGGATTTCTGTTGCAGGTCTGTAATCAGCTTGCCGTCTTTATTGAGCACGGTGACCGGCAGCTCCACCAGGCGTGTATCTACTTTGAAGGTGGGATCTTCGACAGACTGAGGCTGTTGCGGGGTTTGCGCCCGAAGAAAAGGGGAAGAAGCCAGCAGAAACAGAGCGGCAAAACTACTGAGAGGGAGCATAATACCCGAGGCGGAAAAATGCCTTGAGTGGCGGAAGGCCGCGGGGCTGCACCAGCTTGACGTTGACGTGACGATACTTGCCATCCCGCACCAAGTTGGAGGAGCTGTAGTACAGCACGTATTGATTGCGAAGTTCGATTCCGATTTTTGCGGCGATGTCGGCAAGTTCGTTGAGGTTCTCCACATTGTAGCTGCGTCCGCCGGTCAGCTCGGCGACTTCACTCAAAAGACTGGGACCCATCTGCTCTTCCGGAGTCCGGCCGCGCGATCCGATGGGTTCGAAAATGCCGATTCCATAGATCTGCACGTCAGCTTCACGGACGGCGTTCTTGATCTCACTTTCAGTATAACGGCTGTTGTTGTCGCCGCCATCGGAGATGATCAGAATGGCTTTGCGCGGATTGCGCGCCTTCTTCATTTGATTCATCGCCATATACACGCCATCCAGCAATGCAGTTTTGCCTTTGGACTGCGCGAACTCCAGACGGTTCTGAATATCGTCGGTATCGGGAGTGAAGGGAACCACCAGCTCCGGCCGGTCGTTAAATTCAATCAGGAAGAATTCATCCTCCGGATTGGCGGTTTTGAAGAACTGCACCGCGGCCTGGCGCGATTTTTGCAGCTTGGGGCCCATGCTGCCGCTGGTATCGAAAACCAGCCCGATGGAAAGCGGCGCATCCTCACTCGAGAAATCGCGGATCTTTTGTTCGATCTTATCTTCGAATAGCCGGAAGTGCTCCTTCTCAAGACCGGTAACGAAGCGATTTAACGGATCGGTGACCGTGACATTGATTTGGACCAGCGTGGTGTCGATGCGAAGGCTTCCGGGACGCGACTCGATCACCGCCGGCTTGGGATCGTCGGTCTTACCGCGAGGAGTGATGGAGATTTTGTCGTCGTCGGCGGAACTGGCGCCTGGCGCAACACTTGGCGCAACCAGGAGCAACCCGACAACAGGGATCAGACAGAGAAGAAGGCCGAAACTACCAACCCGTGCTATACCGCGAGCCACCGTAAGTTCACCCGCCTAGGCTGACAACTTTTTACAGTATAACATCGCTTAGCAAGAGCCGAATATGAGAATTTGAGTTTCTTCGCCTACGCGCCCGAGGAGTTGCCTTACATGGCGAGAGGGAAGAAATTGCAAGGCGGGATTCGCTTCTCGACGCCCGATTGCTCAAAATAAAGCCCTTGCATGTTGGCAGCCTAGTTGCGCTGAGTGAAGCTTAGTGTCGAAGCTCGGTGTCGATTCATCGAGCAGAAGGGCCAACCATGAACAAATTAGGCGCGATTCTCTTACTTACAGTAGGGTCTCTCAGTACCAGCAGGCTCGGAGCGCAAGCTCCCGGCGAGCAACCGATTTTCCGAGTCACCGTGGTGGAGCGGACGACGAACGCAGTGAGCTATCGCCATCGCAGCGGCTGGACGAAGGTGGATCTGCGCGGCACGCCGCTCGCGCCGGACGCGACAGGACATGCGGACGTCAACAGCCGGCCGGGTTACATCGAAGTGAAAACGGAAATGCATAAGCTGCTTCCGGCTTCCCAGTACGGGGCGGAATACCTGACCTATGTGCTGTGGGCGATCACGCCGGAAGGACGTTCGAAAAATCTAGGCGAAGTGGTTCTGGAGGGCGGGAACTCGCACCTGGATGTGACCACGGACCTGCAGGCTTTCGCGCTCATCGTTACGGCCGAGCCATACTTCGGCGTCAGCCAGCCGAGCGACGTGGTGGTGATGGAGAACATCATCCGCGAGGACACGGTGGGCAAGGTGGAGCAGACCGCGGTGAAATACGATTTGCTGAAGCGCGGCTCCTACACCATTACCGGCACGCCAGGCAGATTCCATGCGGTGAAGACCGACAAGCGAGTGCCGCTGCAATTGCTGGAAGCCGAGAACGCCGTCCAGATCGCACAGGTCGCCAACGCGGACCAATACGCCAAGGACACCTATGACAGCGCCGATAATCTTCTGCGGCAGGCGGAAGCTTATGAGGCGCGCAAAGCCGGTGCCAAGCCCGTGATCATGACATCGCGCGAGGCAGTGCAGAACGCAGAGACCGCGCGTTTGCTGGCGCTGAAGCGGCAGGAAGACGAACGAATCGCCCGGGAGAAGCAGGAAGCGGCCGATCGGGAGGCGGCGGCGCGAGCCGCGGCGGACGAGGCGGCACGTCAAAAGGCGCTATCGGACGCGCAGGCTGCCCAGTCGGCTCAACGAGCGGCGGAGGAGCAGGCCCGGGCTGACACAGCGCGCGCGCAGGAAGAAGTGGAGCGGCTGAAAGCCGAACAGGCCAGGTTGAGCGCGGATGAACAGCAGCATCAAGCGGAGCTGGCCAAGCTGCAGGCTCAGCAGGCCGAGCAAAAGGCGCAAGAAGCCGACCGCTTGCGCGCGCAGGCCGAGCAGGCGCAGCAGCAACTGCGGCAGCAATTGCTGCAACAATTCAACCTCATTCTCGAAACACGCGACACCGCGCGCGGGCTGATCGTCAACATGTCGGATGTGCTGTTCGATTTCAACAAGTACACGTTACGCCCGGCGGCCCGCGAGAAACTGGCCAAAATCTCGGGCATCATCCTTTCGCATCCGGGCCTGCGCCTGGAGGTGGACGGCTATACCGACAGCATCGGGAGCGAAGATTACAACCTGAAGCTATCCGACAGCCGCGCCCAGGGCGTGCGGAACTATTTGCTGGGCGAAGGCATCGCACCGGACGACGTCACCTCCAGGGGATTCGGGAAGGACGATCCAGTGGCGTCCAATGACACCGCCGCCGGCCGTCAAAAGAACCGGCGCGTGGAGATGGTGGTTTCGGGAGACATTATCGGCACGCCGATCGGGATTTCGGCCAAGAAAGCGCAATAAACGCCTGCGCAATAAGCGCGGGCTAGGTGCGCATGCGCGTGAAGAAATAGAGCCCGGCCATGGCGAAGATCAAATCCGGCGACCAGGCGGCCAGCATGGCCGGCAGCAGATTCACGTCGCCCAGTTGCTCGAACAGCTTGCCGATGGTCCAGTAAGCGATGGCAATGGTGAAGCTGACGGCCACGCCCGCCATGGCGCCACGGTTACCGGCGAGAAATGCAAAGGGCACGGAGATCAAGGCCATCACGAGCGCGAACAGGGGCAGAGCGAACTTGCGGAAATAGCTCACCTGCAGAGCGATGGTGTCGATGCCGCTGCGCTGCAGATCGCGAATGTAGGACGCTAGCTGCTGATAATTCATCTGCTGATCCTGCAGCACCTCTTGCAGAAAATAATCGGGACGCTCGTTCACTTCGGGGAAAGTGGCGGTCTGTCCCATGAAGCTCTTAAACGTCGGCTTGGGACCTCCCGGATCCTCGCGGCTCCAACCGTTCTCGAAAATCCAGGTGCGAAGCGTCGGCTCCCAGCGCGCCTTCTCGGCGGAGATGTGTTTGTGCACGTGAAAATTCGCAGCGTCCAGCTCGTACACCTGCGGCTGCGACATTTCCTTTTTCGCGCCGTCGATGTAGTTGAAATAGAAAACCCGCGGATCGTTATTCAAACCCGGGTCGAAGACCCATTTCTTGTCGGGATGCAGGTAGGTCTGCACCGGCTTGCCCTTGATCTCTTTGCGAATCGCATCCTGCTTGCGATTGGCGTCCGGCACGTAGTAATGTCCGAAAGCAAATAAACCGCCGCTCATCAGCAGCGCCGCGGCCAGCACCGGCACGGCCAGACGGTACAGGCTGACGCCGCTGGCTTTCATGGCGGTTATTTCGTTGTGCTTGGTGAGAATGCCGAAAGTGATCAGAACGGCCACCAGGACGCTCAAGGGCGCGGAATCGAAAACCAGCTGGGGTGTCAGGAAGAACAGGTAAGTGAAGACGCGCGTCATCGCAATCTGGTTCTTCACGATGTCGCTCAACAGATCGAAGAAGGTATAGACGTGCGTCATGAAGACGAAGCCGATGAGCAGCAGCGCGAACCAGAACAGGAAGCTTTTGAGAACGTAGCGATCCACTACCTGGGGGATTAGGAACATTCGCCGGCCCCGGGCGCGCGCGCGAACCTGTGCGGCGGTGGGAAGCTTTCCGCGCAGGCCGGTCCAGGCGGCGGCAATCCAACCGGCGATTACCGCATACCAGTCGCGATCGCCGGGCCGCTCGATGCGAGTGAGCAGGAAGACGCCGACCACGGCGAAAACGGTGTTCGGAATCCACATCGCGATGCCCACCGGAAGCTTCTGTTGTTTGGCCAGGCCGTTGGCCGCGATCAGGCCCATCCAGTAGACGAAGGCCAGCGCCACGGTGATAACGAAGGCGCCCGACTTGCCGCCCTTGCGCGAAGATATGCCGAGCGGAATTCCGATCAGAGCCAGCAGGAAACAGGCCGGCGGCAACGCTAGACGCTGGTGCAGCTCAATGCGGGCCTGAATGAGATTATCGCTATCGATCTTGATTTCCGACTTCAGGCACCCGCCGGGGTCTTTCTCGCCCTTGCAGCGCTCGTGCATCCCCTGTATCACCTTGGCGTCGGCCTTTTTGTCGCGATAAGCCATTCGATACAGCGGAAGGGTATCGATTTCGGTATAGCCCTTGGTGGGAGCGTCACTGGGCTTGACGGCTTCAAGAACCTGCGTCCCGGCGTAGTCGTACCAGTAATAATCCGTCAAATCCTTGCCGACATCGTAGGTATGGCCGTCCTCCAGCATGACCTGGATCTGATTGCGCGCTACGTCGGGAACCGGGATGGCATGCGCGGCCACCGTGACGCTGGGGCCGTCGCCGCGATCGTGATCGGTCTTCTTGCGTTCCTCCACGGGCGTGGTGTCGGCGATGAAGACGTTGTTCCAACGAGTCACGTTGCCGGGAAGTACCTCGCTGATGTACACCACGCGATTCGGAAAGCCTTCGTCGAAAACCTGTTGTTGGATCTCTGAACTCAGCTCCGCGGCTTTGAGGAGATTCAGAACTTTTTGCGTGGTCCAGGCGGAGTAGGGCGTCAGCCACAGCGTGGCGGTGGCCGTGACGAACATCGCGATGGTTGCAAACAGCAGTACCGGCGGGATCACCTTGCGGCTGGGAACTCCGGCGGCGCGCATGGCGATAATCTCGCCGTCGCTCGACATTCGGCTTAAGGCGATGAGCACGCCCGCCAGCACGCCGAGGGGCAAAGTAAACGACAGAGTGAAAGGTATAGCGAGAACGAACAGATGTGCGACGGTGGACGGCGGCGCTGAACTACGCACCAGGATTTCGAACAGCTTGCCGACGCGCTGCAGGAATAAGACGAAGGTGAAGAGCGCCGCTCCGAAAATCGCGCTCTTGGCTACTTCGCGAAAAATCGCACGAAACAGCAAGCCCATTAATTACTGACCGCCCCCTGACGATCGCGGCTCGGTTGCTCGCGGCTCGGAATGGCCACCGCGGTATTGGCGGATTGGCCGGTGAGCGCGGGCGGCGGGACGATAGGCGGTTGCAAGGTCTCTTCCTTGGCCGGCTCCAGCTCCAGCTCCTCAAAAAGCACCGCGGGCGCAATCACGGCAGAAGTGGTGGTGAACGATCCCGCTCCCACCAGTGCGAACGGGGCGTTCGAATCGATTAAATCGAATACGTAGTTTTCGTCGGACGCCGCTTCGATGTCCTTGAGGGACTTGGTGGTGAACTCGTGAAAGTAAAGTCCGCGCACCATTTCCTCCCGGCCATCCGGATAAACTTTGAAAGCCAGCAACGGGGGCACCACGGGATGCGATCCACCGGCGGCCTGCGACACTTGCCCCAGTTCGTCAATGGACGCAGTGGAAGGAAAATCCAACTTGCGGATCAAAATCCCGTACGGTTTGTTGCGGTCGCGGCACATACCGATCAGCTTCTTTTTCATGTCGGCCGCGGGCGTGGTCTGGGACGCGCGGATAAACAGATTGCCAAAGCCGGGCGAGCGCGTACCGTAGGCGCCGGTCATGCGCGCATGTCCATTGGAACCGGGGTAATTCTTGAACACCGGCGTGCGCGTCAAAAGAAAGCTCTTCAACACACCTTTCTCCACCAACGTCAGGGGCTGAGGAGCAACACCCTCCATATCGTGGACGTAATGTCCCAGCAGCGTGTGCCCTTGAAATTGCGTCTGAGTGGGATCATCCGTCACGTCCATCCACTCCGGCAGAATGCGGGAGCCGATCTTGTTCTCGAGCTCGCTCGGTGAATACCGCGAGGCGCGCCCCGGATCGCTCACCGGCTTGCGCGTGACCTTCAGGTTGTCACCCAGAAGCTGACCGAACAACTGGGCGGCCGCCGGAGCCTCAAAAAGCACCGGGCCATCATAGGCTTCGCCCACCGCAGCCTGGCTCAGCGTGGTGACATGATCGCCTAGCGCCTTGATTTCGCGCGTCAGCACTTCTTCGGACGGCAGACCATCGGGTGAGAAGGCTTGAAACACCAGCGCATCCCGCACCTGCGTTCCATCGGACGCCATCCCATGCCCCGACACTCGTAAGTACGCGACATCCTCGGGAGTGCGCAGTTCAGTTCCTTCCGACGTGACGATGTAGTTGGTGGATTGCGAGCTGTGTATTTCGACGCCGGAGCTGAGCACCTTCGGATAGGCATCCAAAAGACCCGACAGCCGGATCGCTTCCTTCTTCCATGTATCGGACGCGAAAGGTTTTCGCTCGATCGGCAAAATGAGATGGGCCGGCGGCGCGCTGGAATAGTCGGGCAGCACGTCCGGCTGAGTCATGTTCTTGAGTGACGAACGCTTGCGTGCGATGGCATCCTCGGCGGTTTTATAGGCGCGATCGGTGGCCAGCCAAAATACCTGCCGGAAAGCAAGATAGTCGTTGTCGAGCGGCAGGCGCCCGGGATCGTAACGATTGCCGCCGTAGGCAGTGGAGTAGACGTGATCGGAACTATCGAAACTGGCGGTTCCGACGCGCATTGCGACGGACGGCACTCGAAAAGCCTCATCGCTTTCATCTACCAGCGCGCCCAACGAAGCGGTAATCGAATGGCTAACGGTATCCTCGACACGATACTCGGTGTAGTAAGGCGGATCGAGACCAACACGGAGCCGGATGAGTTCTTGAACGCGAGCGATTTCGTCCTTCATGGCGCGGAGGAGGGTATCGCTATTAGCCGTTGGCTGTTGGCTACCGGCCGTCCGAGCGCTCGGAGTTTGCCCGTAGGTTGTCGCCGCCAAGGGCCAAAGGCCAATTGCCAATAGCCAATACTTCACTTCGTGGCTCCTGGATCGATGGGACGGCCCAGGAGCGGCGGCCGGTCCTGTGAGTGCTGCTTCTTCTGAATTTCAATCTCGGAAACCAAAATCGCCGGGGAACTAGCCGACACCGGCACCTGGCCCGATTCAGCGCCGCAGTACCCGTTGAACACTTGCGGCTTGTCGGAAGTGGCCAGGATCTTGGCGAAACTGGAGAGCGGGGTTCCCACGATGTCCACACCGCGCACCAGCTCATCGGGACGCCCGTCGGCGAACACCCGGTAAACCATCAGCGGAATAACGGTGAAGGCCTGCAATCCGCGGCGCTGCGTGGTGGTGTACCCACCGGTGATTTCGTCGAAATACAAGCCGTAGGGCTTATTCTGGCGCTTTACCTCGGCAATCAACATGTCGCGCAAAGCTTGTTCGGAAACTTGCTTCTTCGATTCCACAATCAAGTTCGATTGGCGGGAAACCACTTCCAATCCAGGCTGGCGGCGCCCGTGGCCATTGGAATGATCTACGCCGTCGATGGGAGAGCGCGACATCAGGAATGTTTTGAGAACGCCGTTCTCCACCACCGTGACGGGCCTGGCTTTCACGCCCTCGTCGTCATACGTGTAGTAACCATTGAGATCGATTCCATCCAGCGTCCGGCGAGTGGGATCGAACACCACCGAGAGAAAACTGGGCAACACCGAGGTACCCACAGCCTTGGTGAATGTCTGGCCTTCGGCTTCGTCCTTTTGGCGATGTCCCTCGATGCGGTGCCCGAAGATCTCATGGAAGAAGACAGCAGCGGCACGTCCGGAAAGAATGGCGGGGCCGACAAATGGCTCCACGGCGGGTGCCTGAACCAGGTCCGCCAGGTCGTGTCCCACACGCTTGGCCGCGGCTTCCACCTCGGCCGGCGGCGGCAGATGCGCCAGATCGGCCGCTTGATAATCTTGCATGGCGACCAAATCCATACCGTCGGTCGCTTTGCCCCGCGCGACGATGGACAAGCTCACGAAGTTGCGCCCATGCAGCAGGCGCGTGCCCTCCGTGCTCACCATGTATTTCGACAATCTTTGCGCCGAGAGGCTGACGCTCGAATACAGCACGTCGGGAAAATCGGCCACGGCGGCGGACCACTTGCGAGCGCGCTCGGACCATTGCTCGTCAATGCTTCCGATGGGAGGGGGCGGCTCCTGATAGGTTGCGGGCGGCTCGCTCGAAAAATCCGCGGAGCTGTCGGCGTCCTTCACTTTCACCTCCTGGTTGGATTTGATTTCGATGAGGCGCCGCGCGGCCAGCTTGTACGTGCGGTCGGTGTCGAGCCACACTCTGCGGCGAATGGCATCCGGCACATCGTCCAAGGGAACAACTTCGCCGCGAGTGAAGCGTCCTTTTTGGCCGTTGACCGAATGGTAGTTATCCAGCTGAGCGGCGCCCACGCGCAACGTCACGTCGAGATAGCGGAGATGATCTTTGCTGTGCGAATCGATGGTTCCGAAGGACGCGGACAGAGACTGGCTTTCCTCATCGGTGACCGTGTAGTCCATGTAATAAGGAGGCGGATCGCCGTTTTGCTTCAGAATGGTGAAATTACGCTGGAGTTCGTCGCTGAGGATATCCAGCAACGAAGGAGCTGAGGCAGCGGCCAGCGGGAGGGTAAGAACGAAGGTTAACAGAAGGCGGCGCACGAATTATCAGGATAGCAAGGCGGGAGCCGGAAGCGGTTTACCATGGGAATCAGATGCATCGTCGGCATTTCCTGGCATCGCTCGGAGCGGCCGCGGTTCCGGCTGGGTTGTTCGGAGCCGAGCCGGCCGACTTCACTCTGCACATCGCGCCGGCCAGCTTCGAAATCGCGCCTCACAGAGTGGTGAAGACCATCGCCTACAACGGGCAAATTCCGGGGCCGCTGCTGCGGATGAAAGAGGGCCGGCCCGTCAGCATCGATGTATTCAACGACACTGG
>JBEKLB010000176.1:0-12799 GCA_050010415.1 Bryobacteraceae bacterium | reverse complement strand
CCACCTGCGATAGGATGAAAGCCGTGGAGCGACACGATCCGCCGCCTGGCGCGGCCGAGCAGACGGCGCCGGTGGCCACGCCCTGGCCAGCCTTAAAAGACGACGAACTGCTCCAGAAGCGCATCTGCGATCTTGGCGTGCGCATTCCCGGAAGCGAACTGGAAGGCCGCATCGCGCAGCTTTACGAAGAGCTCGCGGCGCACGGGGTGGCGTTTCGGCCAGCCTGTTACCTGGGCGATGAATGGTTCTCGCCGGAGGGTTCGCCCGCCATCGCGATTCCGTTTTATCTGGCGCATCCCCGCTTGAAAACTTTGGAAATGCACCAGATGCTGCAGGTGGAGGGCGGCACTCCCGAGTGGTGCCAGCAACTGTTGCGGCACGAAAGCGGCCATGCCATCGATCATGCGTACCGCTTCTCTTCGCGGAACGATTGGCACGCTGTGTTCGGCAGCCCCGAAACCGAATATTCGCCAGAAACCTACCAGCCGCGGCCTTACAGCAAGGGCTTCGTACGCAACTTGCCCAACTGGTATGCGCAGGCCCACCCGGACGAAGATTTCGCCGAGACTTTCGCGGTCTGGCTTTCGTTGACGCCCGAGCAGTGGCGCGAACAATATCGAGGCTGGAAGGCGCTGGACAAACTGGAATTCGTGCATTGCCTGATGGAAGAGGCCAGGAACACGCCGCCCAAAGTGAAGCGCGTGCGGCGCATCTATGAAGCCAGCCGCCTGCGAAAAACGCTCGCGCGTTACTACACCGAGCGGCGCAAACTTTACGCCGAAGACTTCCCCGACTTTTATGACGCCGATCTGCGCGTTATATTCGGAGTTGGTGAGCCGAACGGAGAGTCCGCTGCAAAAGTTATGCGCCGCAATCGGCCGGTGCTGGTGGCTTCCATCGTCCGCTGGACCGGACAGCACAAATACACCGTGGACATGCTGGTGCGCAAATTGATTGAGCGCTGTCAAAAACTCAAGCTCACCTTTCCGCCGCCGCTGGAACGCGCGCGTGTTTCCTTCGAGCTGGCTGCGTATCTGTCGGCGATGGTAACCAATCATCTTCACACCGGCCGTTTCAAGAGGTCTGTGTAGCCGTGAAAGTTCTGGTGCTGTTCGACGTGGCTTATCACACCGCGGCGGCTGAGACCTTCTCTCCGCAAGAGTTGAAGGACGAAGAAGACAAGCCCACCGAAGCCGACGTGCTGGCGTGCCTGCAGCGCTTGGGGCATGAGGTGGAAACGCTCGCGGTCTTCGACGACGTGGTCTGCATCGTGGAAAAGTTGAAGAACTTCGCGCCGGAAGTGGTCTTCAACCTCACCGAGTCCTTTCACTCCAATCGCGCGCATGAGCCCAACATCCCCGCGCTGCTGGAGCTGATGCGCGTGAAATACACCGGCGCACGCCCAGACGGTCTGATGCTCTGCAAGGACAAAGCGCTCGCCAAAAAGGTGCTGGCCTATCATCGCGTGCGCGTTCCGCATTTCGTCATCTCCACGGAGCAGCGGCCGCTCAAACGCCTGCGGCGCTTTGTCTATCCGGCGTTTGTGAAGCCGGTGGGAGAAGAATCGTCGGATGGAATCGCCAAGGCGTCCTTCGCCAAGAGCGAGGAGGAGGCGCTCGAGCGCGCCCGCTTCATCCACGAAAAATTTCATTGCGATGCGCTGATCGAGGAATACATAGAAGGGCGCGAACTGTATCTCAGCGTGATGGGCAATCGCAAACTTACGGTCTTGCCGCCGCGCGAAATCTTTTTTCACGATGTTCCCGAGGACACGCCCAAGTTCGCCACCTTCAAGGCCAAATGGGACGATACTTATCGCAAGAAGTGGGGTATCCAGAACGGGCCCGCTACCGAGCTTCCCGAGGGTGTCGACGCGAAACTGGCCCGGCTGGCGCGGAAGGTCTATCGGGTGCTGAAAATCCGCGGCTTCGGCCGAGTGGACGTGCGTCTCACCGCCGCCGGCGAAGTGGTTGTGATCGAGGCCAATCCCAATCCATCGCTGGCCTGTGAAGACGACTTCGCACAATCCGCCGCCACTGCCGGTGTGCCCTACGATGCCTTGATCCAGAAAATTTTGGACACCGCCTGCGCCTGACTGAACTGGTCTAATTAAGGTTTTTCCCGTCCTACTTAGTACCAAGTTCTCACTATTCCTTCCATCCCGCCCGCCGATATCTCTTGGCTAGAGGAGCAGCCTCTGATGCCGCGCGGCTATGTGGTGGTCGCGTCCACGATATCAGTGGCCGCTTGCTAGCGTCTTGTGTCCATGATTTGAGGGGCACGGTTCCCTTGGCCGTCCCCTCTCTTTTTCCTACGCGCCCGCCGTCCCTTTAAACTGATGGTTTGCGCCCCTTCGTCCCGTTCTTCCGAAATCCGCATCTGCTCACCATCGCCGGCAACTACTGGCGTCGCGAATTGAACGAGCAGCGTTTCCCCGTCCAGGCGAAGTTCTACGAAACGGAGCCCGGCGTCCAGGTTCTGGTCCATTCGCAAGCTCCCGCCAGCGAACCCATCGCACAGCTGATTCTGGTGCATGGGCTGGAAGGCTCCAGCTCCGCGGGTTACGCACGCAGCTTGGCTCAGGCCGCGCTCGAAGCTGGATGCGCCACGCATCGCCTCAACATGCGAAGCTGCGGCGGTACGGAACACTTGAGTGGCTGCACGCTTTATCATTCCGGCCAGACTTCGGACCTGCTTGCGGTGATTCGCCAGCTCCCATCCAACGCGCCCATCTTCCTGGCTGGATTTTCGCTCGGTGGCAACGTGGTGTTGAAGCTGACCGGGGAACTCGGAGCCTCCCCCTCCAGCCTGGGCTCCAAAATAATTGCCGGCGTGATGGCCATCTCCACGCCCATCGATCTCGCCGCCTGCGTCCGGCAGCTCGACAAACCCTCCAACGTCATTTACGCGCGCAGATTTGTCAGCCGCCTCAAGGAACGCGTTCGCGTCAAGGAGCGGCTGACGCCCGGTTTGTTCGATCTGAGCGGCCTGGATCTGGTGCGAAATATCTACGATTTTGACGATCGGTTCACCGCCAAGGCATTTGGCTTCGGCACGGCTGACAACTACTACGCCACTCAATCGTCCAACCAGTTCCTGGACCGCATCCGCCTGCCCACGCTCCTGGTGCAGGCCAAGGACGATCCGTTAATCCCTTTCAGCGTCTACGATCACCCCGCGTTTTCGACGAATCCCAACCTGCGCCTGATCGCGGTGGAGCACGGAGGCCACCTCGGATTTATCTCGAAAACGAGGCCGCGCTTCTGGCTGGATCAGCTTCTCGTAAACTGGGTATTGGAAGCGCAAAGGGTGCGGCGCGCGCCAAGCTGTCCGTGAACTGTTCCGCGCCGTGCTCCGTTTTGCGCGTTTCGAGGAAGAAGTAAGGAACAACGTGACAGCCGGTTTCGTCTCTTAATTAAAGTGGGACATAGCTCAGGACAGACCGCGTCATTTCGCGAAGCTGCATCGGTAGCGTTGGACTCCTTGCGTTCCAGCAAGCTGCGCAGCTTTCTCACGCTGCTCGGTATCATCCTGGCCACCACCACCCTGATTGCCGTGATGGCCATGATCCACGGCATGGACGTATATATCGCCAACACTGTCTCCAACATGGGCTCCGACGGATTCCGGATCGTCAAAATCGCGTTCCTCGGCAATTTCGACCCCAAGAAATTCCTGCAAATGCAAAAGAGGAATCCGGAGCTGAGCCCAGACGAGTTCCAATACTTGAAGGACCATACCACCCTCGTCAGCGATTTTGGAATGAGCGCCGGCCGCACGGTCACCGTCTCGATGGGATCGCAAACGCTGACCAATGTCTCTTTGAACGGCGGCACCGCCAACTGGGCCGCTCTCGGCGATACCCAGGTCGCCAGCGGCCGCTATTTTACCGACATTGAAGACCGCCATCGTTCGCCCGTTGCCGTTATCGGCGCCGACCTGAAAACCAACCTGTTCGGCGATGGCGATCCGCTCGGTAAGGAGATCAAGATCGAAGGCCGGCCGTTCACCGTTATTGGAGTGGCTGAGGCCAAGGGCAGCGTCTTCGGCCAGTCGCAAGATGCATTCGCCGACATTCCCATCGGCGCTTACTTCCAGATTTATGGATCGCGCTCGGGCATTCGTTATGCCGCCCGCGCGGCCGATCAAAAAGTGCTGGAGCAGGCCAAGGACGAAATGCGCATGCTGATTCGCGCCCGCAGGCACGAAGCGCCCGGCCAGGACGACACTTTCTCCATTCTCTCCTCGGACGCTCTGGTCAGCGCTTTTGACCAGCTCACCAACGCCATCGCCGCAACCGCCGTCGCCGTCGTGTCCATCTTTATGGTGGTGGGCGGAGTGGTTATCATGAACATCATGCTGGCCGTGGTGAGCGAGCGCACGCACGAGATCGGCATCCGCAAGTCGGTGGGCGCGCGCCGCCAGGATATCCTCAATCAGTTTCTGGTCGAATCCTCCATGCTGGCGGGTATGGGAGGGCTGGTTGGCGTGGTGCTGGCCTGGGTGGTTGCCGCGGCAGTGCGAAACTTCACCTCAGTTCCGATGGCGGTGCCCGTGTCCGCGGTTTTCATCGGCGTCGGACTATCTACCGCCGTCGGCCTGTTCTTCGGCATTTATCCGGCGCAGCGCGCGTCGAAGTTGGATCCCATCGAAGCCCTGCGGGTAGAAAGATGATGGTAGAACGATGACGCGCGTAGAACTCGGTTCCGCCATCGGCCTCGCGCTGGCCACCGTGCGCGAGCATAAAATGCGCTCGTTCCTTACCGTCCTGGGAGTGATCATCGGCACTGGGACCATCATCGGTGTGGGGTCCATCATCGCCGGACTGGATGGCGCCGTCACCGGCATCATGCGCAGTTTCGGCACCAACACCGCCATCGTCTTCAAGTTCCCCATCGGTTTTCAAAGCCGCACGCCGGAAATGCTGCGCCGTAAGCCCATCACCTATGAAGACGGTTTGGCCATCGCGGCCCGCTGCCCGTCGGTGGAGTATGTGAGCCCGTATCTGATCCCGAACTCGTTTGGAACCGGACCGCAGATCAATATTGCGCGCTACAAGGGAAACGAGCTGTATAATGCCGACATCTCCGGCACCGAAGAAGCCTATGCGCAGAGCGGGCAGGCTGAGATCGCGGAAGGGCGTTTCTTCACCGACGTCGAAAACCAGCACCACATGCCGGTGGCCGTCATTGGCGCCGATGTCCCGCGCGCCTTGTTCAACGGCGAAGACCCGATCGACAAATGGATCGATGTCAACGGCCATAAATTCGAAGTGGTCGGCGTCATGAAGCGGCCGGGCGCATCGTTCCCCGGCCAGGACGATCCACGCGTCATGCTCCCCTATTTCAGTATGCGCAAGCTGTTCCCCGCGTCCAAGGAAAATCTGCTGATGGTCATCGCTAAGCCTGGCCGCCTGGCTGCCGCCGTCGACGAAGCTACGGCTGTCATGCGCATCCAGCGCCACGTTCCGGCCAACAAGCCCGACGATTTCTCCATCTCCACTTCGGATCAACTGGTGGAGCAGTTCCACAGCGTCACCGCCATCGTTGCCCTGGTGATGGTGGTGATGAGTTCCATCGGGCTGCTGGTGGGCGGAATCGGCGTCATGAACATCATGCTGGTTTCGGTGACCGAGCGCACTCGCGAAATTGGCATTCGCAAAGCCATCGGCGCCCGCCGGGCGGACATCGTGCTGCAATTCCTTACCGAGGCAGTGGTGCTCACCGGTTTAGGTGGCCTGATCGGGATGACGTTCGGATGGAGCGTTTCGCTGGCTTGCCGCCTGGCGTTTCCCGCGCTTCCGACCTCGGTCCCCTGGTGGGCGGCAGTGTTGGGCGTGGTGGTATCGGTGGCGATTGGGCTTTTCTTTGGGATTTGGCCGGCCAATAAAGCCGCGCGGCTGGATCCCGTAGTAGCCCTGCGCTACGAATAAAGCATCCAACCGAGCCGCGACCGCCTTCCTAGCGAGGAAGCGGGCTGATTAGTGAACCCGGCGCGGTTTCGTCTTGCGGCGCGAACGTTTCCCAGTTGCCGACGGCGGGTTTAACGGCCGATTGCAATGCAGACAGCGCACTACGTCCGAGCGCGTGGAGAGATGGCACGCCCGGCAGTAGGTCTGGGGCAGCGATACGGTAGTAAGGCCCGGTAACATTTTGAACTTGATATGTTTATCGACCGAAACCGAGATTCCTTTAGGGTAAATTTCCCTCCCAACCAGTTGTGATAGAATCAGGCCCTATGGTGTGCCAGGATCGTATACGTCTGGTCGCTGATTACCGGGAGACAACGCGCACATACGCCGATTTTGTGCGCAAGATGACAGAACTCGTTGGTTTAGGAATCGAATCGGAAGTCGATCTGCTGCGCCGCTCATGCAAGATGTCTTGGGAAGCCGCCGAAAAAGCTCGTCTGGCGCTATTCCGGCACGAGGCCGATCACAGTTGCAACCGATCCGATTTTCAGGCATCCTCCGCTCTGTCGGGCCAGCCTAACGCCTAGCGCAGGTCACTCGGCGGGGCTGGCCGATGACCTCGCGCCAGTGATCTCCATCCGTCTTTTTGGAGATTGCTTTCCGGAATGACCTGGGATGTCACCGGCACACATATAATGCAAATTCGATTTAATAAATGTTTCCGCCCGCCTGTTAAGTCTGGTAATGTAGCCTAAGCAAACTTAATCTTTCAGCAAGATGCCAAAAAAGATCTCGTCCGGGAAGCCGGCCCACAGCGCGAAGAAAACTTCCCCTCCGAAGAAGCCCATTTCCTCCACGGACCCCGCGCCGTCCGTTCCGGTGGTTGGCATAGGTGCATCGGCCGGAGGACTGGAAGCCTTCCGCGAACTCCTGGAAGCCCTTCCCAGCGACACCGGCATGGCTTACGTGCTGGTGTCCCACCTCAGCAAGACATACAAAAGCATGTTGAGCGAGCTGCTCTCCCGCGTGACAAAAATGCCGGTGACGGAAGCGCTTGGCCAGACGCCGCTGCTGCCCAATCATATCTACGTAATCCCGCCCAACACTACTCTCGTGATGCAGGATCAAGGCCTCGCCGCGCGGCCCATCCAGCCGCGAAGCGAAGACGAGAGCCATCACGGCATGGTGATCGACACTTTTTTTCGCTCACTGGCCGAGTGGCGCAAAAGCCAGGCCATCGGTGTGGTTCTTTCCGGCACCGGCACCGACGGGACGCTGGGTCTCGCTGCGATCAAAGCGGAAGGGGGCATTGCGTTCGCGCAGGACCAGCAAAGCGCCAAGTATCCGGACATGCCTCGCAGCGCCAGCGCCCAGTTCGGTTCCGCGGATTTCGTGCTTCCGCCCGCTCAAATAGCCCGGGAACTGGCGCGTATCGCCGGCCATCCTTATGTTCGGCGCGCCCACCAGGATGAAGAAGAACAGACCACTCCCGAATTGCAATTTGCGGGTATCTTCCAATGGGTGAAGCGCACCACGGGCGTCGATTTTTCTGGGTACAAGCCCGCCACGCTCCGCCGCCGAATCGTGCGCCGCATGGTTCTCAGCAAAATGGATAGCGTGGCAGCCTACCTGAGGCGTCTAGAAGCCGATCCCGCCGAAGTAGAAGCGCTGTATCGCGACCTGCTCATCAATGTGACGTCTTTCTTCCGGGATGCGGAGACCTTCGAGTACCTTGAGCGCCATGTCATCCCGGATATACTGAAAAACCGCAGCGGCGATTTGCCCATTCGCGTCTGGGTTCCCGGTTGTGCCACGGGCGAAGAAGCCTATTCGATCGCGATGCTGTTGCTCGAGCCGGTGCAATCGTCGGGAAGCTCGCCGTCCATTCAGATCTTCGCGTCCGACATTAGTAAGCAGTCCATTCAAGTCGCTCGCGACGGCTTGTATCCCGAAAATATCGCCGCCGATGTTTCCGTGCCCCGCCTGCGGAGATTCTTCACCAAGACCGGCGACGGTTATCAAATCAACAAACAGGTGCGCGATCGGTGCATCTTCGCCGTTCAGGACGTCACCCAGGATCCGCCGTTCTCCCGGATGGATCTCATCAGTTGCCGCAATCTGCTTATCTATCTGGGCGTCTCTCTGCAGAAAAGGGTGCTGGCCGCGATCCAATACGCCCTCAACCCCGGCGGCTATCTCCTGCTGGGAAACTCGGAGAGCGTGGACGCGGGCTCCGAAGCGTTCCGCCAGATCGACAAGAAGCATAGGATTTATTCCAAGCACCTCACGGCGGCGCCCCCGCGGTTGGAATTTGGCCGAGCCGAACTGCTGGAAGATCCGGTTCGCGTCCGCAAGCCAAGGCTCATCTCGCATCCCGAAATAGATTTGAGCAAGGAAGCCGATCAAATCGTTTTATCCAAGTACTCTCCGCCTGGAGTTCTGATCAATTCCTCATTCGATGTTCTTCAATTCCGCGGCCACACCAGTCCTTTTCTCGAGCAGCCACCCGGACAAGCGACGCTCAACCTGATCAAACTGGCGCGCCAAGGGCTGGCCATTGAGCTGCGTTCCGCCATCCATCAGGCCAAGAAAGCGGGCGGCCCGATTCGCAAGGCCGGCGTACGAGTACGAAGCGATTCCGGCGACACCGAGGTGACGCTCGAAGTAACTCCCGTAATCGATAAATCCGCGCCTCACAGCGCCAAAGATCCTTACTACCTGGTGTTATTCGACACCTCGCCGCGCGAAAATGCCCGTGGGCGCGTTCGGAAAGGCAAGGCTGGCCAGAAGGCAAAATCCGGCGCGCGTTCGGACGGCGAATTCGCCACGCTGCGCGGGGAATTGGCTGGAGCGCAGGACGATTTGCGCTCCATCATCGAAGAACAGGAAGCCACCAACGAAGAATTGCAGTCGGCCAACGAAGAGATCCTGTCCAGTAACGAAGAATTCCAGAGCACCAACGAAGAGCTGGAAACTGCCCGGGAGGAGCTGCAGGCCACCAACGAGGAACTGATCACCGTGAATGAGGAGTTGCAAAACCGCAACACCGAGCTGGCCAAAGCGAATAGCGACCTCACCAACCTGATCGAGTCCGTGGACGTGGTATTTGTCATGCTCGACAACAACTTGCGGATACGCCGCTTCACCTCGGCGGCTCAAAAGGTCTTGAGCCTGATCCCGAGCGACGTGGGCCGGCCGCTCGGAGACATCAAGCCCAAGATTCAAGTGGCGGATCTTCCGCTGTTGATCCAGGATGCCATCTCCGGCATGCACCATTACGAGCAAACTGTCCGGGATTTTAGCGGACGCTCGTATGTGATGAAGATCCGCCCTTGTACCACGACGGAGGGCAAGATTGATGGCGCCATTCTCACGCTCACCGATGTCGAAGCGCTCCTGCGCAGCCAGGACATTCGCCAGAGCTTGGAGACCAGCTTGCGCTCTCTGCTGGATGAACCGCATGATCTGTTGCTGGCCGTCTCGCCCGAGGGGCAGCCCTTGTTCCTGAAACCTGGCGTCCATCAATCCATCTTCGATTACCTGGAACCGCGGGACCGGGAGCCGATGCAGCGCTGTTTGCGTCAGGCCGTGGAAACTCGCTCGCCGGCCAAGATGGAGGTGCGAAAGTTTAAGCTCATCGGATCCAAGGGTCCCGTCGTCCTGACTGTGGAACCGATCGTCACCAAGGATGGGGTCCTGGCATTGGGAGTGAAGGCGGCCGTCAAGCGGCAAGTGGCTTCCGGCGAACTGCACTAAGGTGACGGCTGAATGCGATGATGGTTCCATCAACCTATGGATGTCAATGCTCCGGCCTCGCTCTGGATTGAGGCTGCTCAAAAAGCCATGCAGATTGAGGCCGACGCCGTCTCACGCGCCGCTCAGCGCCTGGATGGCAATCTATCCTGCGCGGTGGAAATGATTCTCGCCGCGCCAGGCAAGCTGGTGGTTACTGGCCTCGGCAAGTCCGGCCTGGTCGCTCGCAAAATCGTTTCTACCCTTTGCAGCACCGGTACGCCCGCCGTTTTTCTGCACGCTGCCGAAGCCGCGCATGGCGATCTGGGCTTGTATTCGCCCGGCGATCCCACCTTGATGGTTTCGAAAAGCGGCAACACTTTGGAGCTGTTGCAGATCATTCCCTTTCTGCGTGACTTGCCGTCGCGGCGCATCGGCATTCTGGGCAATCCCTGCGCCCCGCTCGCGTCTGAGATGGACGTTGTCTTGGATGCATCGGTTGAGCGCGAAGCCGGTCCCGATAATCTCGCGCCCACCGCCAGCGCCACAGTGGCTCTTTCGCTGGGCCACGCTTTGGCCGTGGCATTGATGCGGGCGCGGAATTTCAGCGTGGAGGATTTTGGGCGCTTCCATCCGGGTGGACATCTGGGACGCAGCCTGCGCCTCACCGTTCGCGAAGTGATGCATGGCCGCGCTGAGATCGCGGTAGCCCATTCAGATGACTCGCTGAAGCAGGTGGTGATCGCGATGACGCATTATCCGCACGGCGCCGCCTGCGTGCTGGACGCCTCCGAGCGCCTCATCGGATTGGTTACCGATGGTGACGTCCGCCGCGCCTTCCAGGCCCACGACGATATTCGCGAGCTCCACGCATTGGCGGTAATGACGGCCAATCCCTCCAGCATCGCGCCCGATGCGCGTTTGCAGGACGCCCTGCGATTGATGGAGGACCGTCCATCGCAGATTTCGGTGCTGCCGGTGCTCGATCCCTCGACCGGTGTATGCCTGGGCCTGCTGCGGTTGCACGACATCTATCGCGCGGGCGCGCGCCCGCCCGTGAGCTAAGCATGTGAGCTAAAGCATCGTGTTGAGCTAAAGCCTCGTTGACCGCGTTCGCCGCTGTTCCGTACAATGGTTCCGGTAGCCGTTGTTGACGCGCGGGGTTGGCCTAGCGGTTGGGCGTCAGCCTTCCAAGCTGATTTACACGGGTTCGATTCCCGTACCCCGCTCCACTCTCGATTAAGCTGGCGTAGCTCAGTTGGTAGAGCATCTGATTTGTAATCAGAGGGTCGGGGGTTCAAGCCCCTCCGCCAGCTCCAAGAACTCCACAATTACCCGGTACTCAGTGGTCACCTTCCGAAGGGCCGACGGGCTTTACCGTCGCATCCACTATTGACAATACTTCCCACAAATGGGAAGATCGGACCGGGTGCGATTACGGGGCGGTGACAAACTGGCCAGGTTCGCTGAAACGCACAACGATGCCAAGAACGCGCTGGAAAGCTGGGCGACGATTATAGAGACTACACGCTGGAAGAGGCCGGCGGATCTGAAAAGGACCTTTGGCAGTGCGAGTTTTGTGGAGGGTAAAACTGCGTTCAATATCGGCGGAAATAAGTACCGGCTGATCTCCCAAATTAACTATGAACTCAAAACGGTCTTGGTCACTCACGTCTTAACTCACAAAGAGTACGACAAGGACAAGTGGAAGTAACATGGCAACCCAAACATTCGACCCGAAAGCATACGGACAGGCGTTAGCTGCTGTGCGCCCGCGTGTCATCACGACTAAGGCTGAGCACGAGCGCGTTTTAGGCGAGATCGAAAAGCTGATGGGCAAACCCCAACTGACTCGTGAGGAGCGCGAATTGTATGAACTTCTGATGACCTTGACCGGTGACTACGAGAGCAACGCCTATCCGCGCAAGGGGTCTACACCCACAGAGTTGATTCAGTTCCTGCTCGAACAGAACGACGAACCGCAGAAAGCACTTGCCGGCATTTTTGGTGAGGCTCATGTTTCCGAAGTGCTGCATGGAAAACGCAGGATCAGCATCTCTCAGGCTGTAAAACTCGGGAAACATTTCAACGTGAACCCAGCAATGTTTATCCAAGAGTTTTCTGCGGCCACATCGTCTTAGCCGGCGGGGCCTCGACCAGCTTCGAATTAGTACGTCGCCGCCAGAAACTCCAGGATCGCGCCATTCGCCGCCGCGGTCTGATCGGTGGGAAAGATGTGGCTGGCGTGCGGCAGCGTCACCAGTTTCGCGCCCGGAATCCGCCCTGCGATCAGTTCTGCGTTTCCCAATGGCACCAGCCGATCCGTTTCGCCATGGATCACGAGCGTCCGCACGTTGAGCCGTGGCAACCGGCTGTAGGACTCCCAGCCCAGGATCCCCTGCAGTTGCGCTACGTACCCCTCCGGCTTCGGGAACCACCCACGGCGAATAGCCAGGTCCTCCTCGATGCGATCCCGCGCGGTGTCCCGATCGTAGACATATGGGATCGCAGCAAGCGCAGACTGCTCCGGCGTCATCGCGCCACGGTTCATCAGCAGCTCGGTAACCTCCGGCTCAGCCCGGATCGCAGTGGGGCCGCCCGCCGCCGTGCAACCCAGCATCAGCGATCGCACCCGCTCGGGAAATTCCAGCGCCAATTCCTGCGCGATCATGCCGCCCATCGAGATGCCGAACACGTGCGCGCCCTCCACGCCCGCCGCGTCCAGCACGGCCGCTGCGTCGGCGGCCATCTGGGGGATGGGATACGGCCCAGGCGGCACGTCGCTACGGCCCGAGCCGCGATTGTCTAACACGATGGTGCGGTAATGGCCGTCCAGCAGCGGACGCGTGCGCCACCACATATCCGATGGATAGCCCAGCCCCATAATCAGCAGAACCGGCTCACCCACGCTCCGCTCGTCCCAGTAGATCCTGGCGCCTTGACTGTCGATGAAGGGCACAGGCGTCTATGGAGCCTTGGCCTTGTCTGTGGGCGTGGCATTGTCCGGCGGCGCACCTGGCCCCGACGAGCCCAGGAACAGCTTGCGGCCGTCCGGATACGTTACGTTGCGGCCGTTGGCTCTCAGCAGCGAATGGTCACGTGCCTGATAACCGTCGACCACGATCTCGGTCCCCGCCGGCAGGCTGTCTTTGTTCA
>JBEKLB010000175.1:0-12830 GCA_050010415.1 Bryobacteraceae bacterium | reverse complement strand
CTGATATGGTTTCTTCATAGCGACTCTCCTTTTTCTCGCGAAAGAAAATTTGCTCTCAGCCTATCAAGGCCTCGAGCGGGAGTCGCTAATTTCTACGATCTACCGGGCATTCCCCAATCGAGTATTGCAATGGGACAATGGGATGTCATGGCATTGAGGCGTTCTTTTGCGGACCTCCCCGTGAAAACTTCCTCGGTTCCGATGGTTCCGACGCTCGGCGACGACGCCATCGCGATTGCTGCCACGTTCACCACAGAGCCGATTGCGGAGTCCTTACGCTTCTGGCTAAATTGGCTCAATCTCCCGATTAAGATCGAATTTGCTTCCTACAATCACGTCATTCAGTCTCTTCTCGATAGCGAAAGCGTTTTCGCTTCGAATAAGCGTGGCCTCAACGTTGTTTTGATTCGCTTCGAAGACTGGGAACGGTTTCGCATCCAGA
Source organism: Bryobacteraceae bacterium (assembly GCA_050010415.1). GTDB lineage: Bacteria > Acidobacteriota > Terriglobia > Bryobacterales > Bryobacteraceae > Palsa-89. The sequence continues at coordinate 12,388 of JBEKLB010000175.1, read as the reverse complement.
CTACGTCTGGTGACGACAGTGATGCCCGAAAACAGAATAGCTACCTAATCGCAGCCCTAAGCAGAGCGACATCGAGGGGCACCTCGCCCATTCTGGTCTGTGTCTGCCCCTCTTCCCCGCAGGCTCTGAGCGATCCCGTAAGAATGCGGTTCTTACGCCAGCTGGAGCAAGATCTTGAAGCGGGGATTGAGGGGCTGCCGATGATTCGCTTTCTATCTACGGCTCGACTGCTCGAACTCTACCCAGTAACGAACTATTACGACGCTTCAACAGATAAGCTCGGCCATGTCCCATATACGCCTGAAGCCTACGTGGCGCTGGGAACGGCGATCGCGCGGGTGTTTCACGCATCGAGGCGACCTCCTTACAAAGTTATCGTGCTCGACTGCGACAACACGCTGTGGAGGGGTATCTGCGCCGAGAAGGGGCCGCGCGGCATTGTTCTCGACGCGCCGAGCTGTGCGGTTCAGAATTTCATGAAGGCGCGGCAAGAGGAGGGGATGTTGCTGTGCGTCTGCAGTAAGAACGCGACGGAAGATGTCGAACAAACATTCGAAGCGCATCCCGAGATGCCGCTCAACAGATCGGATTTCGTCGGTTGGCGTGTGAATTGGCGGCCGAAATCGGAGAACATCCGATCGCTTGCAGCGGAATTGTCTCTTGATCTCGACTCGTTCATTTTTGTGGACGACAATCCCATGGAGACGGCGGAAGTTGAGGCAGCCTGTCCCGGTGTTCTCACTCTGACTTTGCCTGCGGAGGGTGACTCCATCCCCCGATTTCTCGAACACGTTTGGGCCTTCGATCAGAACGCGATCACCGCCGAGGACCGGAGACGCTCGACCATGTACCGCGAGAATGCACTGCGCAACGAACTGTTCGCCAAATCCTTCTCTTACGCTGATTTCCTCGCCGGACTCGAACTGGATGTTGAAATCCGTGAATTACAGGACCATGAGGAACTCCTGCGCGCGGCGCAGATGACGCAGCGCACCAATCAGTTCAATCTGACGACGCGGCGGTACACCGAATCAGAAATGCGTGTGATGCTCAGCGGGGGTTCGATCGAGGTTCTGACGGTCTTCGTACGCGATCGCTTCGGAGACTACGGACAAACCGGGTTGCTGATTTATGAGGCAGCCGAAGACGTGCTGCGAGTCCATAACATGCTTGTGAGTTGCCGGGTTCTGGGAAAAGGGGTCGAGCACGCGATGGTGGCGCGGCTGGGACAGGTAGCAGTGACGCAATCGCTATCCGTTATCGAGATTGCACACATCCGGACGCCAAAGAATACTCCGGCGGGCAATTTTCTCGCGACTCTTCAGGCCGGCCATCAGGAAGACAACGATCCGGAAGTGCTCTACCGCATTCCGGCTGATGCGGCCGCAGCAATCGAGTTCTCGCCGGCCCAAAGCGAACCGGCTCATGTCACGTCTCATGCGGACCCAAACCTAGTTTCGCAATCATCGACCCTAGACACTGTTGCCGATTTTGCTTGTATCGCGACACACTACTTCGATACTGCGTCGATTCTCCAGGCCGTGAATGACTCTCAGCAAATCCGCGCGGCCGCACCGGTCGCAATGCCACCGCGGGACGAGCTGCAGAAGCGGCTATCGGGACTTTGGCAACGCGTTTTGCGAATCTCGCCGGTAGGAATTCATGACAACTTTTTCGAATTGGGTGGTGACTCGTTTGCGGCGGTCCGGATACTGTCCGATGTGGAAGCGATGACAGGTTACCGCCTTCCGCTAGTGGCGCTCATTGAAGCTCCTACCATCGCGGAATTGGCGGAACTAGTGAGGGATGCGCGCACTGGACGTCTCGATAAGTGTCTCGTACCGATCAAGAGCTCGGGCGCACGCCCGGCTTTTTTCTGTGTGCATGGAGTTGGCGGCACCGTTCTCGAACTCATTGATTTGGCTCGTCACGTTCACGCCGACCAACCTTTTTACGGAATACAAGCCGTGGGGTTGGGAGGTGCACCGCCCGAGCACAAATTCACTGTCGAAGAAATGGCCAGACATTACATCCGCGAAATGCGCGAACTTCAACCAGAGGGTCCGTATTTCTTAGGTGGATCGTCATTTGGGGGGCTGGTTGCATACGAGATGGCAAGACAATTGGCAGATGTAGGCCAGCCGACCGCATTGGTCGCCCTCTTCGATACGTCTGCGCCCGGATGTCCCTTTCGCGAGACGAGTGCCTGGCGGCACCGAATGGACACCTTCTTGTACCGCGTTACCCTCCATTGGAAGAACCTGCGACTGCTCGGGCCGGGTGAACGCATGGCTTACATCCGTCAAAAGGCAAGACGCTTCGCGCGGCTGGTAGGCTATCATGCCGAATTGTTTCGGGATCGCTTCCGCTCGCAAGGACGCCACAATAGCGCGTTGAGAACAGTTCAGGCTGTGAATGACGCAGGACACTGGTCCGCGGCGGATTATGTTCCTGCCGAATACTCGGGTGCGATCACTATATTCCGTGCCACTGAACAGCCGCCTTGGATCATTTCTGATAGGACCCTGGGTTGGAGAGATCTGGTCAAAGGCGGGATTGAAGTTTACGATACGCCGGGGCATCATGCCGATCTTGTACGCGACCCACGGGCGCGCGTGCTCGCCGAACAGCTTGGCGCTGCCCTCGCCAAGGCTCACGCCCGGTGCAGGCTCGACAGCGGTCGGGCGGACTGGGCCAACGCCACGCGCAGGGCGCCCCAAAAGGCCGGGCCTTGACCTTGACCGACCAGCATCGCCGACACGCTTGAGCGGCTGATCATGTGATAGGAGGCTGCAAGCGCTCGAAGAGTATGCCCATTGAAACGGGGCGGTGATGATCTGGCTCCTCAGGAAGTGCTCGAACCTATTTGCCAACCAAATGCTGGACGTCGCGATTGTTTTCCTGGCAGATGTATTCCATCAGCTCGCCCTTCAACATGACGGGGTGAGTGGTAAAGCTCCAGGGCTTGGTGTAGGCTTTGGGGTCGTCGACCGTGTTCTCGATTTCCAGGTGCCCCAGGTCCGTCCGACGAATGCGTTCGATCACGTGCAGCGATTCAGTTGTCGGCAGGCCGGATTCGTCCACCCATGACAGGCCGTTGAGCCCGACCGTGTCCACCACCAGCGTGTCACCATCCCAGTGTCCAATGGAGTCACCCAGCCAGGTCGGGTTCGGGTCGGCCGGATGCGGGCGCCCGTCCATAAAGATTTGCCGCCAGACGTGAGCGCCGCCTTCGTACACGATAAGGATCAGGTTGGGTGTTTGCGCGATCCGGAACGGATAGGGAGTGGTGGTCATGCGCGGGACACCAGGAGGCAGACAGTGACCTTCCGGGTCATCTTTGGAAAAATTCGCCTTGCGCTCAAGATAGACCTTCTCGGCCCAGGGCTGAAACGGAATCGCGACACCTTCCCCTTTCAGGGATGCGCGCAAATCCACATTCTGCCGGATTGCATTGGGCGCCCACGCGCCGGTAAGATCGGGCTTGCCATCCACGGTGCGAGGCGTCTGGCCCTGAGGCGGCCAGCCGGTTGGCTGGGGCCGGTCGCGGACAGGACCGCTAAGGGAAGGACTAAAATCGGCCGGCGCCGGGGCAGACGGCGCTTGGCCGAACGCCTGCGCCCAAGACGTCACCAGCAAGGCCGAGCAAACCATGATGTCGCGCAGATTATTTGAAACTCTCACTGTTCCAGCTTTCATTTGCAACTGATAATATCAAAACTTGCGATATCTTATCCTACTGCCGGCTGCGTTGGCGTTCCTCGCGGGTTCCATGCAGGCGCAACTCGCAGAGCCGCCAGCCGGCGTATCGGAGGGTCCGCTCAAGGAATTGACGCGCGCGTGCCCGGCGAATTCCGAACTCGGCAAACTCGACGCCTCGCCTGTTTGGTCCGGCTGGGGCGGAGCAGGTAACGCGCGTTTTGAAACCAAATCTGCCTCCGGCCTGACGCTGGCCGATGTACCCAAGCTGAAGCTCAAATGGGCCTTTGGGTTTCCGGGTGGCGCCAGCATGTATTCGCAACCCGCGGTGGCATTCGGCCGGGTATTCGTGGGGAATGACAACGGCGTCGTCTATTCGCTCGACGCCAAGAGCGGCTGCGTTTACTGGGCCTACCAGGCCGATATGTTTGGCCGCTTCGCACCCATCGCCGCGCCCATCACGGGCCACGCGGGAACCAAGTACGCCATCTACTTCGTCACCCGCTCCACCAACGCCTACGCCCTCGACGCGCAGGACGGCAAGCTGCTCTGGAAAGCCCAGGTCCGGAGCGGACTGAATAACTTGAGCGCGACGGCGGCCTATCATGACGGACGGCTCTATGTGCCTATGTCCGGCACCGAGACGCTGATTGGGGCAGATTCCAAGTACGAGTGCTGCCGGTCCCGCGGGGCCGTGGCTGCGCTAGACGCGAATACAGGGAAGGTGCTGTGGCTCACCCAGAGCATCCAGGAGCCTTTGCGCGAGCTGGGCGAAAATGCCACTGGCAAGCAACGCTGGGGACCCGCAGGTGCTTCGGTGTGGAACACACCAACCGTGGATGCCAGGCGTGGGCTCATCTACGTCGGAACAGGCAACAACTTCGGACGGATTGCAGCCGCGACCAGCGACTCCATTCTGGCTCTTCGCATGCGGGATGGGAAAATGATGTGGCATCACCAGGAGTTCGAAGGCGATACGTTCATGGCCCGTTGCCAGGCGAGCAACCCCGCCGACTCGAATTGCCCGGAGAAGCTGGGGCCGGATTACGATTTCGGTGGTTCTTCGGGCATCCTCGAAATCGTCGATGGCAAGGACATCCTGTTGGCCGCGGGAAAAGGCGGCGTGGCCATCGCACTGGATCCCGATAAAGAGGGCAAACTGCTGTGGCGTACCCAATTGTGGGAAGGCCAAGCCCCTTCCGCCTCCGGTTTAGTGGTCTGGGGTGGAGCGGCGGATGGGGAGCGCGTGTATTATCCACTGCAACAGCCCGGCGGTGGTTTGAAGGCGCTGGACATCAAAACCGGCAAGGTGGATTGGAACGCCGGCATCAACGCGGACCGCCGAGGCCAGGCGGGTCCGGCCACTGCGATTCCCGGAGTGGTGTTCACCGGCGGATGGGATGGAATTTTGCGTGCCGTCGGTACCAGCGGAGATACCGGCGGAAAAGTGATTTGGTCTTTCAACGCCGTGCGGGATTTTGAGACCGTCAACGGTGTGCCCGCCAAAGGAGGGTCTTTCGGCTGTGCCGGTGCCGTGGTGGTTGGCGGCACGGTTTTTGCCACGTCCGGTTATTTGGGAACGCTGCGCGGGACACCGGGCAACGTCTTGCTCGCGTTCGGAGCGGATTGACCTAGTCTTAACGCTTGACATCAGTGCAGCTACCCGATAGCGTCTGTGAACATGACCACGCGTCGACCATCGCAATTCGCTGCCGGTTTGCTTCTTGCTTTTTTCGTTCAGCAGTCCCCCACCCGCGCGCAGGATGCTCCCCAGATCCTCGATTCTAAGGACGGCAAGATCAGAGTGGTGCCGGTCGCCACAGACCTGTTCCATCCCTGGAGTTTGGCGTTCGCCGACGCGCGCACACTTCTGGTGACAGAGCGCAACGGACGGCTACGGGTTATTCGAGACGGCGCGCTGCTACCAGAAGCCGCATGGACTTCGCCAACGCCTCCCGGCGAGAGTGGGGATTCTCTGCGACTGTTATCCCGCTAAGGTGTTTTCCTGAATTCGACAGTACCCCAGGGACAGTACCTCAGGATCTTGTGGCTTACGAGGAAAAGCTGCAAATTGGAAGTGGGAAACAAGATGCACTGCCTGTACTGCAAAAAGCGACTCTGGCTGTTCTTCTCCAAGGAGCGGCTGTTCTGTTCCAGCCTGCACGAAGCCGCCTATCACGACGAGTTGTCGGCGATGAATCGTCTGGTGGAGTTCACGGTCACTGCGGAGCCGCCGCCGAATGGTCCCGCGACCGCCGATCAGAAACGGACCCAGAGGGAGCGCGAGTCCAGGCTGCCCATGTTGACAGCCATGACGATGGCTTCGCCAGCTGCCGTTCCGCCGCTGTGCAGCTTCGTCGTCGAGCGGGGCCAGCCGCAACCGGTTCCCTGCGATCTTCCCGCCACTGCTTCACCGCTCGAAGCCAAACTGTTCGGCGGGCAGATTCAATTCCCGTCCTGTCAGTTGCTATCCGCCAGCACCGCCCGAGAGATTACGCCGATAGGGATTAGGCAGATAGAAGATACCTTCTCTGCTTGCCGCACTCAGTCAAAGCGCAGCCGCAGGGTTCCACCGACCACTCCCGCCGCATTCAGTTTGCGGACACACCGGCGACGGGTGCGATGACATAAAAGGTGCCTCTATCGGCACTCGAAGTTCGCGGCATCGTTCGGATCGCCCATTCCCTTGTAGTGAGCCATCTTCGGATAAGAACAGAGCGGCCGCGTGCGATCCACCTTTCCAGCAGTGACATGAGATGCCAACACTTGCTCGGGCGGCTTTCCATCTTCTACCCATTGGCTTAAGGCGCTCGGCATGCTGAACACGTTCGGGCCTTCGCCACCGCCGCAGTGGTTCATTCCAGGAACCATAAACAAGCGAACGGATTGAGCCGCCTGGGACGCGCCTCCCATCTGGGCCGTTACTTTATCGAAATACTCGATGGTTGCCGCGGGAGTAATGTTGGTGTCGGTCCAGCCGTGATAAAGGATCAGCTTACCTTTGTGCGCCACAAATTGTTTCAGGTCGGTGCTGGTGGCATTAATAGTGCCATTATCGATATGATCCGCCAATGCTGCGTCGCGATCAAGATCGAAGGTGCGCCAATCCCAATCGGGATTTCGGAAGACGACGTATTTGAAGTAATCGTTGGCGGGGCCGAACGGCGCTGGACCTCCGGCGATGGCACGCCATCCCAGTTCGCTGCCCGGCTCGAAGCGCGGAGACAACTGTTCGCCAGTGCGCGGGTTGATCGCTGGCTGGTAGATCTTGCGGGCTGCTTCCACCTGCGCGTGCGTCAGGCATTGAGCGCTATCGTCCGCCTTGCATTCGAGCGTTCCGGGGTCGAAGCGGCAACTCTGGGGATCGCCGATGATGCCGTCCTTTAGACCGTCACGCTCGTCGCAAGCGGCGACGGCCGCCTGGTGAATTAAAGGATATTTTTCCGCCGGGATGTAGCTGGCTTTATCTTTCAATGCGGCAAGCGCCACCCACAGCGCCTCGATAGAACGATGCGTCCAGTTGAGTACGGGTGCACCGGCCACAATGCCGTCGTAGTCGTCCGGAAAGTTCTGCGCCTCTTTCAACCCCTGTTTGCCTCCCGACGAGCAGCCCACCCAATAGGAAAACTTGGGATTGTCGCCGTAGAAGGCTTTGATTGTCGCTTTGGCTTTGATCGTCATCTCGTGCTCGGAGCGCCACGCGAAATCGATCAGTTTCTCCGGATGTCCCAGCGCGAAACCGCCGCTGCCACCGATGTGGCCGGTGTCCGTGCCGCTGGTGGCGTATCCGCTCATCAGTGCCTCGGCCATGTTGGCGTAAGTGATGGAGCCTGCCCATCCGCCATTTCCTACGGCCTCATACTTTCCGTTCCAGTTGGTCTGGGGCATCCAGATTTCCAGCTTGATGTCGGAGTCAGGCGTGGGCTTCAAGGTTGCCGCTACCCGGCAGAACGAGGGGAGCTTCATCAGAACACCGGCCGCGGGCCTTACCCCGGGGGCATTCAATTGGTCGGGCCGAAGGTCTCCTGGGAGTGCGAATTCCCCAGCCGGCACGGCCTGCGCCAGAGTGATCGAAGTATCGGGCAAAGTAAGCTGGGAGAGTGCCTCACATGAGGATGGTGCGGCATCCACGAGTCGCGGCAGCAATAGCAACGTGAAAAGCACGGCGTCGGTCTTGGACCCGTGAAACTGCATCCTCATAAATGCGATCCTCCCTTGTAGTTCCACCGGTACACGCGCCGCCCGGTATCCACCTCGCCCAGGTAGATGTTGCCTTTCGAATCGCTCGCGATGCTGTGAATATGCGAGAACTCGCCCAGACCGTGCCCGCCATAACCACCGAAGAAACCCACTACTTCCATGCTCCCGCGATCCACAATGTGCACTTTCTTATTCGTCCCGTCGGGCACGTAGAAGAAGCGCTGCTGTTTGTCGGGCGAAAAAGCCAGACCAAAGCCGGTGCCGAACCGCGCTGACGTCTTGCGCTCGATGAACACCTCTTTCACGAAGGTTCCATCCAGGCGGAAGGACTGAATCCGATTGTTCACCCGATCGCCAACGTAAACCAATCCATCGTTGGAGACGGCGATGCCGTGCACGGTGCTGAATTGCGGGGGGCCGGGACCTTCATAGATGCGCGTAAACGGCGCGGCGTCGTCGGGCTTGTTTCCGTATGCGCCCCAATGCCGCTTGTACGCACCGGTGTCGGCATCGAACACAATCACACGGCGATTTCCGTACCCATCCGCAACGAAGACCTCATTGGATGGTGCGTACATCGCAATGCCCGCCGCCTTGTTCACGTTCGCGGTATCGTTACTGCCGCCGGTTGTACCGTGGCGCCCGATCTGTAGCAGGAATTTGCCGGACTTGGTGAATTTGAGAAGGTTGGTATCTTTGTCGCCATTGCCGGAGATCCAGACGTTATCCTTCTGGTCGACGAAAATACCATGCTCGGTATCGGGCCAATCGTATCCTTGCCCCGCTCCACCCCAGGATTGGACCAGATTACCGGCCTGGTCGAATTCCAAGACCGGCGGCGCCGGCGTACAACAGTCGGCTGTTTTGTCGCGGAGATAATTGTCGTGCTCATCGGTGGTGCGGGGACGGTGAATCACCCAAATGTGGTCATGGGAATCCACTGCAACGCCGGAAACTTGCCCCAAGATCCAGTTGTTGGGAAGATGCTTGGGCCAGTAGGGATCGGGCTCAAACTTCGGCAGGTCCGCGGCGGAGGCTGCCATTCCAGAGCCCCATGCAATAAACCCGGCCACTGCCAGGGTCGCAACAGTCTTGAGTCTCATCAACGTTCCTCCCAATGACCTCTGTGCCGCCAGATGAATTTGAACTATAGTACAAATCGAGCGGTTGTGCTTCTGGCTCCGCGTGGATATAGTGTCCACTTATGGACCTTCGGATACTGTTGGCTTGTGCCGCTCTCTCGACAGCCTACCTGCCCGCGCAGCTGGTTGCTCCCAACGCCACCGGCGACGCCATTGGGCACGTTCACCTGAACGTGAAGGACATCGATGCGCATGTGAGTTTCTGGACCCGGGTGGGCGGCACGCCGGTGAACAATGAAAAACTCCAGATGATCCAGTTCCCGGGGATCTACATTGTCTTGCGCAAGCAGGATTCCACTGGCGGCACGCTCGGATCGGTGATCAATCACTTCGGATTTCACGTGAAGGACTTCGATGCGTCGGTCGCCAAATGGAAGGCGGCCGGCCTGAACGTTGAGCCGGGGGCAAATCCCAAGCAGGCGTTCCTGACCGCGCCCGACGATATCCGCGTGGAGATCCTGGAGGACCCCTCGATCCGCAACCCGGTCGAGATGCATCATATCCATCTGTTCGTTCCGGATACGCCCGCGGCCCAGGCCTGGTACGTGAAGACCTTCGGCGCCGTTGCGGGTAAACGCGGACGATTCGATACGGCCAACGTTCCCGGCGCCGAGATTGCCTTCGACAAAGCCGCTATGACGCAAGTACCCAGCAAGGGCCGTTCGGCTGATCACATAGGATTCGAGGTGAGGAGTATCGACGAGTTCGTGAAGAAGCTCGAAATCGCAGGCATTCAAACCGAGGCGCCTATCCGCACCAGTGCGAACGCATCCAAGCTGAGGATCGCATTCCTCACTGACCCATGGGGCACGTATATCGAATTGACTGAGGGGCTGACGCCCCCAAAATAGCCCGCTGTCTCATGGGCCTTCCATCGGCACGCCGATGGCATCCGTAAATCCTTATGTGTATAGTGGCTGCGAGGAGATATTCGGGCTTATGAAGATCTTCGTGACCGCGATCATCCTGGCTCCATTCGTGACACCTCTCGCGGCGCAATGGTTGCAGCATCCGACCCCCGGCGTCCCGCGCACGGCCGATGGCAAACCAAACCTTTCAGCTCCGGCGCCGCGCACAGCCGATGGCAAACCGGACTTCACCGGTCTGTGGGAAGTGCCGGTGGATACGGCGGTCGGCAATATCGCGCTCCGCAATGTTGGGGATCTCAAGCCCGATGACGTTCAGCCTTGGGCACGAGCGTTGCTTCAGCAGCACTCTGAGACCTTCGGTAAAGACAATCCGCGATATCGATGTCTGCCCCAAGGTCCGGGCTACAGCACCAACGGAGGCATGAGGAGGTTCCTGCAGACTCCGGCCATGATCGCCATCTTGAACGAAGATCTCACTTTCCGTCAGATCTTCATGGATGGCCGGGGTCTGGAATCCGATCCCAACCCGAGCTGGATGGGATATTCGGTAGGCCACTGGGACGGAGACACGCTGGTTGTCGAGAGTTCGGGATTCAACGATCGGACCTGGCTGCATGATGGCTATCCCCACACAGAGGCGTTGCGCATGACGGAACGCTACCGGCGCACCGACTTCGGCCACTTGGAAATAGCGGTTACATTCCAAGATCCCAAGGCTTATTCGAAGGCTTGGACCGTCCCAGTGAGCGCGCGATTGGCCGCCGACACGGAGATGCTCGAAGCCGTCTGTAATGAAAATGCCGACAGTGGGCAAGAGCACTGGGTAGGGAAGGTCTCAGACGCCGAGAAATCGAGTGTAAAGGTCGCTCCCGAAATCCTTGCCAAGTACGTTGGCGTCTACAAGGGGCAATATATCGGAGGGCCGCGCACAGTGGAGGTTACTTTTTCAAAAGGTACGTTGTCCGTCGCCCTGAACGGAGGGCCGAAGCAGCCTATCTTCCCTCAGTCGGAAACTAACTTTTCCGGCACTGGACTGACGTACCGGTTCTTGCGGGACGCCCAAGGCGTTGCCACCCACATTATTGAAGGCCACGTGTCCGGTGACTACAAATATGAACGCCAGAAGTAGGATCGGTTGCGAAGGGCGCCCGCGTGGCGAAGGTGATTGAGCAGGAGGAGTAATGGTATCCGTCCGTCTGTTTTTGGCCATCGCTATAACGGCGGGCACTCTTGCACTCATCGAGCCCGCGGCTGCGGACACCTACACAGTCATTATGCAGGGCAACGTGGTCATGCTGGACGGTTCGCCTCCTCCCAAGACGGCAGGAATCGAGCGGATATACAGCGACAGCCAGGGGTCGGGGCCCGGCCCCATCACAGATAAGAAAGGCCACTACCTGTGGCGTCAGGATCTGGATCCGATGCTCACGCGCGTCTGCTACCTGCAAGCCACGCTCGCGGGCTTCAGCTCCACGCGTGTCGATATTTCCAACATGAGCCTGTCCACCTTCGTCGGCAGCTCCAACGAAAAGACCATGCCTGATCTGGTTCTCTCGCGCGCGATAGCGGAGATGCGGGAAATGTTGTGCTGACTTCCGAATCCGACGCTTCCGGCAAAGCGCGGCCCCTTTATAAGGCGGCGCTGAAGGCTCTGGACGCTGACAATACGGACGAGGGCATCAAACAGCTTCAGTTGGCCGTGAACGCCGTCCCCAAATTCGCGGACGGCTGGAACATCCTCGGGGCGCTTTATGAGCGGAAGATGATGTTCATGGAAGCGCGGGAGGCTCTGGAGCGCGCACTCGAAGCCAATCCCAGACTGGTCTCGTCCTACTTGAGGATCGCGCGGATTTCCAACAAGCTGGGTGAGTGGGATGCCGCAACCAAAGCCGAGGACGCGCTGTTGAACGTAGACAAACGCTTCTATCCGGAGATCTATCTCCAGCAGGCGATCACTCGCACCGAGCTTAAGGATTACGGAGGAGCCGAGGAAAGCGCCAAGACTGCATTGAGCCTAGACCCGAAGCACCAGCATGTGAACCGAGCCGAGTATGTGCTGGGGCGGATTGCCCTGGAAAAGGGCGACCTGGCCGCTGACCAACAACATATCGCCAGCTACATGAGTATGGACCCCACAGCCCCGGACTTGGAGAAGATCCAGGTTCAGTTGGATAAGCTTGGAAATAAGGATGCCGAAATCCTGAAGATATCGCTGGAGCGGCCCTAGGGAGTTTTGCCTGTGAACGTCCGAATGCGCCTTCTTCGCGTCGGCATTGCCGCGGGTCTCGTCGTGGCATGCGCGGGCCTCTCGATGCCCGCTCTGGCGCAAGTCGCTGAAGCCTCCAAATCCACGGTAGCCTCGCCGGAACACGGTGGCATTGTGTTTACCGGTAGCAGCATTTTCCAATTCTGGACCCACCTGAGTGAACAAATGGCTCCGCTACCGGTTCTCAACCGGGCTATCGCCGGCACCGTCAC
>JBEKLB010000174.1:0-16666 GCA_050010415.1 Bryobacteraceae bacterium | reverse complement strand
CTCCAGGTTTTTTCGGGAGGGCGTTCGATGACAGGAGGCAGCGTTTCGTTCAGCCCGAACATGATCTAATTTTACCCCGGACTTAGGGAACGAGCAAAATGCAGTGGCACGAGGGGGCACCGTCAGCTCCCTCGTGCCTTGTAGTGGCGCCGAGTTTCAGTGATGCTTGATGAAGCCGCCGGTGTTGAGTTCGGCAATGGCCTGGCGAAGCTCTTCCTGCGTGTTCATCACAATGGGGCCGTACCACGCCACCGGCTCTTCGAGCGGCTTGCCGGAAACCAGAAGGAATCGGATGCCGTCCTCGCCGGCCTGCACGGTGAGTTCATCGCCCTGATCGAACAGCACCAGCGAACGGTTGTCGGCATCGGCTGGCGGCGTTGTGTCGGCCCAACCCACGCTCTCGGTGGGCACCGCCAGCGGACCAGAAGCATTGCCGAATTTTCCGTCGCCCGCGAAAACGTAGGCAAACGCGTGCCGGGTAGTCTCAATCGGCAGCACCTTGCGCTTTCCCGGAGGCACGGAAACATCCAGATACATGGGGTCCGCCGCGATTCCATCCACTGGCCCGCGCTTGCCCCAAAAGCTCCCGCACACGATCCGCACTCCCGTGCCATCGTCATCGGTGATGAGCGGAATCTCAGGCGCCTTCACTTCCTGATAGCGCGGCTCCGTCATCTTGAGCGATGACGGAAGGTTGGCCCACAACTGGAACCCGTGCATGCGCCCGCTCTGATCGCCCTTGGGCATCTCTTGGTGGATGATCCCGCGTCCGGCTGTCATCCATTGAACGTCGCCGGCCGTGATGCTGCCTTGGTTGCCGATGCTGTCGGCGTGGTCCACAGTGCCGGCGAGAACGTAGGTGATGGTTTCAATGCCGCGATGCGGATGCCAGGGGAAACCGGCGAGGTAATCGGCGGGAACGTCGTTGCGAAAGTCATCGAGCAAAAGAAAAGGATCGAAGTCGGATGTATTGCCGAAACCGAAGGCCCGCCGCAGATGCACGCCGGCGCCTTCGAGCGTCGGTTTAGACTTGATCAGCCGTTTTACTGGTCGAATGGACAAGAGATCCCCCTTCTTAACGAGCGTAGCACCAGACCAAATCAGACCGTGATGACGACCTTGCCGACCTGCTCATTGGATTCCAGATATTGATAAGCTTCCACGGATTGCGCGAGCGGAAATGTCTTGGCGATTTTGGGGTGGAACCGGCCGTCAGCCAAGCGATCAAAAACGTATTGTTTCGCGGTCCTGAGGACCTCGGGCTCGCGCCGGAGTTCCATCAGGGAATAAGCGCGCATGCTAAGGCCTTTGCCAAACGCGGTCCGCGGAAAAGGCGTCGGCTGCTGGGAGAGCGATCCGTATACGAAGAATATTCCGTGGAACGCCGCGGTTTCGGCCAGCTTCTCGACGCCGGGTCCGGCAATTGGATCGAAGATGAGGCGAGCGCCAGCTCCGTCGGTAATCTCATTCACCTTTTGAACGACGTCCTCCTCCTCGGTGGCGATCACGTGGGCGGCGCCGAGCGATAGCAACTCGGCTCGCTTGTTGGATCTTCGCGTGGCGGCGATGGATACCGCGCCTTCCGCGTTCACGATCTGGATGGCGGCGAGGCCCACGCTGCTGGATGCGGCTGTGATGAGGACAAAGTCGCCGCGCTTGAGACCGCCATAGGTGACCAGGGCGCCATAGGCCGTGAGATATTGCATCCAGACGGCAGCCGCTTCCACCGGCGAAAGTTTCGCTGGATATTCGCCGAGCGAGTATGCGGGCACGATGGCCTCCTCGCCCAACACGCCGTACTTACTCATGGAGTAGCCGGGGACGGTAGCGACACTCTTGCCTACCCAACTGGAATCGACGCCAGGTCCCACCGCTTCGACGACCCCGGCGGCCTCATAGCCGACGCCGGAAGGCAGTTCGGGCGTTTCAAAGTATCGCCCTCGCATAAATCCGGACTCGGCCCGATTCAACCCGACCGCTTGGACGCGCAACTTTACCTCGTCCTGGCCGGGCGGACGCGTGGGCGTTTCTTCGAGTTTCAGATTCTCAGGACCGCCAATGCTGTAGAAGCGAACAATCTTAGGCACGATCCTAAGATGAGCGCCAAGACGAAAGGTTGCAGGTCATCAACCGCGCGCTTTTAGGGGCCTACCTTGCAGGTAAAATTGCCTGCGTCGGTCGGGAGGCCGCTTCCTTTATACACGGCGACCTGCGGATACGGGCACAACGGACGCGTCATATCGATCTGCCCGTTGGAGACGTGGGAAGCGACGATCTGAGCGGGAGCTTTGCCATCCTCGCGCCAGCGTTCGATGACCGCCATCTTATTGAACTGATCGGTGCCCTGGCCGCCGGCGCAATGTTGCATGCCGGGAATCATGAAAAGGCGCAGCCAATCGCTCTGGTCCGGTCCCATTTTCTGGACCACGGCGCTGTAGAAATTCACGGTGTTTCCGGGCGGGATGGCTGGATCAGCCCAGCCGTGATACAGCAGTAGCTTTCCTCCGTGGGCTTTGAACGGCGAAAGATCGTAAGTGTGCGCATCGATCCCGGACTTGTCGGCGAGCGCCACATCGCTATCCAGATCGAACTTGTGAAAATCGTAATCGGCATCCTGGTGGCCTAAAATCCGGATGCTGTCCCAACCTCCGCCGGGCTGGGTGGGCGTGCTCTTCAGAGCGGCATATTGCAACTCGCCGCCGGGCTCGAAGCCGGTCCAAATGATTTCGCCCCTCTTGGTCTTCACGTCGGCGAAAACAATCTTCACCGTTTTCACTTGGGCGGCGGTAAGACAGCCCTCCGATTCCTCACCTTTGCAGAGTAGCGAAGAGGGATCGAAATGACACTTGGTTGGATCGCCAATCAGGCCATCCTTCACGCCATCCAGCGCATCGCATTTCGCGAGAATGGCTTTGTGTAACAGCTCCACGTTGGCCTCGGACAAGGCGCCGCCCGGGTTCTTCATCTCTTCGAGCGACCTTTCGACACCTGCAGCGTGGAGATGGATGTGAGGATTGGCGGGCGCACCGGCCAGCACGCCGTCAAAATCGTCGGGGAACTTGGTCACTTCCACCAGAGCCTGACGGCCGCCGGTGGAGCAGCCGTTCCAATAAGAATATTTCGAGCTTGCGCCGTAGTAAGCCTGGATCAAAGCTTTGGACTGGACCACCGTATCGTGCACCGCGCGCCAGCCGAAATCGACAATCTTCTCCGGATGCCCGAGAGCGAACATTCCGTTGCCGCCCTCATGGCCGGTGTCGGTGGAAGCGGTGGCGTATCCATCGCGGAGAGCGGCGGCCATTTGCGGGAAGCTGATGATGCCGGCCCAGCCGCCATTGCCGACCATTTCAAACTTGCCGTTCCAATTCTCGGTGGGGAGCCAGAGCTCCATCCTGATGTCGGAGTCCGTGGAAGGCTTGAGCGTTGCGGCCACGCGGCAGTGGGCGGGGAGCATCTGCGGTGGAACGGCTGGGCGACCAGCCGGTTGTGGGCCGTTGTTGAGAGCGGCGGGACCACCAGCGCCGCGGCCAGCGCCGGCAGGAGGCTGATAGAGCCCAGCGGCGACGGTCTCAACCGCGGTGAACTCGACGCCAGGGATCGAGAGCGATTTGAGATTATCGCAAGGCGTTTGGGCGAAGGCGAAAGAAGCGGCG
The DNA here is from genome assembly GCA_050010415.1 of Bryobacteraceae bacterium. GTDB lineage: Bacteria > Acidobacteriota > Terriglobia > Bryobacterales > Bryobacteraceae > Palsa-89. The sequence continues at coordinate 13,013 of JBEKLB010000174.1, read as the reverse complement.
CCGCACAAAATGGCGGATAGCTGAATCACGAACGTCGAGGTTCTCATGGTAGTGCTCCTTACGGTGTGAGTCAGTGGATATTGTGTCATAAGCACAGCAAGAAAGATCAGCAAGAAAGATCAAGCACGGTCCGTTGCCTGTGGGTTAGATTCAGAGGGACGTGCTACGACAAATCCAACCGGTAGTCGCTTATGCGGCGGGGCACCTTGATCAGGATGTGTCATTGGCGGCGCTGGCCGGTCAAGCGGGGCTGTCGACGTTTCATCTGCATCGCGTCTTTTCGGCCGCCGCGGGCGAAACTCCGAAGCAATTCACTTTGCGCCTGCGGCTGGGACGCGCGGCAGCCATGCTGCTCACGAGCGAAGATGCGGTGCTGGATATCGCGCTGGGCTGCGGGTTCCAGAGCCATGAGGCATTCTGCCGGGCTTTTCGCAAGCGATTCGGGATGACGCCCAGCGACTATCGCGCGCGCGGGTTTGCGGACCGAAGCGGCACGCCGCAGGCGGCTCGCCACCGGGTGTTGGTGGACAAAATCGGCCCTTGCATCAAGCTGTTTCAAACTCAACAGGACGGGAGACCACAGAAAAACGAGATGGCGTATTCCATTACGAAGAAGGAAATCCCAGCGCAGCCGGTATTGGTGGTCAGGCGAAGGATCAAGCCGGCGGAAGTGGCGGCTACACTCGCGGAAGTGCTCGGCCACGTGTTCCAATACGCGCAGCAGAACGGCATTGCGATGGCCGGCCAGCCGTTCACGCGGTACCTGGAGTGGGGACCAGGGCTGTGGACTATCGAGGCTGGACTTCCGGTGACAGCCAACACTCGCGAAACGCCGCCGGAGGCGAATGTCCGGGCGGATGCATTGCCAGGCGGATGGGTGGCGACGGCGACGCACACCGGCTCCTACGACAAACTTGGCGAAGCTCACGCCGCGATACAACAATGGATCGAAGCCGAAGGTCTGACCTCGGCCGGCGCGCCTTGGGAGATTTATACCACCGATCCGGCCGATTTTCCGGATCCCAAGGACTGGAAGACGGAAGTGTTCTGGCCGATCGCGGCATCCTAAGCGCGGCTTAGCGACAGGTTGCGTGCGAAGCCTGAGGGATTTCACGCAACAGCAATTTCACCGCTGGCGTAAGGGATTGAAAATCATAGGGTGTGCGCGTGGATGGACGATTGCAAGATCTTACAGCGGAGGCGGAAAACAATGGCTAACATCAACCTGACACCCGCGGTAATGATTTGGGTAGTTCTCGCAATCGCAACCCTTGGCTTGGCGCTGTATCGAAAGTTGGTCTCCGCCGGCGAAGAGGACTTGATCCATCTGGGCCCTGGAGAAGAGCGCCAGATTCCCGGGCAGATCGCACTCGAAGCCAAACTAAAGGCCGTGGACCGTTGGGGCAAGATACTGACGGTGATTACGGTATTGGTTGGTCTGGCGATGGCCGCGGTCTATTTAACGCAGGCATTTTTGGTGCATAACTAGCCGGCGAGCCGGGAGTCAAGTCTTCACCAGCATCTTGCCGGTGTTCTTGCCTTCCAGCATCTCGATGAAGGCGCGCGGCGTATTCTCGAAGCCCAGGACGATATCTTCGCGATAGCGGAGTTTGCCTTCTTGAATCCAGCGCGCCATCTGCGCGATGCCCTGAGGCCAGCGCTCCTGAAATCGCGTGACGATAAAACCCTCCACTTTGAGCTGCTTCACCAGGATCTGGCCCAGCAGGCGCGGGCCAGGTTCTGGATGCTGCAAGTTGTATTGCGAGATCTGCCCGCAGACCGAAACCCGCGCAAACGGATTCAGGAGCGCGAATACAGCGTCGCTGATGACACCGCCGACGTTGTCGAAATAGCAATCGATTCCGTTTGGGCACAGTTCCTTCAGCTTCGCGACATAGTCGGTGGTCGTTTTGTAGTTGAACGCCCGGTCGAAGCCAAGGCCCGCGACAATGTGGGCAATCTTGTCGTCGCCTCCGGCGATCCCGATCACGCGGCAGCCGTGAATCTTCGCGATCTGCCCAACGAGCGAGCCCACGGCGCCGGCCGCTCCGGAAACCACAACCGTTTCTCCCGCCTTGGGATGACAGAGATCGAGAAAGCCGAAATACGCGGTCATACCCGGCATGCCGAGGACGCCGAGGGCGGTGGAGATGGGAGCCAGCCGCGGGTCGAGCTTTTGCAGCCAGGAAGCGGAGGCGACGGCGTGGTCCTGCCAGCCCCAATAGCCAGCGACGAAATCGCCCGGTTGAAAGCCGGTACTGCTCGATTCGATTATTTCTCCGACGGCCCCGCCAACCATCACGTCGCCAATGTTCACGGGGTCGGCATAGGTTCGGATGCCGGTGATGCGGCCGCGCATGTAGGGATCGACGGATAAGAAGAGAGTCTTGACCAGCACTTCATTTGACTGCAGCGCGGGGATGGGCGATTCAACCAGGTTGAAATCGGATTCCTGGGGCAGGCCAACGGGCCGCGCGGCGAGGCGGAACTGCCGAAGAGTGGCGGGCATGGCAATTATTATCGCGCTCGGTCGGTTCTAATCGCGCTCGGTCGGTTCTAATCGCGCTCGGTCGGTTCTAATCGCGCTCGGTCGGTTCTAATAAAGACATGAAGGTTCTGCTGTTCGGCGCAACTGGGATGGTGGGCCAAGGTGTATTGCGGGAATGTTTGCTCGATACCGAGGTCGAAAGTGTCGTGGCTATCGGGCGGAGCGGCACAGGCCAGAAGCACGCGAAACTGCGCGAATTACTGCACGATAATTTCCTCGACTTCTCGCCCATCGAGAGCCAGCTCTCTGGCTTTGACGCCTGCTTTTTTTGTCTGGGCATCTCGTCGGCGGGGATGAATGAAGAAGACTACCGGCGCGTGACCTACGATTTCACTCTGGCAGCGGCGCGCGTGCTGGTGAAAATGAATCCGAGTATGACGTTCATCTATGTTTCCGGGATGGGCACCGACAGCACGGAGCGCGGGCGCTCGATGTGGGCGCGGGTGAAAGGTAAGACTGAAAACGACCTGCTGGGTCTGCCGTTCAAAGCTGCCTATATGTTTCGGCCGGGGGTGATTGTGCCGCTGGACGGCGTTCAATCGAGGACCAAATTCTACCGCGTGTTTTACGTGATACTGGGGCCGTTGCTTCCGCTGTTGAAAGGGCGCTTTCCCAAGTATGTGACTAGCACCGAGCAGATCGGCCGTGCGATGCTCAAAGTTGCCAAGCAAGGCTGGGGGAAACGGGTGCTCGAGAGCTCAGACATCAATTTGGTTTGAGGCCTCAATTCGGTTTGAGGCCGGAGGTTGGTTAGAAGCCGGAGGCTTAGGGTGTTCGCCGTCGAAATCGACACGGTTAGCAAGGCGTTCCAATCCGTAACGGCAGTGGACCGGCTTTCGCTGTCGGTTGCCGAAGGCGCGGTGTTCGGATTTATCGGGCCGAACGGTTCCGGTAAATCGACGACCATGCGGATGATCGCCAATATCATTCAGCCCGATACCGGAACCATTCGCGTGTTCGGGCGGGAACGATCCGGAACGCGGTCCAGCGAAATTGGATATCTTCCCGAAGAGCGCGGTGTTTACCGAAAAATGCGGGTGCGTTCCTTGCTCGAATTTCACGGAAAGCTGCGCGGCGGTCACAACGTCACTTCGGAAGTGAATGCGTGGCTCGGCCGTCTGGGTTTAGCGCAGTGCGCGGAGCAGAAGGTGGAAACGCTCAGCAAAGGGATGAGCCAGAAAGTGCAGTTCATCGCGACGGTGGTGCCGGAGCCGAAGCTGCTGATCCTGGATGAACCATTCAGCGGGCTGGACCCAGTGAGCGCCGATTCGATTCGCGGCGCGATCCTCGAAATGCGCTCGCGCGGGTGCACTGTGATTTTGAGTACGCACGACATGGGCGTGGCCGAGAGCCTGTGCGATTCGATCTTCATGATCTTTCGCGGCATGAAAGTTCTGGACGGTACGCTCAATGCCATCCAAAGGAGCTATGGCAGCGATACCATCCGCGTGGAAGTGGAAGGTGGTTGCTCGATGTTAAACGGCCTGCCTGGCATTGAACAGACCAAGGACCTGGGGCAGGTGCAAGAGCTGCGCATGGCGGAAGATTGCGATCCCCAGCGGGTGATCGAGACGTTGATTACGCGCACCAGGATCGTTTCGTTCTCGGTGGTGAAGCCGTCGCTGCACGATATTTTCGTGCGCATCGCAGGTCCGCAGCCGGAGGAGGCGGCCGTTGCATCCAATGCCGAATAGAGTCCTGTTGATCGCGAAGCGCGATTATCTGCAAATCATCCAGAGCAAGGCGTACCTAGTGGGACTGATACTGCTGCCGTTACTGATCGGTGGCGGATTCCTGATTGTGGGGCAGGCGAGCAAGGGCGCCGCGAAAGAACAACGTGTGGCGATTATCGACCATACGGGCGTGGTTTATTCCGCCGTCGTTCAGGCCTTCCAAGAATCGGCGCGCAGGGCCATGGCCGATACCAGCTTCGGGCCACGAGTGCTGCCGCTTTTTGTCTTTGAAGAGGTGAAACCAGAGGCTGAGGCGACCAGCCAGCTCTTAGCCTTGTCGGATCGTGTGCGGCAGGGCGAACTGTTTCTGGTGCTGGAGATTCCTTCTCAAGCGCTGCGGCCAACAGACGATCCCAAGCAGGAGCCGGTGCGGTATTACAGCAATTCGACCGGGATGGATCAAGCCGTTTTCCTGCTGCCGGATGCCGTGAACGCCGGTTTGCGCAGCGTGCGGCTGGCACAACTGGGAGTGGATGAGCGCCGTATTCCCGACGCGCTGCGGGACGTAACTCTGGCGTCGATGAACCTGGTGACAAAAGATCCCGCGACGGGGAAGATTGCGCAAGGCGAGAAGAGAAATATTGTTCAGGCGGGCGCGGTGCCGTTTTTCCTGGTGTATCTGTTGATCATGGTGGTGCTGTTTGGATCGGCGCCGCAATTGGGGGCGGTGGCCGAAGACAAGATGCAACGGGTATTCGAAATGCTGCTGGGGTCGGCTTCGTCCTTCGAATTGATGCTGGGGAAGGTGCTGGCTGCGCTGGCAGCGTCGCTGACCAGCTCCACGCTATACATCATCGCCGGACTTGCGGCGCTGGCGGGAATGGCGATGTTCGGGCTGGCGCCTCTCAACGTGCTGCCGTGGTTTTTTGTGTACCTGATTGCGGACGTAGCCATGCTCTCGGCCGTGGGCGTGGCGCTGGGATCGGCTTGCGGGAGTCCACAGGATGCGCAGCACCTGGCGTTCGTGCTCTTCATACCGACCATCATCCCGCTGTTCTTGATGACCGCTGTGATGCAGCAACCGAGCGCCGTGCTGGCGACCACCATGTCGTTCATTCCTCCGTTTACTCCAGTGGTGATGCTGATGCGGCAAGCTCTGCCCAACGGGGTTCCGTGGTGGCAGCCGTGGGTGGGCCTGGCGGGCGTGATCATTTGGGCCATTGCGGTGGTGTGGGCCGCGGCGCGCATTTTTCGCGTCGGCATTTTGTCGCAGGGCAAGGTCCCGAAATTCTCGGAGCTGGCGCAATGGGTGGCGCGCGCAAGCTAACGCGCGGGGCTGACATGCAATTGACACTTGGGCTGACGCGAATGTAGGATCGATGTCGATATGAAACATCCAACTTTGCGCGTTCTGTTCGTGGCCGTTCTGGTTACCACAGCCGCGTTCGCCCAGAAGAAGGTCGCGTGGAACGACAAGTACAACATTCCGATTGCCCCCACCGGTCTGGAGGCTCGTCCGCTGCCTGATCATCCGGTGGTGTTCGACACGGCGGAAGGGATGAAGATACGGCTGGTGGTGGTGACCAAGGAGCTGGAATATCCGTGGAGCGCGGCGTTTCTTCCGGATGGAAGCATGCTGGTTACCGAACGCCCAGGACGCTTGCGGATTATTCGCAAAGGAGTGCTCGATCCCAAACCCATCGCGGGTGGGCCGGCGTCTTTTTGGGGTGGCATATCGGGCGATCCCGGCGCGGTGCATGGGTATATGGACATCGCGCTCCATCCGCATTTTGCAGAGAATCACCTGCTCTATCTGACGTACACCAAGCCGCTGGACGGGGGAAAAAGGACTACCGCGATCGCGCGCGCGCGTTGGGATGGCAGCGCGCTCGAGGGCGTGAAGGACATTTTTGTTTTGCCGGAGGCCAGCACGTCGCGCATTGCTTTCGGCAGCGACGGCATGCTGTACTTCACCACCACGGGCAAAGATCCGCAGGATCCCAATACGCTGGGCGGCAAAGTGCTGCGGCTGCGGGACGATGGTTCGGTGCCTCCCGATAATCCGTTCGTGGGGAAAGCGGGGTATCGGCCGGAAGTGTATACGCTTGGGCATCGCAGCGCGCTGGGGCTGGCGGTGAATCCCGCGACCGGCGAGATGTGGCAGAACGAAAACGGGCCCAACGGCGGAGACGAGATCAATATCCTGAAGCCGGGCCGCAACTACGGCTGGCCGATGGTGAGTTATGGGCGAACGTATCAGGGCCCATGGCAATCCTCGCCTCCCGGACATGCGGGCTTCGAGGCGCCGGTGGTGATCTGGATTCCGGCCATCGCGGTTTCCGGCATGACCTTTTACACGGGCGACAAATTTCCGCAGTGGAAGGGCGACGTGTTCGTGGGGTCGCTACGCACCGGCGAGATTCCGGGCACCGGACATCTGGAGCGCATTCTGTTCAACGACAAGATGGAAGAGCTGCGGCGCGAAGCATTGCTCCGCGAACTGCGCCAGCGGATTCGCGACGTTCGGCAAGGGCCCGATGGGTTGCTGTACCTGTTGACCGACGAGAAACAGGGCGCCGTGTTGCGCATTGAACCGGCGCAGTAATAGCGACGCCCGATGATGGGTTTCACGCGAGAGGCCCGTCGCGCAGGAATGGCCGCCAGAAGGTCTGCTCGACCACGGTCACGCCTTTAGGCCGGGCAGTTTCGATTTCAACTCGGCGATGGTTTTGCGCAGCTGCTCGTTTTCGGCCAAGAGATCCTTTAGGCTACGCACGCTACTCGCCGCCGGTTTCATCAGCAATTGAGCCAGCTTAATGCCGATGGGTGAGCCGATTCCAGAGCATGGGTCAGGACCGGGCTGGGCGCGGAAAGAGCCGTTATCGCCTTGCGTGATGTCGTGGAAACAGACTTGGTTCAAGTAGAGTTCAGGGGTGACGAAGCCCAGCTTGGCGCCGAAAGAGGCGAATAATCCGGCATAGAGCGGGGCGGCGGCGCTGGTTCCACCGATAGTCACCGGAGCGCCGTGGAGAATGATGTTGTAGCCGGTATTGGGATCTGCGTCGGCGGACACATCCGGCACCATGCGTCCCGGCCCATTCGGCGCACCGATTTGCCAGGTGGGCATGGGTTGGAACAGTGTGGAATAGCCGCCGCCGGTGCCCTCTCCGCTGGCGTTGCCCGGGTCGTTATTCCAGACGGTTTCCGAGGTTGCAGTTTTCGTGGTGCCGCCACAGCCGATCACATGCGGCGCGGATGCGGGAAGATCTACGTTGGCTGGGGTTGGGCCACCATCGCTCGAGTCGTTGTCGCCAGCCGCTGCGAAGACGATCATTCCGGCCGTTGTGGCATCGGTAGCGGCCTGCTCCATATCCTGGCCGGCCTGGGCACCCCACTCGGATTCGTCAGCGCCCCAAGAGATGGTGCAAACGTCACAGCTGTCGGCCGTGGCGGCGCGAACTGCCTGGGGGATGTCCTGAGACCAGTAGACGCGGATGGTGGCGGGCTGTCCGGTTGCCACATAATAGGCGGCGCCAGCAACCTGGATGTCGAGCGCAACTTCGCCATCCGGGCCGTTCGGATCAGGATCGGGCGTGTTTTGAGTTCCGTCGACCGAGACGTCGGTAATTTGGGGCACGGGCTGGCCGATGCCAGCGAAAAACTGACTCATATCGGACGCCACCCAGCCACCGCCGAGCTCGACGATCGCGATCACTCCGCCACCAGAAAGGCCGGTGGGCCAATTGTACGCGGCGCAAAGGGCGGGGAGGTCCCAGGACGCTTCACCCACGCTAGCCGCCCGAGGAGCACGCGCGGTGTCCTTACGCTTGAAATAGGGCCTGACCTTGGGTCGCCGGGCCATATGACGATAAGAATGCAGGCCGGGCACTCGGCCGGGAGTCACTGGAAGGTTGTCGTCCGTGGTTGCCATGATGTCACCTCACTCAAGTATGGGACTCGTTGTGGCTTCGAAAATTTCAGGGAGCGGCGACTAAAAAGTCGGCCGTCCGCTTGAGTTGCTGGCCGGCTGCATTGACGGCGGTTACTTCGAGCTGATAAGACCCCGGCGAAAGGGAATCGAGCGGCAATCTGGCGCCTAACGGGACCGATGTCCTGCCAGTGCCGCTTGAAGCGGGGAGGTTCATCAGACCACCATCCGATTTCTGCTCTCCGGTCCTGGCATCCAGCACTCGCACGCGGACGCGCGCGGTGGAGAGGTCGGGCCCGTAAATCTCGCAGTAGAAGGAAGCCGGCTCCGATTTCAGAAATTGCGGGGCGCCGGTGGGGACCACCTGAACCCCATCGGCGACGAGCGGGGTGCGGCCTTCGAGGCCGGTGCCAAGGCCCAGATCGGCAGCCGGATGCGTTTCCCTGCTCAGAGCCAGGCCGCTCAGGCCGAAGTCGCCCGTCCAGGGATCGATCGCGAGCGGCACTTGCAGCTTTCCGAAGCTGGTTCCTGAGCCGGATACTTGGCCCTGGCTGAAAGCGACGGTCAGGTTGTATTGGCCGGGAACGATCTTAAACTCCTTTTCGTAATGCAGCGATTTTCCCTTGAGATGTTCGATCTCGGAAGGATCGTCGAAATCGAGTTTGAGAGTGTCGCTGAAGCGTGCCCGCACTTCTCCGTCCGCGCCCGCCGCGACCCCCAGAAAGTTCAGCTCGGCATGCGATTTTCCTTTTTTGGTCTCGAACTTCAGGTTGTCGGCTTGAATTTCCATGGCGACGTGAACTCGGGCGACATTGGGCGCGATGTAAAAATACGGAAGCTGGACGAAGGCTGCAATGTCGCCGGTTTGCGCGGCCTCGGCGTGTTTCTCTAAGTCCTTCGCTGCTGCGGTGCCAGCGAGCAGGTCTAGGGGCCTGGAGGTGCAGTAACTGGTGCGCGAACGGACCGTGGTCCCCTTGCGATCAACCTTAACGCGCAGCGAGTGACAGCTCCCCTCCTTAGCTTCAGGAGCTACATAGGTGAGTGCGTAATATTGATCCTCCTCTTGACCGATGCTTTCCAATCCGCCCAGCAGATCGGTGGTATTGCGCACGACGAAGCCGCCGGTTCCTCCGGCGAGGTTAAATAGCAGCTGCTGGCCATTGGAGCCGGAATCTGAGAGGGGAACGTCGAGAGCATCCGTTCCGCCGGTCGGTCCGGATTGATTGAGGGATGATCCCCTTCCGCCGCCGGACCTGGTGCCCGGCGTGTCCTGGATCAGCCCGGGGTCGGTCTGCGCGAAAACCGGCCGCACATCCACGGCATAGAACGCGACGCCGGATTTGTTCGCGGCTTCGACGGCTTCGTGCGCCTCCGTTCTCGGATCGTTGCTCGAGGGAAGCGCACCAGCAAATAGAATCACGATCTTTCGTCCTGGAAGGACGCCCAGGCTTCTTCCCAGGTCGCCGAGCGCCCGAATGGCGTTGCGCGCGCTGTAGGCGTTGACCAGCGGCGCGGCGCCGCGTCCCACGGCGCGGTCTTCTTCAACCCGGCTGGGATCGTGCGAGCGGTCTGAATCGGAGGCGCTGGGCGCCAGGCCGTGGAAGGTCGCCTGATTCAAGGATTCCTTGAGACGGCCGCCATTGTTGGTGAAATTTTGCACGATGTGCACGGAGCCGTCGAAGGTGACGACGGCCATCATATGGCTCGCTCCCGCTTGGGCATCGATAAAACGGGCGGCAGCCTGGCGGACCGCAACCTGATCCCGCGGCTCCATACTCGTTTCGTCGAAAAACAGGACGAGCGAGCGCGGCTGCGCGGAGGCGGTTGCAGATTCCAACGAGAAGCCCTTGATGGTTTGCTCCTTCCCGTCTTGCGAGAGATGAAAATCCTTGGCGGTGAGATCGCGGATGTAGGTGCCATTCTTGGCGGTGACGATGGCGTCCACCAATACTTCGCGGGTTTCGGTTTGGATGACCGGGTTGGGAGCAGGCGCGGGTTGCGCACTCAAGACACCGGCGAAACAGAGCAATGCCGTGGTGAGTTTCATGGGATTTCGACGCCGTTGTTGCCAGCCGCCATGCTACGTTCATCATCGCGCAAGGCGTTCACCAAGTGTGAACGCGGGCCGCCAGAGTGGAGTGCGCTACGGTGTGACGTATAATTCCTTGCAGGGGGTTGCCCTTGACCCGAATCCTTCGATTTGTTCTTCCGGCCCTGCTGGCAGCCGCCGCGGGCCGCGCTCAGGTTTATCCAAACCCCTTTCCGAATCCAGGAGGAGGGCAATATCCGCCGGGTCAATCGCCAGGACAGTACCCGCCGGGGCAATATCCGCCTGGCCAATATCCACCTGGACAGTATCCGCCGGGCTCGATTGGGCTGCCGGGAGGGCTCTCGCTTCCGATGCCGAAGCTGCCGGGAAAGAAGAGCGGCGACAAAGATGCGGCCAACAGCAACAGCACGAAAGTAGCGCTGCGCGCCGTGGAAGGAACGATGCGCGAGCTGGGCGAGAAAGACTTGTTTCTCGAAAGCACCAAGCACAAGATCCTGAAGTTTCGGACGCTCGGAAAAACACAATTTCGCGATAAGGATGGCGAGCAGGTTCGCGATTCCTTGTTGAAGCCGGGCGATCAGCTTTCCGTGGAAGTGACGGGCGACGATCCGGAGACTGCAGTGCGCGTGATTTTGACACACAAAGGAACGGACGCGGAACGCGCGCGCGCCGAACGGCCGTTCGATCGCGACTCGGCGCAGACTCCGGTGGAGGCGGACACGCATTCGGCAGGTGCGATGGAAACGGCGGCCGAGCCGGCGGGAGCGTCGAAACCGGACACGAGCGGCGACGGTGCCCGGGAGATTCCTACGCTGGCGAGAGCCGGGAAGACGGAGCAGCCCGAGCCGGTTGATAATGGCAAAACTGTTTCGCGTGCGGCAGCACCGGATCCGGCAGGGGCGCTTCCGAGAGTGCAGGTGCAGGCCGACGATATCATCGGTGCGGCGCGCGAAGCGGCCGATCAACTGATGGATGGATTGCCGAACTTTCTAGTTCAGCAGAGCACTACGCGTTACTTCAGCAGGTCGGCGCCACCCCAATGGCAGGTGCTGGACGTGGTGACGGCCGAAGTGGCGAGCGTGAACGGCAAGGAAGACTACCGCAATATTATGGTGAACGGCAAGCCTTCCAACCGGCCCATCGAAAAAACCGGCGCGTGGTCGACGGGCGAGTTTCAAACCACTCTGCAAAGCCTGCTCAATCCATACACCGCGGCCGCATTCCACAAGGCCAAGGACGATCTGCTGGATGGACGCCCGGCTTATACCTACGACTTTAAGGTTAAGCAGGAAAACTCGGATTGGGACATCCATGCGCCGGACGGCTCCAAAGTGACGCCGTCCTATACCGGGACGGTCTGGATCGACAAGGAAACTTCGAATGTGATGCGGATCGAGGAACAGACGGGACCAATGCCCGCCAGCTTCCCCTTCGACAAGGCGGAATCGGTGGTGGAGTACGGTTTCATTCGCCTGGACGGGAAAACCTACCCGCTGCCGGTGCACAGCGACAGCCTGACCTGCCAACGCGGGACCACTACCTGCACGAAGAACGACATCAATTTCCGGAATTACCGCAAGTTCGGTTCGGAATCGACCGTCACGTTCGACAAATAATAGTTATGGAATCTGGACGCCGCCGTTGCGTGCTGTGATGGCGTTGCCTCCCGAGTCCCGCACCACCAGGCGAATTACGTACCGTCCGGGCGCGGCAACGTGGAAGGTTTCCTCCACGTTGATCCCGGTGTTCTCCAGTGCCGCTAAGGTCTGATCGCGAAGATGCAGTTTCAATAGCCGCTGGATGCCGGAGATGTAGTTTCCGTTGGCATCGAACAATCCAGTGACCACGGTCAAGGTGTCGTTGCTGCGATCATCGGCCTTCTGAAACCGCAGACTCTGTACGTTCAGGCGGGCTGAGACGGTGAGCTCAGCTTTGAAGTCGCCGGTCTTGAAATATTCAGTTTCGAGGTTCACTGGAATGGTCTGGATCTCATCCCGCGAGAAGACCGTTTCCTGAATTTCCTCCTTGGCCACTTCGGCTGGGTCGACGGCGTGATTGGGCGCCCTGTAACCCCGGCGCGCCTGGATGGTGAGATTCGCTGCATTTTTGATGGACACTTTCAGGCCATGATAAGCGCCGTCGAGTTTGAGGTCTGGCGGGGAAAATCCGAGGACATAGACGAATTCGGGCCGCGCGGCGAGGAGATTGAGGCCACGTTTGAGATCGTTGTCGTCGTGGAAGAATGTTCCGCCGGTGCCAGAGGCCAGCTCGGCGAGCACGTCGTCGGCCTGAGTGGCTGCAGCCATTTCAGCCAGGCTCAGTTGGGTAATCGCCGCGGCGCTGTGGAATGCGGTGCTGCTGGCATCGCCGCCCGGGATGATAGCGAACAAGCCGCGCATATCGATGGTATTGACGACGACGCTGGCACGGATGGCGCGATCGAGAACATCGTATTCATCGGATCGAGTATCGCGGGTAAGCAGGAAGCCGGGCGAGACTAGAACCAGATTCCGCTTCCCCGGCATGGCGGAGAGCTTTCGGACAACGTCACGCAGGGCCCCGAGACCGAGCGAAGTCTCGTGGTCGCCATAGGTCAATGCCTGTCGAGCCGACACTCTCAACTTGGTCAGGGTTTCTACTTCGCTCAGGAGTAAACCGGACAAAGTGTCCTTGCCGCTAGAGCTGGCGCCGACACAGGCCTTGGCTTCCGCATAAGCCGCGGTCAGCTCCGGCTCGGTTCCCGACTGGGCAACTTGATCGAGCTGCGGGTCCGGGAAGAGGCGGCCATCCAGATATAGTTTCTGGTTGACCAGC
>JBEKLB010000173.1:0-12928 GCA_050010415.1 Bryobacteraceae bacterium | reverse complement strand
TCCGGTTGATACGCCTTTACCTCTCTCAAATATTCCGCCGCCATCTGCTCCACGCTGGCGTGCGGCGGCGTCTTGCCGGCCAGACCACGCGCCTGGATGCCGATAACAGCCCCGGGGTAGGTCATTCGCCGCGCCATTGGGAATAATTCCGCGACGCTCCCGCCGAGGCCATGGATGAAGAAGACCGGCGGTAAGCCCTGGCCCGCCTTTAACGCCACCAGCGGCAGGTAACGGCTGGTGCGGTGTTCTCTCAAGGCTTGGCAAAATCCGGCGAACGCCGGCGTCTCATGGATCAGGGTAAAAGGCAGCTCGAGATCCAGAGCGCGTTCGATTTCGTTTATGAACGCGATCGCCTTGAGCGAATCGCCGCCGGCGTCGAAGAAGTGGTCCTCCGGGCCGCGAATAGGCGTGTGCAAGACCTGCTGCCAGACTTGCGCCACGGTCCGCGCGATCGAATCAGCCTTCGGACTGCCTGCGGCTGCGGCGCTGATGTCGGCTCGCTCGTTTTCGACGTTGATCTCATCGAGAGCCTTGAGAGCGCGCAGGTCCAGCTTGGAACTGGGAAGCCGAGGAATGGTGTTGGCCAGATAGAAGCGTCCGGGCCGCAAAGGTGCTGGCGCCGAGCGCATGAATTCTTTCAAGTCGTCGATCAGCCCGGCGGACTCCGCATTGCGAGCGCACACATAGGCGATGAGCGTCACGCTTCCGTCCGCGCCGTTGGTTCGAGCCAGGGCTCCGGCGTCGCGCACCACGGGATGCTGGAGAAGGGCGGCTTCCACTCCTTCGAGATCCACGCGAGCGCCCCGAATCTTGACCTGCCTGTCCCTGCGACCCATGCGCTCCAGCAGTCCGTCCGGCCTTTGGCGCACCAGGTCGCCCGTCCGAAATAGTCGCGAGTTGCTTTTCATGTTGGCTGGAGTGCACTGTCCCGCGACCCAAAGTCCCCCGGCCCGAAGCCCTAACGCCACGTGCGGGCTTTCAACAATCAGCTCTCCCACCTCGCCCGGCCGCGTGTTGCGTCCATACTCGTCGACCAACGCCAGGTGGTTGCCTGGAAGCGGATAGCCAATGGGAATTCGCGGGTCGGCGGTCCGGCTGAAATCAGGTCGGAAGCGATCATGCCGGAAACAATCATGGACGAACCACTGCATCATCGGAGCTTCCGTGGCGGCATAAATCAATTGGATTCGCGACTCTCGCGCCAGCCAGCCGCGCAGCAGATCGAAATCGCTCCACAGCGTGGTGTCTCCACCCACCCGAACCAGTCTCAGAGCTTCCCCCGCCCGTCCCTCGGCGCCTGCGATCACGGACCTCAGCAGATCCGGAAACGCGAACAGGATTGTGATGCTTTGGGCGCGGATGAAACTCAGAATCTCGCGCGCCCCGGCGCGTTGCGGATCGAGCAGATGCACGCTCGCTCCCGCCAGCAGCGCGGTGATAATATCTCGCACGCCGACGATGCTGGAAAGCGAGGCCAGGGTCAAAAGCCTGTCCTCAGTGTTGATATGCGCGGCGTTTATGGATTGCGCGGCGCGTTGCAGAAGGTTCCGTTGGCTATTGACGATGCCCTTTGGCCGGCCGGTGCTCCCGGAGGTAAACACCACGCACGCGGGTTGATCCACGCCGAGTTCCGCAGGTCGCCAGCCCTTCCGCGCGGGCTGCGGCAAACCGGTCAGAGAGAGCACGCTCGAGGTGGGCGCCGCCGCTTGGATGGCTCCCAGGACATCCTCTCGTGCCAGGATTAGGGCTGGCCGCGCATCGTCCAACACCTGGCCCAACCAGTGGACTGGATAGCGTGGGTCCAGAGCGACAAAAGGACGTCCCGCACCGAGGCAAGCCAGTATGGCGAGGGGAAACAGGGAACACGCCGGCAGTGCGATGCCGATTAAGTCTCCAGGTTTGGTTTGAGCCGCGATCTTCTCGGCCAGTCCGGAAAGGCCATCCCACAGTTGTGAAAAGGAGAGAGAGCTATCTGAATCCGTGACCGCGATCCGGTTTGGATGCAGGCGCGCTATGCGCTCAAAATGAGCGATGATCGGCCGATCGAGATCTTCGTCGCGAAACCTGGTGAAAACGCGGCCGGTTGGGCCGTTCCAGTCCAGCGGATACTTGCCATCCTCAAGCCACTTCAGGCTCTCGAATTCAGGCGCCGCGGCGCGAGCAAGCCTCGGCCGGCTGCGCGCCGTGCCCGTATCTGCCACTGAATTCACTGCCACTTCTCCGCGGCTGGACGTTGGAACCGCTGTCTGTAACAGTCTTACGTTCCAAGCCCTTCAATTGTTCCCGTCGCAGAGGGCCGTTAAGGAAGGAATTGAATTGGCTGGCGCTATGAGAAATGGCTGACGTCGATCACAGCTTGGGCAAAGGCCTGCGGGGCCTCCTGCGGCAGGTTGTGACCGACGCCGCCGGTGATGAGGCGGTATTCATATTTCCCGGAGAATTGATTGCGATACGCTGCGCTGTCCGGGTGGACCGCACCGTTGGAGTCGCCTTCCATGGTGATGGCAGGCACGGTGACGATCGGACGCGTGGCCAGCCGCTTTTCCAGATCGTCGTATTTCCGCTCGCCGTCAGCCACGCCGATTCGCCAGCGGTAATTGTGGATCGTGATGGCGACGTGGTCGGGGTTGTTGAGCGCCGCCGCGGACCGATCGAACGTGGCGTCGTCGAAATTCCACTTCGGCGATGCGGTCTGCCAGATGAGCTTGGCGAAATCGTGCAGGTATTTTTGGTAGCCGGCCTGGCCATTCTCGGTGGCGAAATAATATTGGTACCAAAAGGCGTATTCCGCCTTGGGCGGCAACGGCATCTTGCTTGCGGCGGGACTGCCGATCAAATAACCACTCACCGAGACGATCGCTTTCGAGCGCTCCGGCCAGAGCGCCGCCACAATGGCGGCCGTACGCGCTCCCCAGTCAAAACCCGCGATGGTCGCCTTCTCGATCTTGAGAGCATCCATCAGATGGATGACGTCCAGACCCACCACGGATTGCTGAGCGTTGCGGAATGTGTCGCTCGAAAGAAAGCTCGTCGTGCCGTTGCCGCGCAGATACGGAACGATCACCCGGTAGCCGGCCGACGCGAGCAAAGGGGTGACATCGACAAAGCTGTGAATGTCGTAGGGCCAACCGTGCAGAAGAATAACCGGGGGACCATCGGAAGGGCCCGCTTCAGCATATCCAACGTTCAACAGGCCGGCATTGATTTGTTTCAGTGACGCGAACGACGTGTTCGTCCCCGGCTTGATCGCGGGCACAACCGCAGCCCTGCCGGATTGTGCGCTCGCGGAGCTGGTTGCCAGCATCTCGGTAGCGGCGAAAGCCATAGCCGCATTGCGCAGGAAGCGGCGGCGATCATGCTTGAGTTCTTCAGAGTTGAGTTCTTCAGACCATTGGATACTCATTGGTACATCTCCTTGTAGCCTGCGAGTCTCGGTGCGTCCGTCAACTCGCGGGGACCATGAAGCATTCCGCTAACCATCCCGAAGTTATTGAAGATATAGCGGCGAGTGCCCGCCCTCATCGGTAGAGAGTCAACCGGCCGACACCCGAGTGGCCTGGGGCCGCCGATGCTGGAGACCCGCGCTTCAGGTGAGCGAGATGCTTAATTGTTTCCGCAGTCCGGAAACATGATCTGCGCCGTTTGATACAAGTATCGACGCCAATTGGCCCATTCGTGTCCGCCGGTGCTCAAGACCCAGAAATTGCGAACCCCGTATTGGTTGAATAGCGACAGGTCTCTCTGGCCGTTGTTCAAGGCAATATCGGTTTCGCCCGCCGCCATGTAAAACGGCACGCGGAACAGATCGTTGGTTTTGGGGTCCTTAAGCAGGGATGCGAAGTTCGCGTCGAACTGCTTCAGATCCTCGTCTCGAATGTGTCCCGAACTATAAACGTACAACTCACTGAAAGTGTCCAGATGAGGCAGCCCCGTGTGCATCACAACAAAACCACCCATGGATAACCCGGCCAGCGCCCGATTCTCACGGTTCGCCTTGGTACGGTAATGGCTGTCGGCATAAGGAATGATGTCCTTCAAATATTCCTCGGTGCAATCGTCGTCTTTGCCCGGCGCCGAGGGAGCGTAGTTAGCGCACTTGCTGGTGTTGGGCATCACGATGATCATTGGCTTGGCCTTGCCCGAGGCGAGCAGGTTGTCCAACACGAACTGCGCGCTGCCCCCGCGCTTCGCATCGTCCGCTGTCCAGTTGGAATCGTCTCCGCCCCCTCCGTGATTCAGATACAAGACCGGATACCTGCTGTTTGCGTTGTAATCCGGCGGCAGGTAGACGTGCAGCCGCTTGTCGGCGCCTTGATAATTCTTGTAGGTCGCTTCCTCCACTTTCCCGTGCGGGACGTCAGCCTTCGCAAAGAAAGCTGTTTCGGTGATGCTAGGCAGCGCCGGCAAAATCGGCAGGGGACAGACGCCGGCTTTCGGCGCCGGACGGATTGGCGGACGCGGAGGCTGTGCCAGGGCCGATGCCAGGCTCACCGAGCCGATTAACCAAAGTAATTTCTGGGTCTTCTTCATGGGATGATCCTCACCACAACGCGACGATTCTCATAGTCGGAAGCGCCGTTCGCAGCCGTCGCTTCCCCGTTCCAGTGCACCGCTGACGCCGGTGTGCCAAGTCCCTTCAATACTTGCGCCACCCGCTCCGCGCGCAACTGGGCGACTTGGAGTTTTTCGATCAGCGAATTTCCGTTCGAAAGCAGAGTGGATGCCCGGTAACCAGTGACCTCGACGGTTTGCGCTTTAGACACTCGCGCATACTCGGCGATATCCGTCAGTTGCCGCGTATTTCTGGCAAATAGAAAATCGCTATCGAAGTCGTATTCAATAACGAACTGGCGCTCGCCGAAAGGAGGTTCTGGTTTTTGGGGCGCGACAGCAGCCGTGGATACCGGAGCCTGACGCGTGGATGGTCCGGCCGGACGCTTGGCCGGCGGAGCGTCGATTCCAGGCTCGGCCGGTAGAATCGTATTGCATGCCCGGTTCACCTCGGGCATTACCGACACATGCACCGGCTTTAATGGAATTCCCCCGCAAACGCGTGGTCCCTCGGCAACCGTTCCCTCCACCAGCGCAGCGTGCAACAACTGCGGCGGATAAAACGCCGCGGTAATGTCCTGCTGGATTCCCAGAAAGTATGTTTCTCCCTGATACTCGGCGAGGAAACACGGAACGGTCTTCGTATCTCGCACCACTGGGCACGCCACAAAAGTCAGTTGTTGAGCCACGGCCGGGATCGCCAGCGCCAATAGCAATAGAAGTCGCATCACAGCACTCCCAGAAAGTTCACCAGATCCTGCTTCTCCAACTCCGTCAGCTTCATGTCGAAACGGCGGTCGTAAAAATCCACCAGCTCGCGCAGCGACTTCATGGAGCCATTCGAAAAATATGGCGCGCGTGCCGCCAGCCCGCGAAACTGCTGCATCACGATGGAGCCCACGTCGATGCAGCGTCCCGAAATCAGAGCGCGCCCCGGATCGCTCGTGTAGATCACACGGCCTAGATAGGGATGCGGCGGAGCATCTTTGTCGCACGTAATTTTGAACACAGGCAGTTCGCGCGATTCACTGTAGAGCGGCGGCTCGGTCCAGGTGGGATAATTCGTGGTGCCCAGATCCACCCAGCCTGCCGAGAGATCCTGGCCGGTCATCTGCGCGTTATGGCAAGTGGCGCAAGTCCGCTTGAGAGGATTCCCCAAGCCGATCGAGTTGATGTGCGTCGCATCCCGCAGCCAGAATTGGCGAAACATAAAGATGTCGTTGCCGCGCGCCACCGACGCCCGGAACTCGGCCTGCGCGGATTGTCCCGGCTGCTTCCATGCATCGAACAATTGAAAAACCGGATCGTAATCGTTATCGCCCAAAACTCCCGTCCGATGTTCGGCCATAGCGCGTGGACCAAGCGCCGGCGGGCCCCCCGCTTCGGCAAGCTCTCCAGCCTTAGCATCCACAATCTGCGCCGCATAAATCTGTCTTTCGAATTCGACCAGGCGCTCGAGCTTCGCATCGGGCACCGATTCCTTCCCTTGTTCATGCTGCAGCACGGCATTTCGCGCTTGCGACCTGAGGCTAGGCTCGCGCGCATCGGCCATGAAGTTCATGCTCACCGGCTCGCCCGTCTCTGGATCGAGATCCGCCAGACCACCCAGCTTCAAAGCGAATTGGGGATGCGGATTCGTCACGTATTTCAAGTTCGCCGCCATGCGTGGACGCCGGAAAACAGAAACGGCCGGGTGAGCGCTGTGAAGTCCATAACCCGCGCTGGTATTGCAGCCCGTGGGATCGCTGACCACTTCAATCGAAAACTCCGGTCTCCCTTTTTCCGGCGGCCATGGAATCGCCAACCGGATCAGCCCGCGATTCAGCAGCAAGGAGTGCGAGCTCTCTTTCTCCTGCGGAAGGTCCGGGCAATTCGATCCGTCCACTGCGGCAAACAACGGATCCTTTCCTTCGGTGGCGCTCCATCTCTCGCGAATCGACGCGGCCGAAATAGTCATCGCATTCCCCGGTTGATGACAAGTCACGCACGCGCGCCCGTTCGTTCCCAGCGGTTCAAAAAACGGATGTCCCTTGGTGTTCACCAAGCCGGATGCGTTGACAATGCCCAGCCGGCCAAGGGCATCGTCGAACTGAAGCTCCGCGCCGAGCATGCCGCCGGCGCCGGGTTCCATCCAGAGATATTTCGAGGCCGCTTGCACGCGCAGGGGCGCGGCCAGCAAGATCGCCAGCAGAACGCCGGCCACTGTCGCCATCTGACGAGTGGCGCGCGTCGAGTAACTCCACAGCGCCATCACCAGCAACAGGGTCACGGCGGCGGCGCCGATGATGAAATACCAGCCCGCCACAAAGCCCCCACTCCAGTCCCGCAGCAACCCCAGCACCTGCGGTCCAAGATAGGAAAATACACCCGCCACCATGCTGACAACCCCCATCACGTTGCCGGTCTCGCGGCCGCGCAGAACGTCTGCCGCCAGAGTATAAGATTGCTGAATCCCCGCGTGCCCCAGCGCCAGCACCATTGCGGTTCCGATGCGAAAGACGAGCAGATCATGCGACGTCATCGCGATGCCACCCAGCATTCCGAGACCCGCCAAAGCCGCCATCACTTTCCAGCGATGGAAGCGATCCATGAGAAACCCAAACAGCAGATTCACAAAAATGGCCAGCGTAAACCCCGTGCTGATCAGATACGATGCGCCCACTGGATCTAAATGGAACAGCGCCTGCGCCGCTGACGGGACAAAGAAGTTCGCGCTCAGGCTCCCCATTCCAGCCAACCCCGAGAGTAGTGCGAGTGACCAGAGCAGAGGACTTCGGAACGCACTGGCGGAGACTGCGCCGTGTGCGGAACGCGCCTCCGCTTTTGGATCGCTGCGATAAAAAACAAGGAACACCAACGCGCCCGCCAGGGCAACGCCCACATAGGCAAGGATTCCATTTCTCCAGCCAAAATCACGCCCAATCACCCCTCCTAAAGGCGCTCCGACCACGGAAGCGAGGGACGAAACGGCCCCGAGAATTCCCATGGACGCGCCACGCACCGCGGGTGGACACGTCAGCGCAACCGCCACCATCACGCACACAAAGCAAAAGCGATATCCCGAGAGCCACACTGCGCGCGCCCCGAACGCCGTGACAAAATTTGGCGCTTGGCTCAAAGCCGCTAAACCTGCCGCAACCATCACAAGTCCCGAAGCGAGAACCACCTTCTCTCCAAAACGCTTGGCGAGAAGTCCGGCCGGGACGCTCCAAACGATTGAGAGCAGCCCGTACATCCCCGCGAACAGCCCCATCTGCGCGAAGCTCATATGGAACGCGCCGCGAATAGCCGGCAGCAACGGAGAGAATCCAAGGTTCGACATTTGCAGCGCCAGCATGGCGAACAGCGTCGCAACATAGGGAGCCAGCCATCTTTTGCCGCTGCTCATAACCGTTCCAGCTGCACCGCGGCCGAGAGCACGCCCCACTCGGGCCAGCGTGTCATCACCACTTCTCCCGTCAGTCCTGTCACATTCGCGCGGCGCACAAGTTCCTCGAGAGTCACTCGCAGCATCATGCGGCCCAGCGGCGCGCCGGCGCAGCGGTGCGGGCCAAGTCCGAAAGCAATGTGCCTGTCGATGTTGGGCCGGTTCAAAATGAACTCGTCCGGATTCTCAAACACCGCCTCGTCTCTATTCGCCGAAGCATACACCAGCGCGATCGGCTCATCCTTGTGAATTGTCCGTCCGCCGAATTCCACATCGTGCTTCGCGGTGCGGGCGAATCCGCGATACGGAGTAAACAGGCGCAGATACTCTTCCACCGCGGCCGGAATCAAATTAGGCTCCTCCCGTAATTGCCGCTCCAACTGGGGATGCTGCGCCAAGTGCACCAGAATACACCCGATCATCACGCTGGGCGCGATCATACCAACTACGATCATCTGGCGAATGGTCCCCAACACCAGGTTCTCCGGCAAGAGCTCGCCATCGTTGCCGCGCGCTTCGAGCAGTGCGCTGGTTGGATCCTCCGCGGGATCCCCTGGCTCCGCCTTGCGCATTTCGATGATCAGCCGGGCCAATTCATAAAGCCGCAGGCTGGTCTCCTTCACCAGATTGTCGTTCGCCTGTTGCAGCGCCTGGTTATAAATGACGCTGGTCTCTTTGATCGACATGGAGAGTTCCGGCGAAAGATGAAAGAACTCTGCGAATACATGTCCCGGGAGTTTGCGCGTAAATTCGGAACAGACCTCACCGCCGCCCGCTTCGATGAGCGGCTCCAGCAGCCGAATCGTGATCTCGCGCACCGCCGGCTCCAGCGCTTGCATCTTTTTGTCGGTAAAGAACGGATTCAAAGCGCGGCGATACGGGGTATGATCGGGAGGATCGAAGTGCAGCGGCGGCCGCCTGCCCGTGAACGCTACTTTCGGAACCACGTTTTGAACCGACGTGATGAACGTATCCGGCTGGCGGAGTGCACTCACCACGTCCTGATAACGCAGCAATGCCCAGAATCCGTTCCAGGCGCTGCTGTGCGCCACCGGGCAGCGCCCGCGCAGATCGCGATACAAATTATGTGCGCTGGTGGGATCTTCAGCCGCAAGCGGATCGAAGTCGTCGGTAAGCCGCGGGTCCATCCCCGGAGTTTAATGGACGCCAGGGCGATTGCGGAAAGATGCCGCCGGTTGTGTTTTAAGACGTGGCACGTCTAAACTCACACAAGGGCTTCTCGCATGGAACTTCGTCATCTGCGTTACTTCGTTGCTGTCGGCGAAGAGCTGAACTTCACTCGCGCCGCCCAAAGGCTCAACACCGCGCAGCCCTCGCTCAGCCAGCAGATCAAGCATCTGGAAACCGAGGTTGGTGTCCCGCTCCTCAATCGCAGTAAGCGCCACGTGGCGCTCACCGAAGGCGGCAGGGTCTTCCTCGTCGAGGCCAGGGAGATCCTTGCCGGGCTGGAGCGCGCGGTCCAGCGTGCTGCTCGCGCGCAGCAAGGAAGATCCGCCGAACTGATCATCGGAGTTGTCCCAGCCGCCGAGATCAAGATCCTGCCCAAATTGATCCCACTCCTCGAGCGCAGGCTCCCGAAAGTTCGCCTGGTGTTCCACAATCTCCCCTCCGCCGAACAGAAGCGTATGCTCGCAACTGGTTCGCTCGACATCGGCGTTCTGCGCGGACCGCTCGAAGATCCTCGTCTCGAAGTGGAGGACGTGCTCTGGGAGAAGCTAGTCGCGGGATTCCCGAGCGGCCATCCGCTGGCCCGCAAGAAATCAGTTTCGATTCGGCAATTAAACGATGTCCCGTTCATTATGGTGTCCCGCAAGGGATCACCAGAGTTGCACGACGCCGTCAAAAGTTTCTGCGAACAATCGGGCTTGCATCCTCGCGTAGTGCAGCAGGCCGACAACGTTTTAGGGAACCTGAATATGATCCGCGCCGGCATGGGCTTCGCGCTTCTTCCGGACTACGCCGCGTCCATTCTTCCCAAAGGTGTGGTGATCAAACCTCTGGCCTGGACCTCCGCGCCGGTAGTGAGTCTGGTGGTTGCGCATCGCCGGGGCAAACAGACTGCGCCCATGCTCGCGTTCAAGAAACTTCTCCGCGAGTGTTTTCCCGTGTAGTATGGAGCCTGTGTCCGCTCACCGCAGGAGCTGGGTTCCTTCATTCGCCGCCACCATCGTCGCGATGATGGCGATCCAAATGTCGAGCCTGGGCTTCTCGCCGTTGCTGCCCGCCATCCAGAAAGACTTCGGCCTCAGCTATTCCCAGATCGGATTATTCACTGGACTCTACGGCCTGGTGGCCATGGCGATAAGCGTGCCCGCTGGCATTTTGGCGAAAAGCGTGGGCGAGAAGCGAGCGTTGACAGGCGGATTGCTGGGCGTTGCACTGGGGCTTGTGCTGCTGAGCCAAGCCTCAACCTTCGATTGGGCACTGGGCGCTCGTGTCGTGTGGCTCATCGGATATCGAGTGGCGTTCGTGTGCGTCATGACGTCCATCGCGTTAGTCGCGCCGCCTGAATTTCGCAGCACCGCCATGGGCATTCTGGGCGCCATGGCATCGCTTGCGTCAGTAATCGGCGCGCCTTTCGGAACCGTCATCGCGGAGCCGTACGGATGGCGCGGCGGGATCATCGGCTTCGCCTGCATGGCGTTGCTGGGTGCTGCAGTTTTTTGGTTCGGTTACAGATCGGGCGTCGGCCATGGCGACACTGCATTTCACGGACACGGCCCGTCAGCACCAACCAGGAGCGCGTTCCGGACGCCTGTGGTGTGGAGCATGGTTCTGCTGGGCTTGATCAATATGGGCGGATTCAGCGCCACCTTCTTCGTACCCTCGGCAGTGAAGACAACCTTCCACCTGAGCGCGATAGAGAGCGCGTTCGTCATCAGCACCAGCTACATCGTCGCCATCTTCGTCAACCTTCTATTCGGTTACTTGTGCGATCGTTTTGACCGCTGGGACATGATGATCGGGCTGGCTGTGCTCTTGGTCCCATCCTGCTTCGCGATGATGATTCCGAACCTGCTGGTCTTCCGCGTAGCCACCGCGCTCGTGATCTCGCTCGGCCTCTGCGCGACGAATCAAATTTTCGCGCTGGCCGGTGAGGTTGTGGGCCGCAGCGAAATAGGCCCGGTCATGGGCGTGGTCGGGCTCGGCGGAGGACTCTTCGGGTACGTGGGGCCGCAGGTTTTGGGCATGTTGCGCGACCGCACCGGAGGATTCACCGCCGGCTGGTACTTCGTCGCAGGCGGCGTGGTCCTCTCGCTGATCGAAGTGCTGTTCTTGAGACGCTATGCACGGTCGCGTGCGGCGCTCGAGCCGAGCCTATCGAGAAACTGACTCACTTTTCGCCGCATTGCGACGCCATCCCAGCCGCGCGCATCCACCATGTCGGCAACAATCGGGAGAACGGGAACGCCGGCCGCTTCGAGCGCCTGTTCGATGAATCGATTGCCAGTGGCCGACGGTCGCGTTCCCAGCGGCTCCAGCACCAGCGCCGCGTCGATGCGATGCCGCTTCGCCTGATCGACCATCCATTCATTGGCCCAGGGCGGATTGTGGAGCTGTTCGTTGAAGCTCACGGTACGGCTTGCCAGCGCTCGCAGCGGATCGTCCAGACCATATCGGATATAACCGTCCGGTCCGAACGCCAGGTACATAGACCACACAAACACCGCGCCGTACTGCTGTTCGAACGCGGTGTAGAAATCGGTATCGTGCCACAGCCCAGCGCCCACCCACATCAGACGCAGGCGCTCGGATGCACAGGCTGCGACGCCCGCATCCACCCGCTCTTTCACTTCGTCGCGAAACGATCGAGCGTGCCCAATGGCCCACTCGCTCCCGCGCAGCCACTGCGCCGCCATCACGTTGCTCACCTGCTCATGCATCCTTACGGGCGTCTTGGGCGCCTGGCAAATCATTTCGCGCACTTCTTCGAAATACTGCTCTTGCTGGTTGACGCCATCCATCAGGGCGCGCAATCGCTCGAGTTCGAACCCGCGCCCCGTAATCCGCTCCAGCGTCCCGATGAGCGATCGAAATTGCGCGACCATGAAATCCAGACGGTGACTTTCGAACAATTCATTCCAGCGGTAACGGCTCAGCTCCCACCAGCGTGGAGGAAGCTCGGACGCGCCGGGTGCATCGAGTGGAACGAACGGACTATCGAACTTTGCAGCCCATGTTTCGAAAACACGCTGGATGCAATCGCAAGTAAGCCTCGCGGAAAGTAGAGCCGGCTTCGGCAGGCCGCCCCAGGGCGCTTGCGCGGCACCTCCGCCGATCGTGGATGCCAAGGTTGACGCCAGTGACAGGCTGCAATACCGGCACAAGCCATCGTGATAGCCCAGGGCGTTGAGGCCATCCAAATAATAAGGCGCCATCCGTTTTGCCGAGACCATGGCCGCCCACCACTGATTGCTCACCACGGGAACGTCCATGGCGTGGAACAGTTCGAGCGGCATGTCGGCCTGCACGATGGCATAAGGCTTCTGATTTTCAAAGACGTCCGCGCGCAGTTGTGCGAACCACGCTTTCTGATGTGCCGCCGCCCGCGCCGTCGATTCCAATTGCTTTTCAGCCACGGGCAAGGCCCCCAATGAAGGCTCCCATTCGGTCCGGTTCTTCCGTTCGCAGCATGAGATGCGGAATACGGCGCTCGTCAAGTAACGCACGCAAGCGCGGATAATCCCAGCCGATGACGTCGTCCTCTTGGGGCAAATAGAAGATCACGCCGTCCACCTCGCCTGCCTTGCGCAGGAACCATTCGTCCGCAATCGCCGAAGGAAATACGCGCGGGCTGGGAGCATCCAGATAGTACTTCTCGAAAATGGCGCGGATCGGATCGCCGGTCGTTTCAATGTCTCGTCCCGCCGCTCGCGACCCCCACCAGTCATCTTCCGCGACCACGATGGCGCCATGCGCCTCGATCGC
>JBEKLB010000172.1:0-12940 GCA_050010415.1 Bryobacteraceae bacterium | reverse complement strand
CCGTCTTTGGTAATGGTGGGTCCGCCAAACTTTTTCTCCAGCACGACGTTGCGGCCCTTGGGGCCTAGGGTGACCTTCACCGCGTCAGCCAGTTGATTCACGCCGCGCAGGATGGCCTGCCGCGAATGATCCGCGTAAATAATTTGTTTTGCCATTTTGTTAGCTCGCTTTCTTGGCAGCCACCGGCTGCTTGCTCAAAATGCCGAGGATCTCATCCTCGCGCATGATCATGCATTCGGTGCCTTCGATGGTGATCTCGCTGCCCGAATACTTTCCAAACAGGATGCGGTCGCCCACCTGAACGTCCAGCGCCACTACCGTGCCATCTTCCAGGCGTTTGCCCTTTCCGATGGCCAGCACCTCGCCCTCCTGGGGCTTCTCTTTGGCGGAATCGGGAATATACAGGCCGCCGCGCAGGGCGTCACCTTTTTCTTCGACTCGCTTGATTACAACGCGGTCATACAACGGACGAATTTTCATAAGTTCAGGCCTCCCGGCCCTGATTGTGCTGAGGAGATGGAATGCAATCTTTCGGCGCGGACAATAAATCTCTCGGGCGCCGCACCGACAAAGTAAAAGGGATAGCAGGTGATCAGAGTCAAGATCTCGCCTTCGCTCGTGTTTAAAACCGCTAGGTCATCCGGAGCCACGATTCGCGTGGACACCACGCGATAGCGATAGTCGCCTTGGAGTGTGGTCACCACAATGATGTCGTTCTCATGGATATTCCGCAGCGGACGGAAAAATGTGTCGCGGTGCCCGCTGAAAGCGACGTTGCCCGGTTGTCCGGGCAGAGGCGTTCCAGGAATATGGCCGACAGCGCGCCGGAGCGTCTTCGCATCGTCACCTTCGATTAATATCGCCGAGAGTCCGAGACGCGGAATTTCGATTCGGCCAAGCAGCCCCCTCGGGATCGCCGCGGGGGGCCCCGACGCTGGTGCAGTTCTAAGCAAACGCTGTAGATTGTGGCCTTCCCGCTGCTGGAAAACCCATGTGTCGACGGCAACAAAACTGTAGTATCCGAGCAGCACTGCAGCGGCGGCGAAAGAGAGGCGCTGGGCGAACCGCGGTGTGCCGTTTATCAGCTTTCGACCGATGCGAATCCTCATTCAGACGGCCTGAATCTGACGATATTCCGGTTCCCACATCGCGTCTCCCACTTGCTGCACGATGTCCGAGAATTTCACGCGCGCCAGACCATCCCCCACGGCAGCCTCGGCCACGGCCACGGCAACTGTCAAGGACACGATCCGCAAATCGTCCACATGCGGCAGCAACGACGCACCGGGCAGGCGCACGGCAACCAGGCTGGATACCGCGTTGGCAGCGGCGGCAAACATGTTGTCGCTGATGCGGCGCGCCCGCGAGACGATGGCGCCCAGACAAAGGCCGGGGTACAACATCGCGTTATTCACCTGGCCGATAACATACGTCACGCCGCGGTAAGTCACCGGTTGGAACGGGCTGCCCGTGGCGATCAGAGCCCGGCCCTCCGTCCAGGCAATAAGGTCGGCAGGCGTGGCTTCGGCCATGGCGGCTGGATTGGAAAGCGGAAAGACGATGGGCCTCTCGCAATGCTTGGCCATTTCCCGTACGATGGCTTCCGTAAATGCGCCCGCGGCCGTCGAAGCGCCGATCAGCATGGTGGGCCGCACTTGATGTACTACTTCGGCCAGGTCGACGATTCCGTCCGCGCCGTTGCGCTTCCAGCGCTTCACCTCGGCAGCGGGACGAGCGTAGGGCGCCTGGTAGTCCCGCAGCCGCTCTCCCAGGTCGTCGGCCAGCAGGCCGTCGCTGTCCACCAGCCAGAGGCGCGCGCACGCATCCTCTCGGGATAAACCCTCCCTCATCATCGCATTGCGAATTTTATCGGCAATCCCTAAGCCCGCGGTTCCAGCGCCCAGGATCACCACGCGTTGATTTCGCATGGGCGATCCGCAGACGCGCACCGCTGAAACCGCCGCCGCCAGCGTAATTGTGCCGGTACCCTGCATGTCATCGTTAAACGTGCAGATTCGATTGCGGTATTTCTCGAGGATGCGACGTCCGTTGCCAGGCGTGAAGTCTTCCCATTGCAACAGCGCTTTCGGGAACAGCTTGATCGCGGTCTCGACGTAGGCGTCGATGAAAGCATCGTAGCGCTCGCCACGGACGCGCCCATGCCGGTTCCCGACGTACATCGTATCCTTGAGCAGGCTCTCCCGATTGGTGCCGACGTCCAACATCACTGGAATGACGCGCGTGGGATCGATGCCGCCCGCAGCGGTATAAATCGCGAGCTTGCCGATCGAGATTTCGATGCCGCCTACGCCCCAATCGCCCAATCCCAGAATCTGTTCGGCGTCCGTGGCGAGGATTAGGTCGATATCTTCGGCTCCGGCCCCAAGGTTGGCGAACGCTGCTTCGATCCCATCCAGATGGTCGATGGATAGGTAAACGCCGCGCGGCCGGCGGCACTCGTGGTGATACTGCTGCATCGCCATGCCTACTGTCAGATCGTTAACGATCGGGATCATCTCTCGCAGGTGCCCCGACAATAGGCGGTAGAACAGAACCTCATTGCGGTCATGCAGCGCGGTCAGATAGATGTTCTTATTGAGCGCATCGGGAAGGCGCTGGTATTGAGCGTAGGCTGCCTTCACCTGGGCCTCTAGCGTGCTGATCACCGGCGGGAGCAGACCGGTCAACCCGAGCTCTTCCCGCTCCTCCGCCGTGAAGGCCGTGCCTTTGTTGAGCAACGGCGTGGTGAGCACTGCTAAGCCCCGCGCCTTGGTCTTTAAGCAGTCCTCCCCGGCCAGATGAGGACCACGCATTCGCACCTCCAATATCGGGGTAATTCTTGGTCGCATTTTATGCCGATATCCTTTGCAGTCGAATTCTCTGATGCAGTCGAATTCTCTGAGCACGCCCCGGCCCGTTTGTTTGAAGCACGCCGGGGAGCAAACCCGATTGGTCTCTTACTATGCGCGCGTACGGGCGAATTTAAGGGTGAAAGCCGCGCCTAAGGAGAGCAACCCGAGCAGCCCGATCAGCGGCATCGGACTTGCGGTTTTCGGAAGCTGAGTGTCATTCGTCGCGACCAGCGCTTCGGCGGGCGGCGCGGCCACCACTTGAGCGATTTCAACGTCTTCGCCAGTGGGTTTCACTGCCTGGACCGGCGCCTGTTTCAGTTGCACCACCACCGGCTCGTCGGGAGACGTGATCGGCGCTGTCACCTCGGCCGGAATCTCGGCGGGCGTGTAAAGAACGGGCGTGTTGGTCACTTTGGCCAACTCGAGCGCTCTTTCCTTGGGATATACGAACTCATCGCCAAAGTTTTTGCCCGGATAGAACCATGCCCGGAGCACGTCCGGCTGGCCGGGCGGCGTCTCGGCAAAGGTCAGCACTGTTTTGCCGGTTGCCCGGAGCCGATAATCCGGGATCGCGAGGACCGTTGCGTAGAGCATGGTTTCGTCCTGGTTGAAGATCTGGACGATGTGGCGGTCCGATGGTGAGCCCAGAAGCTTGAAGACATACGTGCCGGGAGGCAACACTGCCCATCCCTTGATGTGCACGCCTGGGGTTTCCACGGGCTGGCTGAACGTGATTACGGTCTTCTGGTTCCATTCGTCGGCCTTCACGCTGGGGGAGAAAGCTGTAGCGAGGATCGCCGCACAAAGTACGGTCGGTGCTGCTTTTAAGAGATTCATTTCCTTTTCCTTCTTCCGATTCAGAATTGTGAGCGGTTCCCACGTGCCCAACAGGAGCACGCCTCTGTCCGTTTGGGATTACTGGCGTTTCAGGCGGCAATCACGGGATGCGACCGGACAGGTGAACCCGGTTCGGCACAGGAGACTGACCGCATAGTGTCAGATGACCAAATGAGGTCGAAAAACGAGGAAGGGGTTGGGATTAGGGCTGGGGGCTGGAGATTTTCATGGTTCGAAATTCGTGCCGCTCAAAGCTCACCGCGAATTGCGACGTTCCGCGCCGCAATACCCGGCCAACAGCAACGAGCTGTAGAGGAATCCTTCCATGGAGCACGCAAGGCCACGCAATGCACATCTCCACCAGCGCCCCCTCAGCAACCTGGTGCGTGGAATCCACCAGGATGCCACGGCTCCCTATGTTAACGGCACGGCCCTGCCCAGAAAGACGGGCCCCGTGGGAAAAATAGCGGAAACTAACCCTCAGGTCGATGGGGTAGCGAAACTTTAGCCGGCGCTCGGCTCGAACGGGCCAGTTGGCAACTATCTCCCGGCGATGTTCCTCCGGCAACGAGAGAATTGTGGCGAATGAATGGTTGGAAGCCGCCATAGGGCTACGCGCACGCCGCCACGGATCTGGCTGGGACCGGTCGGTTTGATCTCTTCTTGACGCGAGTGGACCATGGCCCCAACAAATCTTGTTGAAAGATATTGTAGCGCTGGTTCCCGCACAGAGCCTCCACACATTTGCACAGGGCGGAGGGTCCGACGATGCGAACCTCCGCTCCCGCCGGCAGGAAAACGATTCGCCCCTTGGCATCCGCGTCGAACTGAACGGCTGCGAAGGGTTTTCCTAACCGATACGACTGTGGAGCTTGGTTGTCCTGGTCTTCGACCGGCGCGGCGAACGGGAGCGTCGCCAAAGACTCAACGGGGTTTGTCATCGGGATGAAGCCTTTCCAAGGTCATCTACGGCCCATGGCGCCTACGCCGCCGAGGCCGTTTTTTTCAACTGCGTGTTCGCTGCCAGCACTCGGCTCACCATTTCGATCAGCTGCTTGGGCCGAAAGGGCTTCGCCAAACATTCCAAGTTCCGGTACTCGCACGCGGTGTCACCGGACATAAGGAGAACCGGCAGCCCCGCATCCATCCCTAGCACGCGATCGGCTAGCTCGAAGCCATTGATCTTCGGCATCGCCACATCGGTGAGCAGAAGAGCAATCCTGGATCGATCCTTTTCATAGAAGCGGAGCCCTTCTTCTCCGTCGGCGGCCGTGACAACGGTGTATCCGCCGCTCTCTAAGAAGCTCTTTGCGAGCCGACGAATGTCCACGTTGTCGTCGACCACCAGAATTGTTCCGCATTGGCTGTCGCTTGCCATGGCCAGAGACCTCCTTCGGCGGGATTTCAATACTTCCAACAGGGAGTCAAGTAAGTATCAGCGATTCACCCTAGTTCAATCTGTTCACAATTGCTCATCGTCAATCATGCAAGATCACATTGAGCAGAGAACTATGAACCTCCAGGCCCTCGGTCTGCTGGCCGCTGTATTGGATAAACCCCATTTTGCGAAATCGGTTCATGAAGAAACTGACTCTGGAGCGCGTGGTGCCGATGATCTCGGCCAGCGTCTCCTGGCTGATCTTGGGAATCACCAGCTCCGGTTTGCCTTCCTTGCCGAAGTTGGCTAGCAGCAGGAGCACTCGGGCCAGCCGCTTCTCGCTGGAATTGAACAATTGGTCCACCAGATCCTCTTCGATCCGAATGTTGCGGGAGAGCAGATGGTGGAGCAGCACTTCGGAAAAGGCCGGCTGGTCGTGGAGTACACGGATCACACCTGCTTTTTCTATCCGCATAATCGAACAGTCCGACAACGTAGTAGCGCTGGCCATGCGCACAGACTGGCCAGCCAGACATCCTTCGCCAAAGAAATCGCCGGGACCCAACAAAGCAACCACGGCTTCCTTGCCTTGTTTGGATCCAACACTGAGTTTGATCTGGCCTTTGTGGATATAGAAGATGGCGTCGGCCGGATCGCCTTGCAGGAAGATCGTATGGTTCTTCGCATAGCCGGCGAGCGTCCGTCCCTTGCCGGTGCCGGCTAGGAAGACTTTGGGATCGAACTCCTGGTCATTTTTCCGCATATACCGGACCGGTTAGTGCCCGATTCGGAAACTGGTAACATCGCCCCAAAGTCCGGCGGACTTTAGAACAAAAACTCCCACCGCAACCACCACGACGACATTCAGAATCGTCTTGATGCTGGAGGCCATTGGGATATAACGGTTCACCAGCCACAGCGCCATGCCGACCACGATCAGCGCGACAACTAAATTGATCAAAGGCATTTTGTGTTACTCCTTCAAACACAGGAAGAAGGCAATCCGACAGCCCGACGCGTTCCTGGAGAAGTTTCCATGTTTCCCACGCAAGTTGATGAGGCTGCGGCAAATGGGCTGACCACAGAGCGCCACGTGACCAAATGCGATCAATGATTATGTAGTAATTTTCCAAATCGATGCTAGAATAAGCCGACCGCCAATCTCGGCTCTCCGCTGTTTTCGAGACCTTCAAGCGCTGACCGCCTGTCTCTTAGACCCTACGGTTTCCTGGATCGACGGGGCGAAGGAGAAGCAATGTACTCCGCAGCCTCGGAGCAAGAAACCAGTAGCTGGCTGGTAAACGATAGTTCGAAAGAGCTGGAGCTGCTGCTGTGGGCCGTTCTCTCACACCAGTCCGAAGCTATCCTGATCGCGGACGACAGCGGCCACTGCGTGGATGCCAGCGCCGGCGCAGGCAAACTGCTGGGAATTTCGATGCGGCAGATGATCGGTGAGTCCATCAACGCACTGCTTCAGCCCAACAAGCTTCAGCACGCCGCAGCGAAGGAAGTGCTGCCAGGACGTCATGTCCTGCTGCTCAACGACGATTCCGGTGAGAAGAACGCGACCGCCGACGGCCAGGACTACGCGTTCCTGTCACTGGATTCCGATAGCAGGATTGTCGCCTGGCAAGCGGGAGCCGAACGCGTCTACGGCTACGCGAGCGATGAAATAATCGGTCAGCATGTCAGCTGCCTCTATTTGGATGACGCCGAGCCGCGAGTCGATGATCATGCAGAGACTCATTTCGCCAGCGAGGCGTGGCATAAGAAAAAAGATGGCTCCAGATTCTGGGCCAACTCGTTAACAACGGCTCACAGAAACCAGGACATGGAGCTCGAAGGTTTTGCCCGGGTGGTGCGCGATTTTAGTGTGCGTCACGGAATCAACGGGGCGGCGCCGACGATCGCCGGCATCGTATCCGGCGAGTTCGATCGCATCGTTCAGGCGAACGACGCATTTCTCAATTTGGTCGGATACAGCCGCGAAGAGTTCGCCGGTAGCGCGCTGAGGTGGGCGGATATCGTAGCAACCGAATGCTTGCCTCTGCAGGAACACGCTCATGAAGAAAGCATGCTCCACGGCGCCTGCACGCCATTCGAGCTGAACTACATTCGCAAGGATGACACTCGGGTGCGCGTTCAGGTGGCGATCGCGTTGTTGCCTCCATCCCCTTTTCGATGGATTGCTTTCGTTCAGGATCTCAGTGAGCGGGATCGCGCTGAGAAGATAGCGGACCAACCCGGAGCTTCGCATGAATTCGAGGAAATTGTCGGTACCAGCGCGGCCCTCAAGCGCGTCATGGGGCAGGTGGAAATCGTAGCGCCCACCGATGCTACGGTGCTGGTGCTGGGCGAAACCGGTACTGGAAAAGAGCTGATAGCGCGCGCCATCCACAAAACGAGCGGGCGGCGGAATCGTCCTTTTATCACGCTGAACTGCGCGGCAATCCCCACCGGGCTCTTGGAAAGCGAGCTGTTCGGTTACGAAAGAGGCGCATTCACCGGTGCGTTGTCGCAGAAGATCGGACGCTTTGAGAGAGCCCATCAAGGCACTTTATTCCTGGATGAAGTGGGAGACATCCCGTTGGAGCTCCAGCCGAAATTGTTGCGCGCTTTGCAGGAGAAGGAATTCGAACGATTGGGCGGTACCCGCACCATTCCCATCGACGTCCGGTTGCTGGCCGCCACTAATCGCAATCTCACGCAGATGATGGGCGACAAGCTTTTCCGCAGCGATCTTTATTACCGTCTGAAAGTCTTTCCAATCACCATACCTCCGCTGCGCGAGCATCGCGAAGACATCCCCGTGCTGGTCCGGCACTTCACCCAAACCTATGCGTCGAAGATGAATAAGCAGATCGATAAGATTCCCTCGGAGACGATGCAGGCGCTGGTTGCGTGGTCTTGGCCGGGGAACGTGCGGGAGCTCGAGAACTTCATCGAAAGGTCGGTGATTCTCTCGCCCGGTTCCACGCTGCGAGCGCCTTTGGCTGAGATCCGGGCCGATGCAGCTGAAGCGCCTGCCGGAGCCTCGCTCGCCGAGGTGGAGCGGGAACACATCGTTCGAGTTCTCAAGGAAGCGAATGGAGTGGTCAGTGCGGCAGCCGCGCGACTGGGATTGCCGCGCACTACCTTGAACGCCATGATGCGGAAGCTGGAGATCTCGCGCAAGGATCTCTAAGCTCTCCTGCACCGCTTCCTCCGAATTCGGAACCTGCCCTGCCCTAAACCATTCGTTCGGCAGACTATGAGCAATTGTGAGCAGATTCCTCTTCAGGACACGCCTACAATCGTTACCGTAGCTCAGAAGGCGTCCAGGCGGCCCGGATAGTAAAACGAGGGCCGACCAGGAAAGGAAAACTAAGTATGCGCAGCCATTCCATTCGCTCGCTCTTGTTCGCACTCGTGATACTGGCTCTACCAGTGGCATCGTCTGCGCAGATCATTCTTTCCATCGGCTTCGCTCCACCACCGCTCCCTGTGTACGAGCAGCCCGTTTGTCCCGACGCGGGCTACATCTGGACGCCCGGATACTGGGCTTACGCTCAGGAAGGCTACTTCTGGGTACCTGGTACGTGGGCCATGGCGCCGGAGCCGGGTCTCCTCTGGACCCCTGGTTACTGGGGCTGGGGCGGTAGCGAGTTTACTTTTAACGAAGGTTACTGGGGCGCGGAAGTGGGATTCTATGGCGGCATCAACTACGGCTTCGGCTACGCTGGCGTCGGCTATCAGGGCGGCTATTGGAAAAGCGGAGCCTTCTTCTACAACCGATCCGTGAACAACGTCACGAACGTCACCAACGTCTACACCAAGAACGTGACCGTCAATAACGTATATGTGAGCTACAACGGAGGCTCCGGAGGATTGTCCGCTCGTCCGACTGCGGTGGAACAGAAGGCCGGAAGTGAAAGACATACCCCGCCGACCTCGGTGCAGACTCAACATGTGCAGAGCGCCAGCAGCAACCATGAGCTCTACGAGTCTGTGAATCATGGCAAGCCGGCGATCGCGGCCACCGCGAAACCTGGGGAATTCAGTGGATCTGGCGTAGTGGCGGCCAAGGCTGCGGCGTCGTCCTATAAGCCGGCCACAGCTCGCGCAGAGACCAAGGGTGCCGCTCCGGCAGCAGCCAAGGAAGCCGCTGCGCGTCCCGCCACCGCGGCTCATGCTAACGAGCTGAAACCGGCGGATCGACCCGCTCCGAACACGGGGAATCCGCAGCTGGACAAAAAGTACACGCAACAGCAGGCCAAGCTAAACACCAGTCAGGCACAGGACCGGCAGAAGCTTCAGACGAAGCAGGATCAGGAGCACCAGCAACTGACGAAATCGAAAGCGAGTGCGCCGGCCCAACAGAAGGTAGAGCAGAAGCACCAGCAGCAGACGCAACAAGTGGCGCAAAAGCATGCGGCCCAAGATCAGAAGCTGCAGGTGAAGCAGCAACCAGCAGCGCCGAAGCCCGCCGCGAAGCCGGCGTCGAAGCCCGCGCCGAAGCCGGTAGCCGAGAAGAAGGATCCTAATTAACGCTGATACGGGGGGTGGTAGTTCCAGCTGCTGGAGGTGCCGGGGATTCACCCGGCTCCTCGCCGGTCGGCGCTTGGTTTGCGCGCTGCTGCTCTCGGCCACTCTTTCCCACGGCTACACCGTTCTGACCCACGAAGCAATTGTGGATTCCGTATGGGATATATCCATGCGGAAGCTGTTGCTGAAGCGATTCCCGGGCGCTACGCCGGAAGAGTTGGAGCAAGCGCACGCCTACGCCTACGGCGGTTGCATCATTCAGGACCTGGGCTATTATCCGTTCAGCAACCGCTTATTCAGCGACCTCACCCATTACGTCCGCAGCGGCGATTTCATCACCGCGCTCATTCGCGACTCCCAGGACATCAACGAGTACGCCTTCGCACTCGGCGCCCTGGAGCACTATGCCGCCGATACCGACGGGCACCGCATCGCTACCAACCACGCCGTTCCGCTTCTGTATCCCGAGCTGCGGAGGAAATTCGGCAGCGATGTCACCTATTGGGACAATCCGGTTGCGCATGTTCGCACGGAGTTCGGCTTCGACGTGCTTCAAGTGGCCTCCAGGCGATACGCACCGGATCAATATCGCAGCTTCATCGGGTTTCAAGTGGCGCGGCCGCTGCTCGAGCGCGCCTTTCAAGAGACCTACGGCGTCGAGATGAAGGATATCTTCGGGAACCTGACTCTCGCGCTTGGCTCCTATCGGTACAGCATCGGCTCCATTGTTCCTGGCATGACCCGCGTGGCCTGGAACCTGAAGAGGACTCAACTCCAGAAGGAAATTCCCGGTATCACGCGCAAGAAGTTTCTCTACAATCTTTCCCGATCGAGCTATGAGAAGGAATGGGGAACCGAGTACCGGAAGCCCGGCTTTGGCACGCGGTTGCTGACCTTCCTGGTTGAGATCGTTCCGAAGGTTGGTCCATTCAAGGCGCTCAAGGTCCGGATGCCTACGCCGGAAGTGGAAAAGATGTTCATGGCTAGCTTCAATGCCACCATTGTGCGTTGCCGGGCTTTGCTGGCCGGCGTAGATGCGGGCGATGCGGAGTTGGCGAACGAGAATTTAGACCTGGGCGAGCCCCCGTTGGCAGGCCAGTACAAGGGGGCCGACGCTGCCTACGCGAAGCTACTGGGAAAGCTGGCGGACAAGCAGTTTGCCGGCATGTCCGCCGATCTTCGCCAAAATATTCTGGCCTACTATAAGGACCCCACGCTGTCCATTCCAGCCCAAAGCACAGAAAAGGGCAGAGCCGAATCGGCGAAGCTGCTGGAGGAGCTGCATCGGCTGAAGGCGGTTCAAGAGGCTCTTCCGGTAGCGCAGCTGCCGTGAGACGAACGCCCGGTCCCCATTCTGAATTCCGGATTCTGAATTCTTCTTTTACGCGATCCTGCGCCCTTGAAACAGGCGGATCACCAAAACCACTACCGCCAACAAGAGCAAAAGGTGGATGAGGCCGCCCATGGTGTAAGCAGTGACCATTCCCAACGCCCAAAGCACCAGCAGGATGATGAATATTGTCCAAAGCATGTTTTTGTATTCCTTCGGAGACTAAGCAATGCATGAGAGGGTCCAAACGAAAGATTGCTTAGGGCGATGACACGTGCCGCGGCTCGTATTTTAACCTGACCATACTCGGTCAGCTGACCACATATGGTTACCGAAAGGCCCTCCAGGCAGCGCACAGCCCAACAGATCGCGCAGCGAGCGTTCGGTGCGTCCCGTGCACATCACCGCGCGTCGCTAATAAGGATCGAGGTTCGAAAGATGAAGTTTAAAAGCTTATTCCTGACCGTGTGCGGATGCGCGCTGGCACAGTTCGCTTTGGCGCAAGCTCCCCAGGCTCCCAATCCAACGCAACGTGTTGAAAACGGAGCCATTGAAAACGGCCCTACGCCGATCTATCGCATTACGGTGGTGGCCAGGACAACGAAAGCCATCAACTACAATCACCGCAGCGGATCGACCAGGATCGGCTTCCGGGGGACCGCATTGATGCCCGAAGCCCGCGGAGAGGCGAAGGTACAGAGCGAGCAAGGCGTTATCAAAATCAATGCGGAGATGGAGAAGCTGGGACCGGCCACGCAATTTGGCCATGAGTATCTGACGTATGTCATGTGGGCCA
The DNA here is from genome assembly GCA_050010415.1 of Bryobacteraceae bacterium. Classification (GTDB taxonomy): domain Bacteria; phylum Acidobacteriota; class Terriglobia; order Bryobacterales; family Bryobacteraceae; genus Palsa-89. The sequence continues at coordinate 1,223 of JBEKLB010000172.1, read as the reverse complement.
TCACGCCGGAAGGTCGCGCGACCAACGTCGGCGAAGTCCTCTTGAATCACAGCGGCAAAACGAAATTGGATGCTACTACCCAGCTGCAATCCTTCGGCTTGATCGTCACCGCCGAGCCATACTTCGCCGTCACGCAACCGAGCGACGTGGTGGTGATGGAGAATTTCGTCCGGACAGACACCGTCGGCACAATCGAAGAAGTGGACGCAAAATATGAGCTGCTGCAAAGAGGGCAATATGTCCTGAACGTGAAGCCAGGCGACATTCGCCCTAGAGAGCTGAACTCGAAAGTGCCTTTGGAACTTTACGAGGCGCGTAACGCGGTCGAGATCGCACGCTGGACGGGCGCGGAACAATATGCCGGCGACACCTTCCAAAAGGCCGTGGTTGGTCTGGAGAATGCCGAGGGCTATCTGATCGGTAGGGCGGGTAAGAAGCCGATTGGCACTGTAGCGCGCGAGGCCGTCCAAATGGCGGAGGACGCGCGGATCATCACGGTGAAGAAGATCGAAGAAGAGCAGCTCGCAACCGAGCGCCGAACGGGCGCCGAGCGGGAAGCGGCCGCCCTGTCGGAAACGGATCGCGTCACCCGAGCAGCGGAACAAGCGCGGCTGACGGCCGCAGAGAGCGCCGCTAGAGTGCAGCGCGAAACGGATGCGGAAACCGCCGCCGCTCGCGCCGAAGCGGATCGTCTGAGGCGCGAAAACGAGGCTCGGACCCTCGCCGCGCAAACCGAGGCGGATCGCCTGAAACAAGTGAATGAAGCGCAGCTTACGGCGGCTAACAGCGAAACCGATCGCCTCAGGCAGGAGAACGAAGCTCAGAGACTCACCGCGCAAGCCGACCTGGACCGCGCCGCCAAAGAGAAGGCCCAAGCCGAGGCCGAGCGCACGCAACTTCGCGCCGACCTGCTGCTGCAATTCAACGCCATTCTCGAAACCCGCGATACGGCGCGCGGTTTAATCGTCAATATGTCGGACGTGTTGTTTGACACAGCCAAGCATACGCTTCGGCCGGCCGCTCGCGAGAAACTTGCGAAGGTCGCGGGAATCATCTCGGGACACCCGGGTTTGAGGCTGGCGGTGGAAGGTTATACCGACAGCGTTGGCGGCGATGACTACAATCAGAAGCTCTCTGAAGATCGCGGCACCGCGGTGCGCGACTATCTAACCAAAGAGGGAGTGGTGGGCACATCGGTGACTTCGCAAGGCTTTGGAAAAAGT
>JBEKLB010000171.1:0-12956 GCA_050010415.1 Bryobacteraceae bacterium | reverse complement strand
CCAAGCCCATCCTGTTATTCAACGACGAATGCGCCGTGTGCCGCCGTATTGGGCATTGGGTGCAGAAGTCGGCGCAGAGCGAATTGGGCGAAACGACCATCATTGTGCGACCGATTGGCGACGATCCCGATGCGCTTCGGTCGCTCCATCCGGACCTCGATATTTGGGATGCCTATGAGACGATCCATGTCCTGATGCCCGATGGTTCGATGAGGCTCGGAGGGGAAGCCGTCGCGGAGGTTTTGCGAAATTTGTCCAACACCAAATGGTTCGCCTCCAGTTTCGCCGTCAACATATTCGGATTCCGGCCATTCCAGATGACGCTCAACGTGGCCTACGCCATCCTTGCGGACGTGCGCCCGCTTTTCGGCTGTGAGAGTTGCGGCACGACAAGCTCTTGGGTTAGACCGATTGGGCGGTTCATTAAGTGGGTGAAAACAATCTTCGGCGAGCGTCGGCACCCGAGCCCGCATTTCACATCAGGCTCTGCCACAGTTCGTCGAGCACCGCCTGCCGCATGAGAGCGTCTCCCCAAAGTGGGTTCCACTGGCTAGGTAACGGAATGCGCCGAATTCCAGCATGGTCCAAAAGGCCAGTTTCCTATCTCGAGTGTTTGTTCATAGATCGGTTTGGGTTTCGTGTCCAACGCGATCGTGCGGCGCTGGTTCGCGAAATGTAAGACTATACGTCAATCGATCTAGAAGCTTTCTCTGTATGTCCTTTGACAAGTGAAGGAATAATCTAGAGGTCCGCGTTCCGTTGCGACAGAGGTGGTTTTCGACCTCCATCGGCCGCCACTCCCCGAAGTCGAGGATCACGAAGTCTTGGATTAGACCCTGCTCATCGACGCGACGCTCAACTATCCTTGGCGCCGCTCGCTCTGTCTGGCAGCGAATTCATGCCGCACGCACGGACTTTAGGGAAGAAGCTTTGCTTGCCGGCACTAGCCGTTCGATTGCCGTGGCACGGCTATCCGCTCGCGACTGGACTGAGCCTTGGGAGGGTTTTGCACGCGACACCGCCGCCGGCGCCTGGGCGAAGAATGGCGACAAAATTTGGGCGCGGCGGCGCGGAGGCCTGACGCTGGAAACTCCAGTGCGAACGGTCGAGACCCCGACGAAACCCGAGAGATAGTGGTTGAACGCCGAAAGTTTCAGGCCCTTCGAAGTGCGTCGGGGTTCGTTACCCGCACTGGCTTCCCATCTAGAAAGGCGAGCGTATTCTCGATGCTCTGCTGGTAGAATTCCTTCCAAGTTTCCCATAGCCGAGATGCGGCGTTAGTACTGTATTGGGCGCTTTGCGCAATGGATGGCTCGCGGGCAGTGGTTCGCGGTCATAGACATCGAGGGCGGCGATGATGCGGCGCGATTGCAGCGCCTCAAGCAGCGCCGCCTCGTCGACGATCGGACCACGAGAGGTATTGATGAGGATCGCGCCCAGCTTCATGCGGACGATGTCGGCGGCTCCGATCAGCCCGCGCGAACGCGGTGACAGCACCAGATGGATGCTGACCGCATCGGAGCTCGATAAGAGTTCCTCCTTCGAGACTAAAGTAGCGCCCGCCGCTTGCGCCTGCTCCGAGGTCAGATTCTCGCTCCAAGCCAGGACGATCATATTGAGCGCCCGGCAGTAGTGGGCCATGTACGAGCCGAGACGGCCAAGCCCGATGATCCCGATGGTCTTTCCCGCCAGGCTGACGCCGACCGGTATACCTTCCTGAAATCGTCCGGCGCGCATATTCGCGTCGCCTGCAGGGATCGCTCGCGCCGCAGCCAGCAGCAGTCCCAGTGCCAGTTCCGCGGGAGCGGCTTGTGTGCCTGATCCGCCGGTCGTGTTGCACACGAGTGTGCCTCGGGCGGTGCAAGCGGTCGTGTCGAGCGTGGCGTTGCGCGCGCCGGTGATGCCTAGCATGCGCAGCTTCGGCAAGCGGTTGATGAGCGAAGCCGGTAGCGGCGTGCGCTCGCGCATCGACAGGACAATCTCGAAATCCGCCAGCTTTCGAGCGGCATCGTCTTCATCGCCGAATGCCTGTGCAATGAATACGACTTCAGCGCGCGCCAGTAACGGCGACCAATCCGCACTACTCCGAGCCACACCCTGCCAATCGTCTAGAACTGCCACCTTGGTCATTCTGTCTCCTCTATCATGATGTGCTACCCGGTGATTGCAAGGGACGCAGCAAGCTGGGAAACGCGGAGAAATAACCGTCGGCGTCCAGCTGATTGTCTCCAGTGAAGCGCAGGACCGTGTCGCTGGTATGCTCCAGTTCGCCCGCCGCGATCGCTTCGTGCCAGCCGAGCGACGACTCCACTCGCCACGCCGGTTCGCCCAATTTGTTTCTCCATTCGCGGCCGGCGTCGACGGATTCATCTTCGTAGCGAAGATCCCGGCCAACGATGCCGGAGAGCCTTTTCGCGACATCGGTGAGACTCAGTGCTTGAGGTCCCGTGACATCGTAAATCCCGCCGGGCAAAGCACCAGTACGGCCGCGGCGACGCGGGCGCAATCTTCGCGGGAAACGAACGCGGCTCGACCCTGCTTCGCTGGCCCGCGAATCACTCCTACGGCATTGAACATATCGAGAAACATGTCGATATAGAACGCGTTGCGGAGTACGGTGAACGAGAGTCCGCTCGCTGCCAGGTATTGCTCGCTCAGAGCGTGATCGCGGGAGTACGCATATTTCGATTCGGGAGAGCTGCCCTGTAGCGACAAATAGACGACATGTTGGACGCGCGCCCGCGCCGCCGCCTCGAAGGCATTCCTGTGCAGCAAGGCGCGCTTACCCGGCTCGGCGGAACCCGAGACGACCAACGCCGTAGTTACGCCCGCGAAGGCGCGGTCGAGCGATGCTCGTTCGGCGAAGTTCGCCGTAGACCACCTCTGCTCGCGCCAGCCCGGGAACTCGCTGAGGAGTGCGGGTCATCAGTCGCAAGGGCCGCCCGTTACTTGCCAGCAATTCGGCGGTGCGCCGGACGATGCGGCCGGAAGCACCCGTGATCAGCACCATATGCGCATCTTTTCGCTAGGCGATCTTGAGACGATTGAGTAACGGGACTCTGACAAAGTCCACGTGCAATGCAAAGACCAATGCTGCCACGAGCCCCGCGCTGCCAGCGTGGACGCGATCGCAGATCGACCATTGAAGATCCATGAGCCATCGGCGTGGACGAGAAGGAACATGCGCTGGCGCTCGCGATTCGTATAGGTTGTGGCTAGATTACCGAACACGATGACCACGAAGACCAGGATTGTTAGCGTTCGATCCCCAGACCCAGACGAAGTTTGCCAGTGGCTAGGATGCGGTGCAACGACCGGTTCGGATACTTCCATGAAGACACCCGCGATGCTCAAATCGGGTCCGATCCGCTCTCATGATAGCCTCATGATGGAGTGGCATTTGAGTCCTTTTGGACCTTTTGGTCAATCGTGAAATCAATAAGTTGCCTTGTGGAAATGCCCGAACCGGTCATGAGCCCCGCCCGGCTCACCAAGTTTTCAATAGCTTGCGGATTTGGGGTAATCTTCTGGAATGCGCCAGCATTTGCGCCTGCACACCTCAATGGCCGAACGCTTCCGTGAGTGAACGGGCACGGATGCTCTTGCGAACACGCCAAATGGTCAGGTACTACCCGCGCCAACGAGAATATCCCCACCCACCACCACCGAGCAAAAACAACACTAGAAGAATTATCAATATCGTCGACATGTTTTACCTCTTTTCCATTAGGGGAGTGCAGATTGGGGGCCAAGCTGAATGTGTGCGAGCGTAGCAGAGGCTGGAGGGTTCCGGAAGTTCGATGCAGCAACTGCGACAGGCGAACGAGTTGCTATGCGTCAGCGACAAGCCTACGCCCGGCGGGCATGCACCTTAGCTCTGGGAGGGCTCTCAAGCTCGACTATATAGGGTCAAGTGACCGGGTATGGTCACAACGGGCGCCTCCAGCCAAGAGAGTGTACAAGAATTGAAGGCCGAGCTCCATAGATCAGGACATCCGTCCAATTACCTTCCGATCACGCCCGCCTGTAAGCAATCGGCAGGGTATTATCCGGTGCCAGACTGGGCATCCACATGCTTGGAGTAGGCGTATGGAACTCTTACGGATTACAAAAGCTAGCTTACTCATGTCGGGTCTTTTGCTGTCATTCTGGATAGGTCCCGTCTATGCCCAATCGACAGACGACACGACGAAACCTGACAACACCTCCGTGAACAAGCGTGATCGGAATCCCGGCGAAGCAACCGCGGATCAACAAAAGATGAATGCCGCCGATCGCGCTTTGACAGCAAAGATCCGCAAGTCCGTGGTGGCTGACAAGAGTCTCTCCACCTACGCCCATAACGTCAAAATCATCAGTCAAAACGGGACCGTGACCTTAAAGGGCCCGGTGCATTCTGACGACGAGGTGACATCGATCATGGCAAAGGCTACCGAAGTGGCTGGCAGCCCGGACAAGGTCGTTAACCAAATGTCAGTGAAGCCGTAAGGCCTCACCCGAAGTACCACGTTTTTTCACAGTCAAAAAGGAGATCAATTATGGCAAGCAAAAAGACAGCAGTGTTTGGTATTTACCACAATGCAAATCAGGCGGAACGGGTCGTTGAGCGGCTCCGGGAGGAAGGTTTCTCCAATGACGACATCTCGGTTTTGCTCCAGGACAGCCAGGGAACAAAAGACTTTGCCCACGAGAAGAACACAAAAGCCCCGGAAGGTACCACCACCGGTGTTACGGCCGGCGGAGTGATCGGCGGAACTCTAGGTTTGCTGGCCGGGATCGGCGCTCTTGCGATTCCAGGAGTCGGTCCGTTTATAGCTGCGGGCCCGATCATGGGCGCACTTGCCGGACTTGGAGTCGGCGGCGCTGTCGGTGGCTTGATTGGCGCACTCGTTGGCATGGGTATCCCCGAGTATGAAGCCAAGCGCTACGAAGGACACATCAAAGCGGGTGGCGTTCTGCTTTCCGTGCACTGCGACACGTCAGACCAGATAACGCGGGCCAAGGATTTGCTGAAGCAGACGGGCGCCCAGGACATTTCGTCGACTGGTGAAGCCGGCGCGGACTATCAGACGACCAGCAAGGTCGCGTAGCACCGGTAGAACCGTGTCGGGGCCGGGAGTCGGTGCCCAGCCGCAGCCATCAATATCTAAGTCTAAAAGGAGCGCACAAATGAAACCGAGTACGAAGGACGAGTTGGAAGGCAAGCTTCACGAGGCCAAAGGAAAAGTAAAAGAGAAGGTCGGCCGTGTAATCAACAATCCAGAGCTGGAGACGAAAGGTCAGAATGAAAAGCTGGCAGGCAAGGTTCAAAAGAAGGTCGGCCAGGTTGAAAAAGTGTTAGAGAAGTAAACGAGCCGATTGTCCGGGCGGGCACGTTTTCCTTGTATGAGGAACCGCCACAACGTCGTGAAGATCGGCTTGCATTGGGTGAGGGACTGTAACCAAAAAGCACGGGTTTGCCAGCATGGCGCAGAATACTGCGAGGCTGGCCGGCTCAAGTTCCGCATTTGTCGCCATCTGCCTGATAACTTTTGTTTGGCTCGTGACCGGACCGATTTTTCACTGGAGCGACACTTGGCAGTTGGTGATCAATACGGTCACGAATATCGTCAGCATGCTGATGGTTTTCGTCATCCAGAACACTCAAAACCGAGAGAGTTCCGCCCTCCAGCTTAAGGTCGATGAATTGCTTCGGGCTGTTCGAGGCGCCCAAAACACATTCATAAACCTCGAAGAGTTGAGCGAAGAAGATCTGACTGAGTTAAAGGACAAATCCGCCGCGCTGGCTGAGAGTGCACGTCAAAAGGCGGGCCAAGCCGGGGCCCGTTAGAGCGGCTTCGCGAACCAGAAAGCTTGTAACTGGATCACTTCCAGATCCAGGAGGAGCACGCCAGAAGGAGAACTCATGACGACTACGACAGTTTCGCCGGTCACAACGGCCAAACTCTTGAGCAGGCGTGAAGTCGCGGAAGGCACCACCGCATTCCGCTTTGAAAAGCCATCGAACTGGAGTTTCAAGTCGGGTCAGTACCTCGACATGACTTTGCTTGATCCTTCAGAGATGGATGCTGAAGGAAACGTGCGGTCGTTTTCCATCGCGAGCGCTCCTCACGAAGACACCCTGATGGTGGCCACCCGCATGCGCGATACGGCATTCAAGCGAGTATTGAATGCTATGCCGCTTAGCTCCGCAGTTAAGATCGCGGACCGTCCGGAAGCCTGACTCTCCATAACAATGTGAAGCGAACAGCGGTGTTTCTGGCGGGCGGTATCGGAATCACGCCGTTCCGAAGCATCGTGTTCCGTGCAGCGAAAGAGAAGCTGCCTCACCGAATCTTCCTTTTTTACTCGAACCGCCGTCCGGAGGATGCTCCGTTTCTCGATGAGCTCCAGGCTCTGGAACGAGAGAATCCGAACTACAAGCTGATCGCCAGTATGACTGAAATGTCGAAATCGCAGCTGCTTTGGCAAGGCGAGGTCGGACTAATTGATCAGGAAATGCTCGCGAGGCATTTGAAGGATGCGGTTTCCCCGGTCTATTATGTGGCAGGGCCACCGGAGATGGTGAAGGGGCTCAAGACGATGATCAGTGAGGCCGGAGTCGACGATGACGACATTCGCGCGGAAGAGTTTGCCGGCTATTAATCCTGTCTTCGAAGGATGGAAGACCCGCACTTAGAGCGAACTACTCAGCGTGAATCGGGTCGTCCTCCAAGCCGTGCAGGCGTAGGCCCCTTTAGTGCGGTTAACTCAGTTCGCGCCAATCTTTTTCGTTCAACTCTACCTTGTGTTTTTTTGCGGCGGATTTTATGCGTTTCCAGGCTTCGTCGCGTTCAGCTTCGGTCACTCCTTGCACCTGCTTGAAGCGGGCGATTGCGTTGCGCACATGAGCAGCGTCATGAATGGGTTCTTTACGTTCCTTGGGAAACGCGAAGTTTTCATCGGCGATATGATCGCGGCTAGCCTCGGTGATTTTGGACATGCTTCATGACTAGCAAGCCGATTGCCAATTCACGCGCGCGGTCGCAGGAACGCCTGGCGACACCGCCGGCCGACTCAAGCAACGCGGCGTCTTCACTACAGGTCACGTCATTGCTTCGTTGAGAGCACGATCGAGTACGGGGTGTGTCACGAGCCCGACATACATTTAAGAAGCACGATCACGCCGCCGAAGGGCACTGACGCATTCGATTTTGAAAATGCAGGACTTTGGAAAGGCCCTGGCGTTGAGGCCATAGGGTGTATACTCGGGGCATTGGGAAGGCTAAATGGGAATCTTGGCTATGACTGGCTAGGCTCCAATGAAAACAAACACAAAACCGCTTTTCGATCCAAAGCTTTTTCTGGCGAAGATCGGTGAGGGGCGGTCGCTTGCCGACTACCAGAAAAACCAGAAGGTGTTCTCGCAAGGCGACAGCGCCGATGCCGTTTTCTTTATCCAGAAAGGCCGAGTTAAGCTCAGCGTCGTCTCCACTCAAGGCAAAGAAGCGGTGATTGCGATTTTGGGAGTCGACAACCCTTTTTTTGGCGAAGCATGCTTGGCGGGCCAGTCCATTCGCATGGCAACCGCCACCACTATTTCCGAGTGCTCGATCATGCAGATAAAGAAAGTGGCAATGGTCCGGGTGCTCCACGATGAGCCGGCATTCTCCGAGTTATTCCTGCACCATTTGCTCTTTCGAAACATTCGCATTGAAGAAGATTTGGTGGACCAGCTTTTTAACTCCAGCGAGAGGCGACTGGCACGGGTGCTGCTCCTGCTGGCCAACTTTGGCAAGGAGGGCGCGCCCGAGCTGGTGATTCCGCGGATGAGCCAGGAGACACTGGCTGAAATCATAGGTACCACGCGCTCCCGGGTCAGCTTTTTCATGAACAGGTTTCGCAAACTGGGTTTCATTCAATACAACAACGGTGAGCTTCAGGTTCATCGCTCGCTGCTCAACATTGTGCTGCACGACTAAAAAGGGGATTCCCTGGTAGCCCTCGCCCGTGGCGATTCTTGGGATTGAGGGGAAGACGCTCAGGGCAGGCCCCCTGTTCTGAGTCTAGCAGGCTGCTGAAAAAACCATTCCATCGTCGAGGATCGCAGGCGAGAGTGCCTACGCCACACGTGCAGTCAACGGTTTACGATTCCCGTGTAGCGCGGACTTTAGTCTGCCAAGGCTCTTTCGGCAGCCTGCTAGTCTAGCCTAGGTCCCGAATTGCTGCTAAGCCTTGTTCTTGGATTTCTGCTTACGTGCTGGCTCCTCTTTTGGACCGGGCCGGTTCAAATGCTGAGGAATCCCCGTGATAAGGGCTTGATAATCCGCGAGGCGGTCACCGATGATGACTACACCCTCGGAGGTGATTTCATATTCGCGGATATCCTTGCTGTGGTTGCCACCGCGCATCTTGATAACCACCATGATCTTGCGCAGCTGGCCGTCAATGGATACGTAGCGAAGCCGGATAATATCATCGGTGAGAAAGGAAATCGAGTACGTACTGAATGGGAATTCTACGAACGACTCGTTCACCTCGACCGTGCTTAGAATCGTCACCCCGACTCCGGTCAAAGCAGTTATCATCCGGTAGAGCGATTCGCGAAAGTCCGCGCGGAAGCCGGGTGCTAGCGCCATCTCAAACCCCGCCAGCGAATCAATCACAAGACGCTTGGCGCCAATCTTCTGGACCGCTTCGAGAATCTCGTGCATGGTTTCATCCACCGAGAGGTCCAGGGGACGGAGGTAAAGGATTTCGAGTTTCCCCTCTTGTTGCGGCGTTTTCAAATCCAGACCAAAACTGCTGGCCCGCTCCGCGTACTCTTGCGGTCGCTCTTCAAAGACCACCACAATTCCCGGATCCCCCCGGCGTACGCCCTCGGCAATGAATTGGGTTGCCAAGACCGATTTTCCGGTGCCTGAGGCCCCTGCCACCAGGACACTATCGCCCTCGGGAATGCCTCCGCCGAGCATCTTATCCAATTCCGGAATACCGATGGAAAGGCGCCGCGTGCTGGGTATTTTCCTTGCTTGTCCGCTCAGCCCAAGAGTTCGCGAGAAGGCTTGTAGCCCGGCATTGGTGATGCGGAAGGTGTGCAGTCCGGGCACGGACAGCTGGCCGCGCAGTTTCACGATCTGTAGCTTCCGCACAATGGAATTTCGCTCCGAGGCTTGGTAGAGCCATAGGAGGCCATCGGAGACCGTGAATACGGGATTGTCACGGATCTCGCCCTCGACATATTCCCCGACCAGAAAAGTCGTTGCTTGCCAGCTGGTCAGCAGCAGGGCTAACCGCTGAATGAAGGATTGCAGCTCTACTTCGGTTGAGCCGCCGAGCGCCTTCCGCACCACGGTGCGAAAGGAGTCCACTACCACGATGCCGGGGCTTGCCTTCTCAACCTCTTTGGTAATCTCCTCTAAGACCGCACCCAGGTCCTTCTCCAAAACAACCTGGCTCAAGTTGATAAAGCGCACGGAGCTGGGTAACTTGGCTGGGTCGAAGAACGTGTACTGTTGCTGGTATCGCAGCATTTTGATGGCGGGTTCGCCCAGGATGGTGAAATAGAGCGCGGGCCGTTCTGGCGTTGCGTTGGCGAACACGATCTGGTGCGCCAGCGTGGTCTTGCCGCTCCCCGGGGCGCCCGCGATGATGTTAAAAGAAAATTCCGGGAGACCGCCGCCCAGGATTTCATCGAGGCCCGGGACCCCAGTCGGCAGTCTGTTTATTATCACTTTATCTGGTGTGCTCAAGCTTCCTATCCTTCCCGTAATCGGGGCCGTCGAAGACTGCCTTCGGCCACACTTCTTGAAGCATCCGCAACGTCACAGCTTCGCCAATGAACGTGAGAAGAAGCCCAATTAAATTGGCAATCAGAATGGCTCCTGCCTCGTTGGTGTTAACCTGCCCCCGGTCTTTGTCTTTGTCGATTTGTGGCCCAAGCTCGTCTAGACCCTGTAAGGACCCATCGGCCGCAATCTCCACCGCGCTAAGACTGGGAGCTTCCGCCCTGGCCAAAGTCAGAGCACGAGAAAGGAGCGAGCGAAACCCCGCAACTCCCGCGAGTGCGCATAGTGGCCGGCGCAGCTTCTCAAAGACGCGAGAAGGTGCAGACTCCGTTGGCTCGGAGTTCTTGGCCGCCGTGGTTTCGTAAGTAAGAAGGCTGCGGGCCAAATGCCGCGACGCTAGAAGACTCACTATTCCCTTTTCCCCGCAAGACGCGCGGGCGCTGTACTCAGTTCGGTCTGGGGCTTCTAATCGCCACCAGCACTCCCAATACGCTGGCAACGTTGTGAACGCTTCCCGCTATGGTCATCAGCGCTTCTGTGACAGACGGATATTGCTCCGCCAGTCCGTGGAGGCGCGTACTAACGCCTTTCAGTTGGTCAACTTCGGTCAGGATCGCTTCAGGATCTAGGGATACACCGCTCTTCGGGAAAAACCCAAGGTGGTGGAAAACTTGAGATGTTACCAGTCGCAACGTCACAGCTTCGCCAATGACCAAGAAAAGCACCCCCAGTAAATGGGCAACGAGGATTACTTCTCCCTCCCTAAACTGGTCTTCGTCAATTTGCGGCCCAAGCCCGTCTAAAAACTGCAAGGAGCCGTCCGCCACGATCTCCACCGCGCCAAGACTGGGAACTTCCGCTTTGGCCAGTGTCAGAGCACGAGAAAGGAGCGGGCGAAAACCGGCAACTCCCACCAGTGCACACACAGGCCTTCGCAACGTCTCACAGACGCGAAAGGCCGCGAATTCCGCTGGCTCGGAGGTATTTCTCGCAGAGCCTTCATAAGCAAGCAGGCGCTGGGCCAAAGCTCGCGCCTTTGGAGGAAGCATTATTTCCATTCCGTAGGCCGTGCAAAATGCGCGTAACACTTGGACGGGCAACGTTCAACTTCATGGGACCCGTTTGCATCTGCCCGAAATTGGGGGCTTTCAATTCCCCATCCGGACAACCTACGCTCTAATCATACATAGAAAGGTTATGCAGCGGTCAGTCGGATTTTTGTAGAAACTACCCCGCTCGGTTTGGCTGATCATTTGCCACTCACACGCACCTCAGGCCTCAGTTGGGGAATGCCCGTTAGACCGTAGAAATTAGCGACTCCCGCTCGAATCCTTGATAGGCTGAGAGCAAATTTTCTTTCGCGAGAAAAAGGTTTCTTTGAGGCGGTCCCACTCCGCGCCTGAGAGAAAAGCGTCATAGTCGAGTGTGTCGAATGTCGCCAAGTGTTCTTGCGCAAGCTTACTCGCCTCCTCACATTGTTTGAGATTGGCCGGTTGAGCTGTAGGCTTCGTGGCGAGGCCGTTGCGGAGTTTCTGGAGTCGGGCAGCTATGACCGTCACGTCCGCCGCCTGCGCGCAACGCCTGCCTGTCAAGCGGAAACCGTTGCGCCAAGGCATCGCCGGGTATTTTCCGCCGGGCACGCGCATCAGCAATTTGTCGGGCGTGCTGTTCTCCGCGACGGGCCGGTGGAAAAACTGCATTCGAATCAATTGCGGTCACGTCCGGACCAAAGTAGCATCACTTTGTACGAAGTTTGAAAGGAGATCGCTATGGACAACGTCCGCTGGATCGATGCACTGGGGAAGGACTTGCGGTCTGTCAGATCGTCATTCGGTTCGCAAGGCCGTAATGGGGTCCACGCGTCCCGCGCGACGGGCCGGCAGGTAGTTGGCCAGAATGCCGATCGCCACCAGCGTGACTCCCGCCGCCGCGAAGACGCTCGCGTCGGTGGAGGGCACTTCGAACAGCAGCGCAGCCAGCAAAGGGCCCGAAAGCGCGGCGCCGGCTGCTCCCACCGCCAGCCCGGCCAGAATCGGAACCATGCCCTCGCGCAAAACCATTTGCACCAATTGGCCGCGCGTGGCTCCCAGCGCGGAACGAATGCCGATTTCCTTTTCGCGGCGCACAATCGCATACGACGCTACGCCGTACACTCCGACACTCATCAGCAATAACGCCACCACGGCGAAGCACGTCAGCAACGACGCCGCGAAGCGGCGATCGCCGACGCCGACGCGCATCAGCTCGGTCATTTCTACGATCGGCGATACCGGCAAGTTGGGATCCACCGACTGAATTTCGCGCGGCACGGCACGGCTGAGTAGGGCGCGGTCTCCCGTGCCGCGAACCAGCACGCCCATAAGCCTTCCAGGCGTCTGGTACCCACGCGCCTGGTACAAGCTGGTGTAAACGTGCGGAACATCCTTTTCATCCAAGCTGGCCAACTTCACGTTGCCAACCACGCCCACCACCGTAAACCAAGGCGTCGGCTGCACGATGCCCTTGCGGATGGTGCTCACGGAACGAATCCGCTTTCCAAGGGGATCCTGCGCGCCCCAGAAATGGCGCGCCGCGGTCTCATCCACCAGCACGACCAAGCGTGATTGCGCGTCATCCGTATCCTGAATCACCCGTCCCCGAACCAGCGGCGCGCCGATGGTCCGAAAGAATTCGGGCGTCACGGAGGCGGATACCGCCGTGGGTGCGTCGCCGCTCTCGGATGCGCCTTCCACGCGGTATCCACTTTGCAGCAGCGCGCCCTGCAGGGGAACCACGCTGGACAACGCCGCGTTCTCCACGCCGGGCACGGCGCGAAGGCGCCGCACCGTCTCACGAACCAGTGCGGTGCGCGTTTCGAGCTTGCCGTAAATGTCGGCCTTGGGATCATTGGGCACCGGCAACGAAACGCCTCCCGCGACCAAATGCTCGGAGTTGAACCCCGGATTCACTTGCAGAAGATTCCAGAGCGTCCGCAGCAACACCCCCGCGCCTACCAAAAGCATCAACGACAACGCGACTTCCGCGCCAATGAGCACCTGGCGGACTTTGCTGTCGTGCCGCGATCCGGAACTGCCGCGCTCGCGCAATCCGGAAAGCGATGGTTCCACCTTTCCGGCTTGGAACGCCAGCACCAGTCCGAAGAGCACGGTGGTGAGCAAGGAGAGCGTGAGAGAAAACGCCAGCACGCGC
>JBEKLB010000170.1:0-12994 GCA_050010415.1 Bryobacteraceae bacterium | reverse complement strand
CGCAGAGTACGCGCGCGAACTCGAAGAGTCTCTGGCCGCTAAGAAGTAGATTTGTTCGCCGATCATCTCTTCGTCTACGGAACGCTGCGACGCGGCTCCAATAACAAATTCGCGCGGCTGCTTTCTGAACGTGGGACATTCGTAATGGACGCTCGCGTTCCAGGCCGTTTGTACGATTTCGGCGCATACCCAGGCGCCGTGCCATCCGATCGACCGGATCATTGGATCCACGGCGAGATTCACCGATTGGAAGACCCGAGCCTGCTGGCATCGCTCGATGAATATGAAGGCTTGGAATACGCGCGTGCTATGGTGTCAGCGACCTTGGAGGATGGCCAAATCATCGACTGCTGGGCTTACTGGTACGTCGGAGGCTCCAAGGGCAGCCTGATTGAATCCGGCGACTGGCTCCAGCGCTAATTCAGGAAATAGGTCCGGTACAACGTGTCGCGCTGTTTGGGAATGAACCCGGCATCGCGAATCAGCCGCCGCAGTTCCTCTTCACTGGCGCGATTGTGAGCGCCCGCCGCGGAGACAACGTTTTCTTCAATCATGATGCTGCCGACATCGTTGCCGCCGAAACGCAGGCCCATTTGGCAGGTCTTCAGACCCGGCGTCACCCAGGAGGATTGGATGTTCTGGATGTCTTCGAAATAGAGGCGCGACAGCGCGAGCATCTTGAGATATTCCACGGCCGTCGCTTCCTGCTTGACGAACTTGCCGAGCGAGGTGTTCTCGCGCTGAAATGACCATGGGATGAAGGCTGTGAATCCGCCCGTGTCCTGCTGAATCTGGCGCACGATGTCGAAGTGATTCATGCGCTGCTCGATCGTCTCGCCGCAACCGAACATCATGGTGGCGGTGGTGCGCATGCCGAGTGAATGAGCGATGCGATGCACGTCAATCCAATCCTGCGAGGACGATTTCAATCGGCTGATCCTGCGCCTGACATCGTCGTCCAGAATTTCGGCGCCGCCTCCGGGAATGGACTCCAGGCCCGCATCGCGCAGACGGGCGATGGTGTCGCGCAGGCTTAATCCGCTGACCTCGGCGATGTTGACGATCTCAGGCGCGGAAAAACAATGGTTCCAGATCTTGTCGCCAAAGCGCTCCTTGATGGATCGCAGCAGGTCTTCATACCATTCGATCTTCAGGTCGGGATGCAAGCCGCCCTGCATCAGGATGCCGGTGCCGCCCAGATCGATGGTCTCCTGGATCTTATCGAAGATCACGTCCTTGGAATGCACGTAGCCTTCCTGGTGCCCCATGGGCCGGTAGAAGGCGCAGAAGCTGCAATACTCGGTGCAGAAGTTGGTGTAGTTGATGTTGCGGTCGATGATGTAGCTGACCACGCCGTGGGGATGCAGCTTGCGGCGTACCGCGTCGGCCGCCATGCCGATGCCGATCAGATCGTCGCTATTGTATAAATCGATCGCTTCCTCGCGCGTCATCATACCGAAACTTTTCTCTCTTTCGCCGGCCTGCCCTGCGGTCCGCCAAGCTCTGAAGCATATTGTAAGAAAGTCTTGAGCCCGGCGTACTCGCGGTCGCCCAGTTCGAAGACGATATTGTTTTTCAAATATGAGCGCGCCAGGTCTTCAGAGACCCCCACCTTGGCATGCTCGGAGCGTGCGATTTCGTCGATGTGGGCGAGGCCGTAGCGCATGGAATCGAGGAACGGCTTGGGATCCTGCGCGGGCAATTCGGCGCGCGCGGCCCAAACCGCGAAGACCATCGGCAGGCCGGTCAGTTGGACCCATTCGTCGCCCAGGTCAAGAACATGAAACGGAAGATCGGCGGGATCCAGCACCAGTGCGGCATCGCCGATGATCAGCGCAGCGTCGGCGTTCTCGAGCATCGACGGCAGGTGCGGCGGGTGCGAGTGAACTTCCGGCTGGACGCCGTATTTCCGCGCCAGGATCACGCGGCTGAGCGCCACAGACGTTCGGGAAGTTGAGTCGGTGGCCAGCTTGCGGATTCGAGCGTAGGGCACTTTCGAGATCAGGAAAATGCTGCGGACCGGACCGTGGCACGCGATCCCCGCGCCCCGAATGATTGCAAGTTTCTGCCGGTTGAGTTCGACGGCTGGGACAATGCCGATGTCGGCCAGTCCGGATTCCAGGCGGTCGGCGCATTCGGCTGGGATGGCGAAAGATAAATCGAAGAGTCCGCGCTCGTCGCCGTGTGCCATGCCCCAGACCAGAGGGGCTGTGTTGAGATAGCTAACGACCGAGACGCGAGGTTTTGTTGCGGATGTCAAGAACCAGTCTAGCAAGGGTCTGAGAAAGATTCCGATGTTCGGCCACGATGTCAGTGTGGATCGGAAGGAATTGCAGGCGCTGTCCAGGATTAGGTTGCGGGAGGCGCGGGCGCTCGCACGGTTGGGCATGAGCGACGGAGCCTATTATCTTGCCGGCTATTGTGTCGAATGCGCGCTCAAGGCTTGTATCGCAAAGTTGACCCAGCGGCACGAGTTTCCCGACAAGAAGAGGGTCGACCTCAGCTACACTCACAATCTTAGGGGCCTGCTTGTTGTAGCGAGATTGGAAAAGGTTCTGGTGGAGGAATCAAGGCGCGATGCGATATTTCGAAACTATTGGGATATCGTACAATTGTGGTCGGAGCACAGCCGCTATACCACGACTCGCGCCGAGGCCGCCGAGAAGCTTATTAAAGCGGTTGGTGACCGAAATCATGGAGTACTTCGATGGATACAAGCGCACTGGTAGGTATCGAGTTCGCAAAGGGCTCTAGGATACTTCAAATTCTCGATGATGCCGGGTTGCAGGTGAAGGTCGCACTGTGGGCTGTTCTAGCCGAATACGAGGACTGGCGCCTAATCTTGTCTTCTCGAAAATTCGACACCGACGACCTGGGGGACGCTTATAGCCTGCTCCACGAAGCGTTGGACGCGGCTGGCTTTCCTTTGGAGCAAACTCCACCTGTCGTCATCCTTCACACCAGTGATCCGTTCATCAAGGCGCTTCGAAGGATTTTTGCCAAAGCCAAAAGCGTCGAAGGTATGCGTCTCAGTGGCCAGACGCTGGGCAATCGCTTTCTCGACGATGCCTACGTCTACCGCATTTCCTGACGCCTAGTTACTTGCTGCTGTCCGTCGTCTTCTTCGGCGTGTCCACCGTGACGCTGACCGCCGTCAGGCTCAGGTCCACCTCCTCGGTGGCATCCACAGTGACCATCGTTTCCAAGTCAATGTCTGACGGCTTGATGGTCTGAGTGCCTTTTAGGAACTTGGTCTTGCGCGTGCGGTGGATCGAAACCAGCTGTTCGTCCTCGGTTTGGATCGTGATTTCTTTGCTGGTCAGCTCCTTGAGCTTGCCATGAAAAGAACCAGCTACGTTGTAAGCTCCTGGGTTGGGCGTGCCTGGAACAACGCCGCGACGCGGCCGTGGGTAGTATTGTGCCAGCAGGAGCGCTGGCACAACCACTCCCAATAATATGGCAGCCCGAACCGGCTTCAACATGCTCTAATGCTTACGGTGCGCGCCTGCCTCTCGCGGACGGCCCCTGCTGTAATGTTAACCCAGAAGGGAGTTGGAAGAGGGTCTCGGCTGGCTCGAGCGTTGCGATGTTGCTCAGTTGATAGGTGGTGACGCCGCTGCGTGGATCGGTCCGCGAGCTTTGGACGAGGATCTGCAAGTCCGGCGAATATGACCGGGTTTCCGTGATGGTGATGGCCTGCGCGTTACCGAATCTCCCGGCCGGAATAGTGGTGACGGTTTGCGTGTTCTCCGCGCTGAGAGACGTGCCCGGAATCGCCATGGTCCCTAACGACGTCTTCACCTCATTCGGATTGGCCGGACGAGTGCGCGTTCGCAGTGCGGCGGCTTCAGCGGATGGTGCTTTGATGGTGAGCTGCCGGTAGGTATTGTTTCGCATGTTGATCGCGTACTCCACGCCCGCCACGGGATCTCGGATCAGAATGCTTTCCGGGGTCGCGCTGCAGGTTGCGGAATTGCGCGTTTCTTCGCGCCGGGTACGGCCGGCCGTATCGCGGTACAGCTTGGCGCAACTTGACTCGTTGATAGTGTTGCCGTTCGCGAGGGTTTGGTTTCGGGTTGTCACGCCGGTGCCCGAGTACGGCTCACCGGTGACTACTTTGCCCTGAAAGAGACCTCGAAAACCGCCTTGGAAATCCCAAGCTGGCCGTTGCGCGAGCGCGGCCGCGCTGAGAACCAGAAACACGATAAGACCTGACTTCATGAGGTTAATTCATCTCCTTCACTTTTGATTCAGCCCGGCCTGCCCAAAAGTTCCAAAAGAAAGGTAGGGTCGGACTAAGATAATTCAAAGCCGCGGAACAATGTAACCGCGTCGATTTGGGCCGCGTCTGTTCACCAATCTTTCATCAGTACGGGCGTCAGCACGGGGTTGGGAGCGAGGCACAATTTTGACATGGCGACGAGTACTGCTCATCGGTTGTTGCGCGGCTTGGCTTTTGCCGGCGCAGACCGCAGGACAAAGTCCTGATTCCAACCCCAATTCAAACAAGGACGAGGCAGTCTACGACATCGGTCCCGACGTCACACCCCCGCGAGTGATCAAGCAAGTGAATCCACGTTACTCGACCAGCAAGGGCGTGCGAGCCGTGGGCTCGGTAATCATCGCGTTGGTAGTTAGTTCCAAGGGCATTCCGAAGGATCCCCATGTGGTGAAAGGGATCGACACCGATTTAGACCAAAGCGCAGTGGACGCGGTGAAAGAGTGGCGTTTTGCGCCCGCCCAGAAGAATGACAAACCGATCGCCGTGCGCGTCAGCGTGGAAATTCGATTTCACGAAATGTAAAAGATATTAACGCTCGCCGAAGCTGTAGCCCACCCAGAGCATTCCGGCCTGCACCGCGTCGCTCCCGAACTGGTTGGTGAATCCTGGAACGTAGTGAAAATCGTACTCCGGTTTGATGAAGATGTGTTGCGTCAGGAAGATCTGCAGGCCAACTCCCACGTGTACCTGGAAATGATTTGCAGCGCCCACTGGTTCCGTCGAAGTGCTGCAAACAGCGGTGCCGACGCAGCCACTCTCGGTCAACGAAAAACTGGTTCGCGCGCCTCCCACGCCGCCTTCCACAAGCAGAGATAGACGTTTGGTGGCAACCGGCGCGTAGATGCCGTTGACGTCATAGAACGACTGCCGGGAGGCCAGTGGACCATAGGTTTGGCGGGAGGGCTGCAAACTGTCTTCAAAGCCGACTCCAAAGCGCTTGAACAGCATCAAGTCGCCACCGAAGCCCAGGAAAAAGCCGTTCAGGCTGGGAAGAGACTGGCAATTGGCATCGCCCGATCCGAGCGTGCAGGAGCCAAATGCATTCAGCGAAGCCGCATTATCGATGCCGCCACCGTTGGCGCTATCCCATGCACTTCCAAATCCGAGATTCACATCGAAAGAGGTCTGCGCGCTGCCTAACGACGCTCCAAGAAACAGAAGGGCTGCGCCAGTGATGCTCCATTTAACGATCGACATATGCCCACTAGACGTGCCACTTGGATTGAGGTTTCACGCTAACGGGGATGTAACGTGTTCACGGACGCGGTTCAGAATCCGCCCTGCGGGCGATAGCCCGGCCGCGCCCGCACACGATACTTCTTGCCGACGTCCGATACGATCTCGACATTGATTTTGCGAAAGCCCTCGTTGGGATTGGGCTGCGGATAATAAGTGATGGTGTAGCTGTTGCCAAGATCCTCGCGAATGGATTCGAACGCTTCCACCTGTTTCTGCCAGGTCTTCGCGAAATAGGCCTTGCCGCCGGTGCGCGTGGAGATGCGCTTGAAAACGTTGGTCGACATGGGGTCCTTACTCACGTCGTTGGTGGAGATGACGTAAATGGGGATGCCATCGTCTTCGGCTACCGCGCGTACGTCATCCGGGGCGATCAGGCTGGCATTGTCGGGGCCGTTCGAAAACACGATGATCACTTTCCGTCCGGGCACCTTGGCTGCGTCGCGCAAGGTGAGGAGCAGTCCGTTGTAGAGCGCCGCATCGTCGCCCGCCACAGCTTTGCGCAGGCCAAAGATGGCGTCGTTCCGGTCGTGCGTGAGCGGAGCGGGACGCGAAAGATTACGGCTGAAGGTATAGACCGCCACCGAATCCGATTTGTCGAGGCCACGAACGAAATCCGCGATTGCGTCGGAAGCGTAAACAAATCCGCGATACATGTAATTGCTGGTGTCGAATAGCACGAACACGTTGGTCCCGACAAACGAATCAGACCGCACCTCGGTGGCCGCGCCATCCGCCGGCGTGATTGCGCCATCCACCGACGCCACCAGCGGCCGCACCGTTCCGTTGTCCAGCACCTGCACGGGCGGCTTGTTACCTTCGCCGAAGGTATTGATTTTTTGCGCGATGGCGTCTTCCGTCAGACGAAAATCGCCGGGCTTTAGTCCGTTGATGTAATGACCTTTGCTATCGGTGACCGTGAAACTCAGGACCACCATGTCCACTTTGACGCGAAAGGTCGGCCGTTCTTGCGCCAACAGCAGCAAGGAAGTTAGTAAGGCCGCGGAAGCGCCAATGAATATCCGACCATTGAGCTGCAAGACTGTCCTCCGAAAATAATTGCGATTACAAACCGTTGGATGCTGTCACACGTTTGCGCGACTTCTCGCGTGCTTCATCACCTACCAGCCGGAGCGAACGCAGCAGTGCGGGCCAATCTTCCAGATTGGTGGCGAAAATCCGCTCCACCGTCTGGCGCGTCCAATCCGGGACCAAAACATTTAACTCCGCCGGCGAAAGATATAACTGATCCGCTAACGCGGCATAGTAGAGCAGATTCGATTCCCAACTCTCGGCCAGAATCCGGCTGGAATAACCCATCAAGGTTGGAAATGTTCGCAGGCCGAGCAATTCCGGCGAATAGGAATTCGCCAGTGTCGGCTTGGGCGTGCCGAAGGCGCGCGAGACAGCTTCGTAATTCAGCTGCTGGGGCGCTTCGGCAGCTTCCCGGCGAATTTCGGAGGCGAGCGGAGTGTCGGCTTTATCGGCGGACAAAACATCTTTAGCGACCGCGAATAGTTCGGATGGCATTACGCTGTCGAGCGCCGCGTTTACGCGGCCTTGCTCCAGCAACTCGCGCACGTGGGCCACCCGTGCCGGCATGGCGTATGGGCTGAGAGCGTCCAAGACCAGCTGCTTCCGATCCGCATTCACGGCGGCTTCGGCCACCAACGTTTCGCCGTAATCCATATGCAGCGCTACCCAGTGCAATTGGCCGGGTGTAACGTTCCACCAACGTGGAATGGTGGCGGTGAGAAGAAGCTGCGGCACCAGGTCTCCCCATATCAGCGCCTGCTCGCGCGACGGAATCAGGAAGTTTTGTTCGGCCTCGGCCAGCGCGTAAGGCAGGCTGACCATGGACCCCACCAGCTTTCCTCCGGCGCTCGATGGCCAACCGCTGCCCAGCACTTCTGTATCTTTCCAGGTGCTGTTCACTCCCTGTACGCCGACGAAATCGTGGCTGCGCACGAAAAGCGGATTGGTATAGAGTACCTGCGCACCCGGCGGCGCATAGTGCACGTAATTTAACCCGATGAGGGTGTCGCGCAAAAACGGAGCCATCAAAGGCCGGATCTCATCCAGCTTCTTCGGATCGCTGCCCGCCCGATCGATGAAGGCTCGCAGGGTCAGCTTTCTCTCGGCTTCAATATGTTTCTCCGGCCAGAATCCAAAGCTAAGGGCGTTTCTTTCCGAACCACTCAGCGAACTGCGCGGAAGCTGGATCTCGGAAATTCGCGCCGCGGTTTTGGTGATCAGCGCGTTATTGACCTTTTCGCCCTTGGCCAGACTTTCCAATTGATCCACCAGATCGAAGATCGAAGAGAGCGAGATCAGCCGCTGCGCCTCGAAGATGCGAATCATATCCTCGACTAATTGGTTGTGTGCGTCCGATGTATCGGGCAGCGCAGTGCCGGCCAGCAAATCGAGCATGCGATCCTGCGCGGAGCCCGCCGTGGGGGAGTTGGTGGCAGCGAGCAGCGTTTGGATGCCCGCACGGCCTCCGTCGAAAACGTCGCCTTCGTTCTTTATTTTGGCGAGCCGCGTGAGAATCGCCGCCAGCGCGCGATCCTGGTCCGCCGCCGCGATGGAGCCTTGCCGGCAGAATATCTGCCAGAGACCAACCAGAGACTGCAGCGTGCCGGCCGCGTCTGACCGCAGAGCCAGATCGTGAATCTGGTCGACGGCATCGGCCGCGTCGAGGAATTGATTGATGGTTCCGTTCGAAACCTCGGAGACCTCCGCGAATATCGAATATTGCGCGCCGAAGGAGCGGAAATTGCGCGCCAGGCGATCCGCCGTCTTCGCATCGAGCGGCGTTTGGCGGTGGCGATCCAGATCGCTCAGCGCCAGGAAAATCTTCAACGGCTCATTTTCCGCCGCCTTGCGGCAGAGCCCGAAAAGCGCCTCGATTACGTCATCGGGGTCTTTCCAGTTGGCAGCGTCTTTACTTAGCTTGGCGTCGTACTTGCCGCTGCCGGAAGGATGTTCAACGAACAAAGTGCGCCATACGTCCAGGCTGCCGGGTATGTGCGGCTTGCCATTCGGATCCAGGCGCAGCCGCGTAGTCAGCAGCATCATGTCGGTGTTGGAGCGGAACACCGGGCGCGCCGGGCCAGGGCTGGTGACTTTTCCTCGGATGGCGGAATAAAATCGCTTCACGCGCTCAGGGTCTGTAAGATAATTCTGAACCGGCCCGTTCGACGGGCTATCGCTGATGCGGGCAATGGCGTCGAAATAGCTGGCCAACCAGCCGTCGTCCCGGACAATCAGGCGCTCAAAAAATGGCCCCGGTCTGTCGGGCCCCATTCCCACCAGCTCGGCCCAAGCTTTCTCCGAACGTGCGCCGCCCGGCACCACGGCTTTGCCATTCCGAACCTGGAACATGCCGCCGTAGAAATCCAGAACGTGAGCATAAGCGCGGATTCTTTGAACCGTGGTCCCCTTGCGAAGCTCTTCGGACGCGCCCGGGTCCAGCTTCGCCAGGGCCAGATAGAGGCGGCAAAGCGAAGGATCGCCGAGAAACGAGTCGATGAACTCGACGCCCTGCCGATCTTTGCTCGATATCCAATAATCCTGCGTGTAGATGATCGGAACTTGAGTGGGCTTGAAGTCGTACGCAAAGACGCGGTTGGTGCGGAGATCCTGTTCCAGTTCGGCGAGGGGAAAGCCGGAATCGATGGTCAGAAAAGCGCGCGAGGCGTTCAAGGTTTCGAGCACCACTTCACTGCCGCAGCCGCCGCGCATGCGATATCCGAGCACGCGGAGCAACTCACCGGTCTGGGTGGAATCGCAGGTCTCGATCTTAATCATGCCGCTCGAGTCGGCCAGTTTTTCGATCTCCCGGGCTTGCGCAAGATAGCGGACCACCAGCTTCAAATATTCGGTCTGCTCCAGCACGTCGTTACTGCCGGCAGCTTGATAACCGTTGGTGACGATATTGCGCGCCAAGGCGGGGAGCACGTCGTCGGGGGCGATTTCAGGCGCCAGAGCGGCCATGCGCGAAAAGGAACGCAGCGGACCGGGAATCGCAATTGTGACGCGCTTCTCACTGTCCGGTGAAACGGCGGCGGGGGGCAAATTGAAGTCGCGACCACCGGAGCTGCGGTATTGCTCGACATGGCGTTCGGTGGCATCGCGATCGCCGGCGATCAGATCGAGGACCACCATGCGTCGCGCGGCCAGTTCCCGCTGCTCGCCCTTGGCCACCTTCCAAACGTTTTGGTAGGCTTCACGTGCCGCGGGATCGCGATGCCGGTCGAGAAACTGAGCGTAGGCCAGCTTCGCGTCCACACCGCCGGTTTGCGCCGCTCGCTGCAGGTAATCGCGCGCTTCGGCCGCGTCGCCCTTGCTTTCCATTTGCCAGGCGTGGGTGGTGAAATCGTCGGCTGCCTGGGCCACGCCAATACAAACGCCAATAAGAAAAATGAATGCCGTTACGGTGGCTTTCATGGAGGGTCATGTTCCTTTCCCGTCCGCTTGGCTAATTACTGTACCACTGGCAACGGGAGGCGTGCTTGGAAGGCCTTAGCTCGGTTTCCGCCTGACGGCGCTCGGGGTGGCGCGGTAGCATGTGAATGTGAAATCAGGCCTGAAAACCGCTGTCCTATGGCTGCTGGCCGCCGGATTGGCGCCGGCTGCGCGGATTCCATCGGGCGCTCAAATCCAGATCCGGCTCACGAGTGAGATCAACACCTCCACGTCGAAGATGGGCGATCCATTTCAAGCGCTGGTGATCGCACCCGTGGTGGTGGATGGCCGCGTTGCCATGGCGGCGGGGGCGACGCTCGCCGGGCACATCAAAGAAGTGACGGCCGCTGTCAATCCGGACGATCAGGCGGCGTTGGCGCTGGCCTTCGACGACATTCACGACGCGAGCGGGAAGAAGACCAGCATCGCGGCCAAGCTCTCCGGCATCGACAATTCACGCGAGAAACTGGACGCTGACGGGCGCATTCAGGGCATCGTGGCATCCAAAACCGGATCAGGGCGGCTGGATCAAGGGATCAACAAGGTTGCCGAGAAGTATCCGTCGTTTGCTGAACTCTTGGGAACCGTGAAACAGGCTGTGCTGAAGCCCACCGACGCCAACATCGATTACAAAGCAGGCGTAGAAATAACCATCGAGCTTACTAAACCGCTGGATTGGACGGGCGCCGTCAAGATGCCGGACATTGCCGCGATTGAGCCGCAGGACCAGCTCTTTCGTCTGGTGAACAGCGAGCCCTTTCGGACCGCCACCCAGAAGGATCAAAGCCCATCCGACATTACCAGCCTGATGTTTCTCGCAAGCCGTCAACAGATTGAAGATGCGTTTCAGAAGGCCGGCTGGTCGCCCGCGGCGAAGTTGAACGATCAATCCAAGCTCGAAACCTTCCGGGCCATGGCGGAGATGCGCGGCTATCAGGAGGCGCCTGTTTCGGTATTGCTGCTGGACGGCCGTGCTCCCGATCTGGTGTTTGAAAAACTGAACGATACCTTCGCGGCGCGGCATCATGTCCGGATCTGGCAGCGGCCGGGCGGATTCTCGGGGAAGGGCATCTGGGTGTGCTCGGCGACGCATGACACCGGGATCAGCTTTTCCGATGTGAATCGCACGTTTATCCACAGAATCGATCCGCAGATCGACCAGGAGCGCGCCAAGGTAGTGAACGATCTGGTGTTCACTGGATTGGTGCGGGGGCTCTCGCTGGTGGAGCGTGGCGGCCTGCCACCGGACTTGTTCAACGCGACTGGTGACGCCCTAAAGACCGACGGAAGCATGGCCGTGGTTAGTTTCTAAGAAGGCGCACGGGCCACAGTTTGTGAGGTCCGCAGCCCGTGCGCTTCTGCCATCACCCAAGGCAAGATTACGGCATGCATTGGCCGGCTACGGCGCGACAAATTTTCAAGTCATTGGGAAAGCAAGGAGAAATAAATGCGCCAGCGTGGCGAACGCGGGCTAGATATCTTTGAATAACTCTTGCGCAGGGATTTCGAAATCGAATTCAGGCAGACCGAGTGCGGGGAACTGGAGCAGTCCGGCTTCGGAGTATCGGTATAAGCGCTTGAGCTCGGGGTCGACCAGCCAGACATTCGGGACGCCCCAGCGGCGATAGTCTTCCAGGCGATGCGCGAGCTCGGTATAGCGGTCGTCAGGGGAGACGATTTCGATGGCAACGAATGCGGGCGCTGTTCCGTAGCGGCCCTCGGGACGTGTATCGCGATAAACAACGAAATCGATGACACGGAAGCGTCCGGGCTCTATCTGCACACGAAGCTCCGACATGAGAATCAAGCGGAACCGCTTGAGCAGGGGTGCGAACAGAATGCCGAGAAGAGTCTGAATCTGCGCATGAATTGGCGTCGGCAAAGCTCTTTCCACCACCTCCCCATTCACGTAATCCGGTTCGGGGCGGTCGTCGAGTACAAGTTCGAGGTACTCTTCCACGCCGATCTGCGACTTTGCCAGCACTGCATTCATCATACGCCCGTCCAGGTAGGAGGGCCCAGATCAAACGTTGAAACTTGAAAATGTTTGACGATCATGCTATGTCTACATACTGTGGGAGGTTGTCGCCATGGCAACAACGGTCTGGAAAGGGCATCTCACTTTCGGCCTGGTTTCTTTTCCTGTGAAGCTGTTCACCGCTGCTCGCAGCGAAGGCATCAGTTTTAACCAACTTCACAAATCCGATAACTCGCGCATCAAGCAGGTCATCTACTGCCAGGCGGAAGATAAACCCATTCCGCGCAGCGAGATCGTCAAAGGCTACGAATACGAGAAGGACCGCTACGTGGTCATCGAGGACGAAGACATCAAGAAGATGGCGCCGTCCACGGCCAAGGTGATGGAGATCCTCGAATTCGTGAAGTCCGGCGAAGTGGACCCCATTTATTTCGAAAGCTCTTTCTATATGGCGCCGGACGAAGCCGGGCAGAAGCCCTACGCGCTGCTGTATGACACGCTGAAGCGCACCGGCTACGTCGGGGTGGCGAAGATCGCCATGCACAATCGGGAGCACATCGTCATCTTCCGGCCCGGCCCTCACGGCCTTCTAATGCACACCATGTACTATGCCAACGAAGTCCGCCAAGTGGAAGAATTTCGGACGGATACCGGCCTGGTCAAGGAGCAGGAGCTCAAGCTGGCCGAGATGCTGGTAGAGTCGCTGGCTGCGCCCTTTGAGCCGCAGAAATATCACGACACCTATCTCGACAATCTACAGTCGCTGATCGACGCCAAGATCAAGGGCCAGGAAGTGGTGACTCCGCCGCACGCCGAGCCAGCCAAGGTGATCGACATCATGCAGGCACTGAAGCAGAGCCTTGCGGCGGCCAAGAAACCGCCCGCGTCGGTAGAAACACTGGACGCCGAACCCGAGAAAAAAGCCGCTGGCAAAAAGAGATCGGCGCGCGGCTGACGCCTGCCGGTTATTTGCCCACCAGGTGCTGCAGATCCCGGTTGTTCTCCTGGCAGATATATTCCATCAGTTCTTG
>JBEKLB010000169.1:0-17817 GCA_050010415.1 Bryobacteraceae bacterium | reverse complement strand
CACAAAGTCTATCGCTCGGGGCTCTTCGAACTGTTCCAGGGCAATGTGCTGATCTACATCCACAAGGAGCAAGAGCTCGCGGACGTGGAGCAGCGCTATCCGGCCGATCATTATGTCCTGGTAGACGACAAGCTGCGCATCCTGGACGCGATCAAGCAGATTTGGCAGTCGCGCGTGACCACTGTTTTCGTGCGGCAAGGACATTATGCGCACGATCCCGAGGTGTTCAAGAAATACCCCCCGGCCGACATCAGCGTGGAACGAATCGGCGACCTGCAGAATTACGGTGCGGAGAGTTTCAGCGCGCCGGCTCCCAACACTGCGCCCACCATGGCCTGAGCTTCTTCCTGAATTTTTTTCAGGTGATCGGCCCCGAGAAAACTCTCCGCGTAGATCTTGTAAACGTCTTCGGTGCCTGACGGCCGTGCGGCGAACCAGCCGCTTTGGGCGATTACTTTGATGCCACCGATGGCATTGCCATCGCCAGACGCGGACGTCAGAATGTTGTGGATCTTCTCGCCGGCCAGTTCGGTGACGGTGATGTCCCGGGCTGAGAGCTTGGCGAGCGCGGCGCGCTGATCCGCGTTGGCCGGCGCATCGATCCGTTCATACGATGACACGCCGAACTCATGCTCCAGCTCCGCGTAGATTTCGCCGGGGTCGCGGCCCACGCGAGCAGTGATCTCCGCTGAAAGCAGCGCCGGGATGAGGCCGTCTTTATCCGTGGTCCATGGCGAACCGTCGCGACACAGGAAGGAAGCGCCCGCGCTCTCCTCACCCCCAAAGCCGAGCGACCCGCCGAGGAGGCCGTTCACGAACCATTTGAATCCGACTGGGACTTCGTACACTTTCCGGCCGAGCTTCGCGGCCACACGATCGATCATGCTGCTCGAGACCACGGTTTTACCGACCGCCGCATCTTTACGCCATCCGGTGCGATTGGCGAAAAGGTAGTGTGCGCACACCGCGAGGTAATGATTGGGCGGCAACAGGCCAGAGCTACGCGTGACCACCCCATGTCGATCGGCATCGGTATCGCAGGCAAATGCCACATCGAACTTATCCTTCAAGGCGATCAAGCGGCGCATGGCGTAAGGAGACGACGGGTCCATGCGGATGCGGCCATCCCAATCGAGCGTCATGAAACGGAAGGTGGGGTCGACGGCTTCGTTGACGACAGTCAAATTCAACCCATAGCGATCGCGGATGGGCCCCCAATAATGCACGCTCGCGCCACCCAAGGGATCAACACCCAGATTCAACTTCGCGCCACGAATCACATCAAAGTCGATCACCCGACTGAGATCGGCGACGTACTCGGACATGAAATCGTGCGTTTCCGTGCTGGACGCGCGCAGGGCCTTCTCAAAAAGGGTGCGTTTCACTCCGTTCAAGCCGTTTTCCAGCAGTTCGTTGGCACGCTTCTGGATGAAACCGGTGATGTCGGTGTCGGCCGGTCCGCCGTGCGGAGGATCGTACTTGAACCCTCCGTCCTCTGGCGGATTGTGCGACGGAGTGACCACGATGCCGTCCGCCAGTCCGGTTTTTCTGTCTCGATTGAAATTAATTATGGCGCGGGAAACAGCCGGAGTGGGCGTGTACGCGCCGTTGGGAGCGATGCGGACGTGAACTTGGTTAGCCGCAAGCACCTCCATCGCACTCGCGAACGCGGGCTCGGAAAGCGAATGGGTGTCGATGCCCAGGAACAGCGGCCCGTCGATTCCCTTCTCTTTGCGATAGGTGCAAATGGCCTGAGTCACCGCTAGGATGTGCCATTCGTTGAAGGCGCGATGAAGCGCAGATCCGCGATGGCCCGACGTCCCGAACGTCACGCGCTGCTCGGGAATTTTCGGATCGGGACGGTCCTCGAAATAGGCCGTGACCAGCCGCGGAACGTTGACCAGATTGCTCGGCTGCGCCGGCTGACCAGCGGCGGGATTGATTGCCATTGGCTCCTCCGATTCTAGGGTGACACACCCGCTGCCGATTAGAGACCGCTAACGGTGGGATGGTGACGCGCCATTTTGGACGCCGTTTTGTTCGACGACGGTTTCCACCGCATCGCGAACTGCTTCCTTCACCGCCTCTTTGACGGTCTCTTCCACCACAGCGCTGTCGAGCTGCATATCGACGGTGTCGCCCGCGAGTTCCCGGACTAATACACGGAGCACTGGAGTTACCGGCGGAAGATCCTTGGCGATGGCCTTCGCCACTCGCTTGGCAACTTTGGCCGTTGGATCCGCTTGCGGTAGCGCTGCCGGCTGAGGAACCCGCTCAATGGCATCCCAGTCATCGTGGAAGAGCCGGGCGAGTTTGTCGACGATCTTCTTATCGCGGAAGATAATTCCCAGCTCGCGGCGGGCACCGAGTTCCATCTCGCGCAGGCTCTGGCTGCCAACGAAGGCTTGTGTGCCGTCGCGGATAATGGTGCGGGTGTGCAGGCGCATGCACAACTTGCGAACCGCGAGCTTAGAGTCCGCTTGGCTCACCCGGCCAATCACTTGGATATCCACGCCGGCTTGCGCTCGAGCATCCAGTAAACGCAACATAGCGGGATCGCTGATTTCAGGATCGTAGATGAGCAACTGCTTCTTCGCTCCCCGCAAAAACGCCGCGAGCTGCTTGCGCGCGTTCACAGGACTAACCACGAACGTCGCAAGCGCTGGCACGTAAGCCTGGCGCTTGGTATCGGCTTCGAAAAGTCTCACCGCCTCCGCGACTAGTTTTGCGTTGCTGGTTACCAACCCGAAGCAGCGGCTGTGATCGATGTCCAAGTGCGTAAAGTTAAAAGACAGCAGAAACAGCTCCCGGCGGTCGACAATCAGAAACTTGTCGTGGTACCGCGCCAGGTCGTCCGCGGTGCGCGCCACAGTAATCCCGGCCTCCAGCAGCCGCATTTCGAGTTTCCGAAGATTCCTCTCTCCCCCTCGATTGGTGTACGCGATCAGGGCGTGCACAAAAACGCCCCGTGCCGCGGCGTTCGCCAAAGCCTTCTCGATCTCCCAGCGGTCGAAGCGGAAGATGGCGATCTCTACGCGGCTCTTGGCCCGGTCGATGGCGTCCACAATCGGCTCCACCCCGTCGCCGGGTTGCACCAGAAGTTTCAATTTGCCTGGCATCACTCTTGCTTAATCAAGATGAAGGCCATTTCGGGGGTGGGCTGTTATGAGCGTTAGAGCAAAGAGACTTACGATGGTTTGGCTGGCCGCGGTGGGGGTGACAACACCGGCGGCAATCGCGCAAAAAAGTTACATCACGACCGGCGTGGCAGGAGAAATTACCGAGACGTCTGTTACTACCTTGTGGCGCGCCCCGAAGGACATTTCCTCTGAAAACCTGTTCTATGGACGAGGCGGCCAGGAGCGCGCCCCGCACGGACCCTTCACCTTTGAGAGCGAAGACCTGGATGGCAGCAATCCGAAGTACGACGTTCGTGATCCAGACGGCGTGAAGTGGAAAATCAAGCTCGGCGTGGAAGCGCGGCCGGAAACAGCCGCATCCCGTTTTGTTTGGGCCGTGGGGTACCACACCGACGAAGATTATTTTCTGCCGAACGTTCAGGTGAACGGGATGCCGGCACACGTCCATCGAGGTCAGGATTTAATCGAACCAGGCGGGAAGATGCGCAACGTGCGGCTCAAGCGCGAGGGTGGGAAGAAGGTGGGGACCTGGAGCTGGCGCGACAATCCGTTCGCCGGCACGCGCGAGTTAGACGGCCTGCGCGTGATGATGGCCGTCCTCAACAATTGGGATCTGAAGGAAGAGAACAACGCCATTCGGGACTTTAAGAAAGGCGACGAGAACGGTGACACGCGCGAATACGAGGTCAGCGATTTGGGCGCGAGCTTTGGCACCACCGGGCGCGAGCTTTCACACACCAAGTCGAAGGGTAACCTGTACTCGTACGCCAGATCGACATTCATTAAGAAGGTGGGACCTACCACCGTCGATTTCGACGTGCCCAGCCGGCCCGAAATGATCGTGGCCTTCAATCCGCACGAGTACTTCAGCCGGGTGGGCATGAGGTGGATCGGCGACGACATTCCTCGTCAGACCGCGCGCTGGATCGGCGATCTGCTGGGCCAATTGTCGCAAGACCAAATTCGCGATGCGTTTCGCGCCGCCGGATATGAAGGGCTGGATATGGATGAGTTCGCAGTCGAGTTTCAGAAGCGAGTGAAAGAGCTGCAGCGCCTCTAAGTACGCTCAGGCGTGGGGCTCGGTTAGCAGCGGCTCTTCCGATTGAAACTGGATGTGGTGCAGCTGGGAGTACAATCCCCCCGAGCGCAGCAACGAATCATGCGTCCCACGCTCGACGATGCTGCCATCATCCAAGACGAAAATGGTGTTCGCCCGGCGGATGGTGGAGAGCCGATGCGCGATCACGATGGACGTCTTACCCTCCATCAAACGATCCAGCGCCTCGAAAACCAGCTTTTCCGAAGCCGCGTCCAGGCCCGAGCTGGGCTCATCCAGGATTAGTATCGGCGTATTGCGGACGATGGCCCTCGCGATGGCAATCCTCTGCCGCTGGCCGCCGGAAAGAGTGACGCCCCGCTCACCGAGAATCGTGTTGTAGCCATCGGGAAGCTTGTCGATAAATTCGTGCGCGTTGGCTAATTCCGCCGCGCGCAGTATCTCGGCGCGGGTTGCTTCGGGCTTTCCGTATGCGATGTTATTCCAGATCGGCCCGTGGAACAGCAGCGTTTCCTGGAGCACGAAGCTGATTTGCTGGCGCAGGGATTTCTGCTGGAAGCGGCGAACGTCCTGGCCGTCGACCTTCACCACGCCAGAGGTTGGATCGTAGAAGCGCGGGATCAAGCTGATGATGGTGCTTTTGCCGGCGCCGGTAGGGCCAACCAGCGCTGCCACTTGCCCTGGCTCGATTTGGAAAGTGACATCCTTCAGCACCGGCGTGGCGGGCTCGTACGCAAAACTCACGTCTCGGAAATCGATTGCGCCCTGGAACCGCGGCGCGCGGCGCGCTCCAGGTAGATCTCTGATCTCATTGTGCGTGTCGAGAATCTCTCGGATGCGTTCATACCCCACCACCGCCTTCGAATAAGCATCCGTCATCTTGGAGAGCTGCTGCATGGGCTTGTACATCTTGCCGAGGTAAAGAATAAACACCACGAGCGATCCCGCGGAAAGCGCCCCACTCAGCACCATGCGCGCACCAAACCACAGCACCAGGCAGGTGCCAACGGCTACGATCACCTCCACCAGCGGGGACAGCTTGGCCTTCAGCGATCGCGCCCGCAATCCGATCTCGACGCCCTCCAGGCTCTCTTCTTCCAAGCGCCTTTGTTCGTAATCCTCGCGGGCGAATGCCTTGACCACGCGGATGGACGAAAGCACCTCCTGCATTACCGATACGATTTCGCCCTCTTTCTTGCGGACCTCGCGCGAAGCTTTCTTGATGCGGCGGGTGTAGGAGAAGACCACTAGAAATAGAAACGGCGCTACCGAGAGCGCGATGAGAGTGAACTTCCAATTCAGATACAACATCACGCCCAACATGCCGACCAGCGTGAGGCTGTTGATCATGGCGTCCAGAAGTCCCGAGACGATGAAGCTCTGAATGGCGTCGATATCTCCGGTGACGCGGCTGATGAGATCGCCCGTTTGTTTGTGGTCGTGATAGGCCAGCGAAAGACGCTGGATGTGCGAATAAAGCGTCCGGCGCAAGTCGTGCGTCACCCATTGGCCGACGCTGGTGGTGACGTATTTCTCGACATACGAGCAGCCCGCGCCCAGTGCGGCGATCGCGAGTACGGCGAGCGCGGCGAACTTCAGCACACCCAGCTTGTCATTCCCAAATGACGCCAAAATCCAAGAGTTCAACCAGCCCTGGGTGGGCTTCGAGCGGAGCACGTTATCGAGAACCACTTTTAGCGGCCAAGGCTCAAGAAGGTTAGCCACACCCTCGCCCAGCACTCCCAGGAAGCCGACCGCGAGCAGCTTCCAATGAGGTTTGAGCAGGCTGGTGATCTTGAACCCAGAACTTTTTTGCATATCCATCGGTTAGACGCGCGGCGGCAATAGAGTTCTATCGGGCTTGTTGAAACCGTTAGAAGGTTGCTGAAAAAGCCCGGCAGACTCAACAAGTCCGCCCTACACGGGCACACTCATGTCGTTGATGGCCCGTGTAGCGTAGGCGCCCACGCCTGCGGTTCGCAGATGCGGATGGGCTTTTTCAGCAAACCGTTAGAAGCAGGAAGAATTTTCCCGCAGTGCGTCTAAGCAGGTACTTTCTATACGATCTGCCGCCAGAATCATGTGAATTTGAACGGCCATCCGCTTGCTTCCAGATTGAGTAGCGTTAAGATCGCGTGCCGGGAACCGCGTCCCTGGTGGGAGGGAATGGTGTCGCTGCACGCATTACTTCTACCGAGGGACAAGGAGTCGGTCATGTCGGCAAAAAACAGAGTTGTGTTCGGCATATACATAAGCCAGTTGGACGCG
The DNA here is from genome assembly GCA_050010415.1 of Bryobacteraceae bacterium. GTDB lineage: Bacteria > Acidobacteriota > Terriglobia > Bryobacterales > Bryobacteraceae > Palsa-89. The sequence goes on along the minus strand of JBEKLB010000169.1, from coordinate 11,352 downwards.
GAAAACGCGGTTCACGGATTGAAGCTGGCTGGGTTTCGCAGCACGGATATATCGATCCTGTTCCCAGACAATACGGGCACTAAGGATTTGGCCCTGGAGCGGAATACAAAAGCTCCCGAAGGAACGGCGGCGGGCGCGGGAGGCGGCGCCGTGGTGGGCGGTATTCTGGGATGGCTCGCCGGAGTCGGCTTGCTGGCCATTCCGGGCTTGGGGCTGTTCGTTGCCGCCGGCCCCATCATGGCCATGCTGAGCGGCATCGGCGTCGGCGGCGTGCTGGGCGGAGTGGCTGGCGCGTTGGCCGGGTTGGGAACTCCCGAGTATGAGGCTAAACGCTATGAGGGCCGTATCCGCAAAGGCGGAATCTTGCTCTCGGTGCATTGCGACGATCGCGAGTGGGTGAAGTCGGCCCGCGAAATCCTGGTGCAAACTGGCGCTGAAGACGTGTCCGCGACCACGGAAGCGAAAGCCGATTTCGCCACCAGCGATCGCCCCAGATCGCGAACCATTGCATCGAAGGCGTAACGCCTTCGGCGTCGGCATAGCGCCTTCGGTAGGGATGGGCGGTTAGGGATTGGCCAGAAACAGGCACGCGCTCAAAGGTGCGCCGGGCCGCGGTGAAGTCGACAATGCAAGCGTGGCTTGGTCGAGATCAGGTTCCATTCGGGTATCTGAAAAGTTGCACAACAAAGTAGCCTGGGAGCCTGATGGATCGGCCCGCTCCATCCGTAGCCACTTGGCATGCGGGTCCACATCGACGCGCGTCAGATCCTTGCGGCCATTGTGAAGGCACGGCCAGCGTTTGCGCAATCCGATGAGTTCGCGATACAGATCGAGAATCCCGGCATGACGGTCGTCAGCCGCTAAATTCCAGCTTATCTTCGATCGTTCGAAAGCTTCGAGTCCCTGAGGGTCAATGAATTCGCCGGACACCATGAGTTCTGCATATTCGTTCCGGCGGCCTTCGCTCACCGCTCGCGCGAGGCCAGCATCGCCATGGCTGGTGAAATACAAGAATGGATTCACTGCGGCGAACTCCTCACCCATGAATAGCAAGGGCAGGCAGGGAGAACACAATAGGAGCGCAACCGCGACCTTGTATTGATCGAGCGAAACCAACTGAGACAAGCGGGAGCCCTGGCTGGTGTTTGCGATCTGATCGTGATTCTGAATGAATGCGACAAAACGGTGCCCCGGCAGCGCTCGCGAGGAACTTCCAAAGTGGCGCTTCCGAAACGAGGAATAACAGCCATCGTAAACGAAACCATCCGTGATGGCCTTTTGAATATGCCGCAACTCGCCAAATCCGGCGAGATAGGCGCGATTCGCGCCGGTCAGATAAGTGTGCACTGAGTGATGAAAATCATCCAGCCACTGGGCATCCAAGCGGTACCCGCCTGATGCGCAAGAGTTGAGCACGCGAACATCGTTCAAATCGCTCTCGGCGATGACCCACGCCTCTCGTCCCGAGCGCGCGGCTTGTTCATGAAACCGGTCGCGAAGTTCAGACAGAATATGGCGCGCGCTGAAGTCGAAAATCCCGTGGATCGCGTCCAATCGAAGGGCATCGATGTGATACTCGGTGAGCCAATAGAGCGCGTTCTCGATGACGAAGCGGCGAACGCCATCGCTGCCTGGCCCATCGAAATTCATGGCGCGGCCCCACGGCGTCCGGTATTGATCGGTGAAATAAGGCCCAAATTCCGCCAGGTAGTTGCCTTCCGGACCAACGTGGTTGTAAATAACATCCAGAACCACGGCAATGCCCGCTTGGTGGCAAGCATCCACCATGGCCTTCAACCCGTCTGCGCCCCCGTAGGCCGAGTGCGGAGCGTAGAGATCCACTTGGTCGTAGCCCCAATTTCGCGTGCCGGGGAATTCGCAGACGGGCATCAGTTCTATGGCGGTGATCCCGAGATCCTGCAAGTGACCGAGCTTCGAGATGGCGCTCGCGAAGGTGCCTTCGGCCGTAAATGTGCCGACGTGAAGTTCGTACAGTATGTAATCGGAAAGCGCGATGCCCTTCCAATCCTGGTCGGACCAAACGAAGGAATCGGGATCCACCACCTGAGACGGACCGTGAACACCGTAAGGTTGCGAGCGCGAGACGGGATCGGGGCGCAACCGGCCGTCGTCAAAAAGGAATGAGTAGGTGTCGCCCGGCTGGGCATCGGAAACCGACAACTCAAAATCTTCGCCAGCGCGGTGCATAGCGAGCGGCGGTCGCTGGGACAATTGAACAGCTAGTGAACTCACGTCGGGAGCCCAAGCGCGAAACTGGACGCCTCCGTTTTTGAGAGGGTTTGCGCCGTGCTCCATTAACCCGCGCGCTCCGCAAACAGGAGCGCGACTGGGCAGCGCGAGAAGACCTTGCTGACTGGGAGGAACAAGCCGCTTTCGCGCTCCTCAGCGGTAATCGTTTCGCCGCTGAAGACATCTCGAAAGCTGTGGTGCTCACTCTCCACGGGAAGCGCGATGGCTGTGTTACCCCAGACATCTCCGACGGGTTTGCTGTGGGAGTTGCACAACTTCAGAAAGAAGCGGCCGACGGCCGCGATCAGCGTTTGATTCTCTATGGCACGCGAGAAAGCCACAACGTGGCGGGCGCGGCTTCCTTCAGCGGAGAGGGCAGTGTAGGAGCCTTCGGCGAACAGATCGCCATGCTCCCGGCGGAAACGGAGAGCCTCGCTGCTGATGTAAAGTTTGATGGCGCCATCACACGGATTCTCGCGCAGCCGATCGACCATCGCGGCTCGATCCCGCTCGGCAGGCGCGCGCAAGCTGGACAGCATCTTTCGGCGCACGGCATAATCGACAGCACGCCGGTTGTCGGGGTCCACCAGATCGAAGCTCCAAAGCTCGTTGCCCTGATAGAAATCCGGCACGCCCGGTGAGGCGATTTTGAGCACTAGCTGTGCGAGCGAGTTCCACATTCCAGCTCTGGCAATGGGCGCTTGAAACTGGCGTAGTTCCTGCAAAAACAGGTTGTCGGGCGAGGGATCGAGTATGCGCTCCACAAACTTGCTCACCGCCCGTTCATACTCACTGTTGGGATTCACCCAGCTAGTATGGATCTTGGCTTCGTGCAGCGCCTTCTGCATGTAGCTCTCGATTCTTCGAACGTAGGCCTCGTGCTCCTCGGCATTCATCGGATAGAGGGGCCACGTGCCCACCAGCGTTTGGTACAGCAGGTATTCTTCATTGGCGTCTGGCGCGTGACGATCATCCACTTTGGTCTTGGCGGCTCTATTCAGATCCCGCCAGCGGCGAATGGCTTTGTTCCATTCCACTGGAGTCTCCGAGAGCACGTTGATGCGCGCACGGACATCTTCCCCGCGCTTGGTATCGTGCGTGGAACTGGCGCTCATGCCATTAGGCCACAACTCGCGGCGAATCAGATTCCGACGATGAAAGGCATTCAATGAAACTCCAAAGCGCCCTGGATCGCCGCCCACTTCGTTCAAAGACGCCAGCGGATAGTATCGATAGAATGCCGTGTCCTCCACGCCCTTGGCCATTGCGGGCGAAGAGAGTTGCTGGAAACGCATCACGAACATTTGGCGCTCGGCACGCTGGGCGTCGTCCGCACCGTTGGGATGTTCCAGCAGGAGAACGCTTTGGATAAAATCGAACACCGATTCGCTGATCGCGGGATTGCGCAACTTGGCTTCCCGAATTGCGATATTCACCTGCCGCCGGTCCTGCGCGTCCACCTCTTTCTGGTCGCTGCGAACGTAGGTGCGATAGACCGGAAACGCCGCCAGCACTTCGCGCAGACCATCCCGCAGGCTTTCCAGCGTAAAATCGCGGGACCAGCGATGGTGTTCGGAAATATGATCCAGCCGCCGGGCCAGAACATTCAATTCGCTCGACATGGCCACTTGCAGGATGAGCCGCTTACTGTCGCACACCAGATCGTCGAACGGCATGCTCCATCCAGTGAAGCGGCGATAGAGCTGCTGGAACGCCTTCTCTTTGGAGTGATCCACGAAGAGGCCATTCGCCAGGTTCAGAAAGCCGTAGCCGGAAGTGCCCTCCAGCGCCCACGTGGTTCGGAGGGGTTCATTGCCGGTTAGGATCTTCTCGGCCACGATGTAGAATGTCCGCTTGTTTCCGTCGGGCTTTCTCTGAACATTCTGGGTATGTCCGTTGGAAGCGGCGGTCTTGGAAGCGGCGGTCCAGGCTCGGCAGGCATCCTGTAAATAGCGGAAGTATTTCTCCGGCTCGAAGAGACCGTCGGGATGATCGATACGAAGCCCTCGGATGTGGCCCTGACGCACCAGATCAAAAATCAGCGCGTGCACCGCGGAGAAAACCTCGGGATCCTCCACGCGAATGGCCGCCAGATCGTTGATGTCGAAGAAACGCCGGTAATTGATTTCGTCCATCGCAACACGCCAGAAGCTGAGGCGATACGCTTCGCTCTCAAGCAGCCGCTCCAGGCGATCGAAGCTGCGAGGTTCGCCGCGCCGGCCGTTGATTTCGGCCAAGGATGCGTCGATCGCTTCCAGGGCTTCCTGGCTTCGGTCCAGCAAACCCGACAGCCTGCGCTTGACGATCTCCTTCTCCCTTTGCCGCTCGCGAATCTTGGCATCGTCGGTTTCCGTGTGGCCGGGCAGATGGCCCAGAGCGGTAACCATGCTTTCCATCTCGGCGACGTGTTCATGATCCGCGCCCAGCTTCTCGCGCAGCCTGGCTACGGCCGGTTCCAGAAGCATGGTCCAGGTTCGCGGCGCGAGCGGCAACGGGAGGTCGTAAACGGATACGTGAAACTGCCCGTCGGCGTACGCGATCTGGATCTCCTGATTCTCCAGCACGCGGCCGTATTGATCGCCGAGCAAGGGCAACAGAACTTTGTTGACCAGCTCCTCCTTGGGAGGATGCCAATCGATGTCGAAATACCGGGCAAAGGGACTGCTGGGGCCGTTCTCCAGCACATCCCACCACCATGCGTTGGAGGGATGCGTGATGCACATATGATTGGGCACCACGTCGGCAATCAACCCCATGTTTCGGCTCTCGAGCCCGCCAGAAAGCCGCAAGAACGATGCCTGGTCGCCGATCTCCGGATTGAATCGAGACTGATCGGTAACGTCGTATCCATGACTGCTTCCCGGCCGCGCCATCAGAAAGGGCGACGCGTAGATGTCCGTGATCCCGAGCTCCTCCAGGTAATCCACCAGGGCGGTAGCGTCGTCGAATGTGAACCCCTTATTGAACTGCAGGCGATAAGTGGCCGAAGGCGTGTAGACTGGCTGCGTTTCGCGGCGCTTCATAGAAGGATCAAAGTCCCCTCTTCATTGACTCCAAACAGCACAATAGATTTCAGGCCGAACGGCTACGGAAGCGGCGATTCGAGAATTCGCAGCAACATCCCAAGAGGCACTCGCACCCACTCCGGCCGTTCGTCAAGCTCCTCACTAGCCCTTTCGAGTGATTGTTCCAGAAGACAATGGTCCAGCAGCAGTCGCAAGTCCGCCTCATTTTGCGGAATGAGCGGGCTTTGGCCAAGAGAATCCAGATAGCCCTTCAGAAAGGCAGCCGACACCCAGTCTGACCAGTAACGCGACCAGAATTCGAGCGTGCTCGCAGTTTCCGGCCGCCGGGTCACACCCGGGAGTTGATCCAGGAAAACAGCCTGAGCCGCATATTGGAATGACAAGAGCATGCTGGCAACATCACGCAGCGGCGACCGCTTGATCCTTCGCCCGCCCAGGGTGCGATCGCTGGAGCCATCGAAGCCAATGAACACGAAGTCCTTGCCGGTGTGCAACACGCGGCTCAGTGTCAGATCGTCGTGCAGGCGGGTGCGTAGGGCTGTGATGCGGCGCTCCGAGATCAGACGCGCGCGCGCTCGTATGTCTTCGCGTGCGTCCAACACTTTTTGTGCATCGGCTTCGAGCGCGGATGGCAGTGATTTCAGACGCTGCCGCAAAAGCTGCAACGTTTCCGTGGACAGACCCAGCAAACCATGAAATATCGACTGACGGTAATGGTCGGTGAGCGGTTCGGGCGCGAACTGTGGATCGAATGCATCCGAACTGAGCGCCTTGTGCAGATCCGCCACTCGTTGGCCAAGCAGATGGGCCGCGTCCAGGTAGCTGCCGATAGATTCATGCGCGTGCGCCGGAAGCTCGACATTGCGCAGGTCGAACGGATGATGGCTGCCGTCGGGACCGGTGAAGTCGCTTTCCTTGCGGGCCAGCGCCGCTTCGAAAAACTGGCTGAGTGAGTCCAGCGTGTAGGTCCACACGTCGCCCTGCTGATCTTGCACGAATGCGTGCAGCGTGGCGATGGTGATTGCGTCGCCGTTGTTGGCGCGGTATTCGATGACGCCAGTGAGCGGCGCGCTATAAGGAAAGTTTCTCTCCGTGAGGAAGGTTCCCATTTCCACTTCCGGGTGGCTCCACGTGGCGATAGATCTTCAGGATGAATCGATTTCCAAAAGCAATGGACGTGTTCGATTGTTCGGCCTTCAACACCGCGGGCCCCAGATCGGGATGGCTCTCTCCCCAGGCGGCGCGAAAGGCGCGCGTGTGTGAGCCCACCAATTCGCCGAATTTTCCCCGAAAACGCCGCCGCCGCAAAATGGCGCTAAAGAGCGCATTGCCGAAGGTAGGATCGAAAATCGCACTGTAAAGAACACCGCGCGTCCCGTCCTCTGCGTGCAATTGGGCCACGGAGACATCCGACAGCTTGTCTTTCACGTGCTCGGCAGCCTCGCCCGTCGCCACCGATCCAGGCATGACGTAGATCTCCGGATCGCCGTCCGTGTATTCTACTTGCCCCAGGAGCATTTGAGCGGATGAATCCGGAATCGGAATGGTATCCACGACATCGATGCTGCGGATAGTTCGGTCTTTGCCCCGGAACCAGCGGCGCGTTCTCAAGTACGCGGGAAGCCGGCGCAATAAAATCGCGAGGCTGCGGCCTTGAAATACCTGGGACCACGATTCCACGACGATGAGGGGTAAACCAGACGGGGTGGCCGGCGTCTGGATGCTTTCCTGATGCGCATGTCTGGCTTGAAAAGCGAACCAATAGAAACCCAAAGAACCGAGCGTCACTTGATAGGGCTGATCGTTCACCGGCGGGAATTCCGCGCGGCCGAAAATCTCGATCGGCGTCATGCCCTTCACCTCCTCGAGATCGAGCTCCACGTGCTGCGGAAAACGCGACAGATTCGCGATCACTAGTACGATCTCGTCCTCATAGCGGCGAAAAAAAGCCAGCACCTTACGATTCGACGGGCGCAGAAATTCGAGCGTTCCGCGGCCCAGAGCTTTGAACTGCTTGCGTTGCTCGATCAGGTGCTTGGTCCACCACAGCAGCGAGTGCGGATTGTTCTGCTGGCCTTCCACATTGATCGCCTCGTAATGATAGGCGGGGTCAATGGTGATCGGCATGTAAAGCTTCTGCGGATTGGCGCGCGAAAAGCCGGCATTGCGATCCGCGCTCCACTGCATGGGAGTGCGCACTCCGTTGCGGTCACCAAGATAAATGTTGTCGCCCATCCCGATTTCGTCGCCATAATAAATAACCGGCGTGCCTGGCAGCGAAAACAACAGAGCGTTCATCAGCTCAATTTTGCGCCGGTCGTTTTCGAGCAGCGGCGCCAGGCGCCGGCGAATCCCGAGATTGATCCGCATCCGGCGGTCGTGCGCATAGACGCGGTACATATAGTCGCGCTCTTCGTCGGTGACCATCTCGAGCGTGAGTTCGTCGTGATTGCGCAGGAACAGCGCCCACTGGCAATTGGCTGGTATGGCCGGTGTCTCCTGCAGAATCTCCATCACCGGAAAGCGATCCTCCATGCGAATGGCCATGAACAGCCGCGGCATCAGAGGGAAGTGAAACGCCATGTGACATTCCGAGCCGTCGGCAAAATAAGCAACCGCGTCCTCGGGCCATTGGTTGGCTTCAGCCAGCAGAATGCGGTCCTTGTATTTCGCATCGATGTGCTCGCGAAGTTGTTTCAGGAACCCGTGAGTTTCCGGGAGATTCTCGCAATTGGTGCCCTCGCGTTCGTAAAGATAAGGCACCGCGTCCAGGCGGAATCCGTCCACGCCCAGATCGAACCAGAAATCGATCACCTCCAGGATCGCCTCGCGCACATGCGGACTATCGAAGTTCAGATCCGGCTGGTGCGAATAGAAGCGGTGCCAGTAATACGCTTTGGCAATGGGGTCCCAAGTCCAATTGGACGTTTCGAAATCCTTGAAGATGATGCGGGCGTCTGGATACTTTTCCGCGGTGTCGCTCCAGACGTAAAAGTCGCGCCAGCGTGTTCCGGACGCGGCGCGGCGCGAACGCTGGAACCAAGGATGCTGGTCGGACGTATGGTTGAGCACCACCTCCGTCAAAACGCGGATGCCACGGCGATGCGCCTGTTTCAGGAAGCTCTGGAAATCCCGCAGCGTCCCGTAGGCCGGATGAACATCGTTGTAGTCGGAAATGTCGTAACCATCGTCGCGCCAGGGTGACGGGAAAAACGGCAGCAGCCAAATGGCTGTGATGCCAAGGTCCTGCAGGTAGTCGAGCTTCTTGGTAAGGCCGCGAAAATCGCCCATCCCGTCCTCGTCGCTATCAAAGAAGGCACGGGCATGAACTTCATAAATGATCGCGTCCTTGTACCACAGCGGATCAGAATCTGGAATGGTAGCGGGGCTCGTCGTGGACACTCTTCCACCAGTGTGACCTACGAACAGGCAAAGATGTTTCTCGAAACGTTACGTTCTAGGGTGTTACGCTGACGTTGGCGGAATTACTGGATTGGCCGTCCACGCTGACCACCAGGGGGAGTTCACCCTGGGTGACACCCATTGGCACCTCGATATTCACCTGCCAAAGGCCGACAAAATCCGGAGCCAGCGCCGCAGACGATACTGTAGCGGTTTGTCCTCCGATGGTAGCGGTCACGGTGGGGGTCACCATGGATACAGGGCTCGATCCGGCCGGGGCGCCATCGGCGGGCTGCGGGCTCACTGCGCCTGCACCCGTGAGATAGGCAATAATGATCCCCCCCGCTGCGGCCGGATTGCTCGAGCTGTTGAGAGTGTAGCCGGGGTAATTTTGCGCGATGGCGTGCGAGCCTTGGACAAAGAGAGCCGGTGCTGCCGACTCCACCTTGACCGTCACTTGATTCCCCTTGACGCCATTGGTGCTCACGGTCAGGGTCGCCGTTCCGGTCTTGGTCTCCCATGGCACCTGGAAGTTGATTTGTTTAGAGCTTTCGTAGAGCACCGGAGCCGCAACGCCATTCACTTGGACGGAAACGCCGCCCAAACTGGACGGCAGCGGGAGCGAGGGGGCGATGGCGTCCAGACCAGTTCCCGTGAAGTTGGCCCCGAATACGGAAGCGAGCGCGCCTGGCGAAACCTCGGCGGCAAAGCTCGCGGCGTTCACCACACCACCGCTGGTAATGGCTGGAGCCACTGGTTGCAGCAAGCGGATTACGCTGTTTTCCGTATCGGAAAAATAAACATTTCCGGACCCATCCACGATAATGCCTCGCGGGAAAGAAATCAGCGCGCCGGCTGCAAAACCGCCATTACCGTAATAGCCCGACGTTCCCAATCCAGCGATCGTCGTAATAATTCCTTCAGGCGAAACCTTGCGAATTCGGTTGTTGTCGGTGTCGCAGATGTAAAGATAGCCGCTGGCGTCTAACGCGATGCCGGAGGGCTCGTCCAGTGCAGCGTCTGGGCCCGGTCCGTTATCGCCGGAGGAACCGATATATCCGTTGCCCGCCAGGACAGTCAGATTCCCATTGGAATACTTCAGTACACGATAGCCCCTCTGGTCCGAGATGTAAAGGTTGCCGAACTTATCCACCAAAACCGTTTCGGGATCGTTCAGCAATTGCGGAGTAAAAGCTCCTACCACCGTCGTGATGGTGCCTCCCGAAACCTCGCGGATCACGTTATTCCCTGAATCGGCGATGAACACGTTTCCAGAAGCATCCACGGCGACGCTGGTCGGCGAATCCAGCTCCGCGTCAACGGCCGCGCCACCATCGCCGGTATAGCCGCCTGTGTTGGTGCCCGCGAAGGTGGTTATGGTTCCGCTAGTGTTGACCATGCGAATGACGTGGTTGCCGGTGTCCGCGATATAAAGATTGCCCGAGGAGTCCACCGCCACACCAGCTGGACCCAGCAGCTCGGCGCTGGTGGCAGCCGCGGTGTCGCCGGAGTAACCGCCGGTTCCGTCACCGGCCACGGTAGTAATTGTGCCGCCGGATATTTTGCGGATGCGCTGGTTAAATGAATCGGCGATGTACAGATTACCCGAGGAATCGAACGCCAGGCCCAGAGGCAAGTTCAGCTCCGCACTGGTGGGCGCGCCAGCATCTCCGGCGTAACCAGCAGTCTCGTCGCCAGCGTAGGTGCTGATCTTATACTGCTGGCTCCAAGCACAGTTCGCGGACCAACCCAAAGAAAGAACCCCTAACGTGAGGGGCGTAAGAAATTGCCGAATTGTCATAATGCGAATCTGAAACAAACCCCCGCGAAACAAGCAAGTTCTGCGGATACCCTAGGATGCCATACTGGAGCGGCCGCTGGCACCGGTGAGCCGCATTCACAGTGTGCCTTTGACGCACAGGGCCGAATCGCGCGAAGATTCTTGGTGGGAGAGGGAAGATGATAACCAAAATTATGATTGTTGCCGCGGCCGGACTCATGGCCGCAACCCTGCAGGCCGCACACAAGCCCATTACCGTCGAATTGAAAGACGCCAAGGGCCAGAGCGTCGGCACCGCGATGCTCAGCGATAGCAAAGGTGGAGTGAAGATCAAGCTGGATCTTAAGAACCTGCCTCCGGGCGAGCATGCCATCCATTTCCATCAGGCAGCGAAGTGCGAGCCGCCGTTCACCACCGCGGGCGGTCACTTCAACCCCGACATGAAAAAGCATGGGCTGGACAATCCCGACGGTCCGCACGCCGGTGACATGAAGAATTTCACGGTCAAGGCGAACGGCACCTCCAAAACAACGGTCATGGATGAACGTGTCAACTTGGACGACGATGCCCACTCCGTCTTCGCCAATGGCGGAACGGCGCTGATGATCCATGAAAAGGCCGACGACCTGAAGACCGATCCGGCGGGAAACGCAGGCATGCGCATCGCCTGCGGTGTGATCGCCAAGTAGTCTCCCGGCCGCAGAGGTGCGATCTAATCCCGGAGAGTTGCAATCTAATCCGGGAGAGTTGCAATCCAATCCCGGAGAGTTGCAATCCAATATTGATTTGGGCGCAACGCTCCTGTAACATGCGGATGCCACTCTAGCTGTTTCCTTCATTATGGAAAAGAAGCGCAAGAAAACGGCGCCGCCGCCGCAGGCCGAACCGCCGCCG
>JBEKLB010000168.1:0-13010 GCA_050010415.1 Bryobacteraceae bacterium | reverse complement strand
ACAATTCTATTGCTCGCGCCCTGTCTCTTTGCGGACACCAAGGAAGAACCCGTGGGCTTGGTCCTTTCGGCAACTGGCAGTAAGCTGCTGCGTGCCGACACAGAAACGCCACTGGCGGCGCGGCCGGGGGATCTGCTCTTCGCGGGCGATGGGCTGAGGACTGAGGGTGGTCCAGCATCGTTTCTGTTTTGTCCTGGTAAGGCGCTGGACACGCTGACGCCTTCCGGTGAAGTCCGGTTGGATGCGAAAGCCCCCAAGGTTCGATCAGGCAGGATCACCGAGCAGCCGGCGCGCGCGTGCACCTTGCCGCAGACCTTGCGAGTGGCAGCCGCCAGCCAGCAGCACTACGGGGTCAGCATGACGCGGGGATTGAATAAGCCCGAGGTTGCGCCCACGCCGCGTGACAAGCTCGCCGCCGATGTGCAGGCCGAGCTTGCGCCCTATGAAACGGCGCTAGCGGCGAATCCAAAGGATCAAGCTGCGCTGGTGACCGAAGCCACCATTTTTGAAAATCACAAGCTGACGGCCAACGCGCTGGATGCGTATTACAAGCTGCGTGAGCAGTGGCCGGACGCGGTGTGGGTGAAGAGCAAGATCTTCGACCTGGAGCAGGCCCTGGCGGATCAGGTGTCCGCCGCAACGGCCGCGGCCCAAACCGGCGGACAAACTTATGCGCTGCTGGTGGGCATCTCAAAATATGCCAAGCCGGAGTTGTCGCTGCAGTTCGCCGACGCGGACGCGAGCGTGTTCTCCAGGCTGCTCGAAAGTCCGCTGGGCGGAAGCGTGCCGGCCGCGAACGTCCTGCTGCTGACGGACGATAAGGCTACCACCGCGGCGGTGCGGAACGGCTTCCAGGATTTTCTGAAGCGGCGCGCCGGGAAGAACGATACGGTGGTGATCCTGATCGCCGGACATGGCATCGCGGATGGGAAGAACGCATCGATTCTCACTTACGATTCCGATCCTCAGGATTTGAACAGCACCGCGCTCGGCATGGATGAACTGCAGTCGTTGTTTGAAGCGCAGCTCAGCAAGGTGGGCCGCGTGCTGCTGTTCGTCGATGTCTGCAAAGCTGGCACCATCGGGACCATTCACAACACCACGGTTGCTTCCAACGTCCAGCAACTCGGCGACATCCAGGGAGATCTTTTCGGATTGCTGGCCAGCCGCCCGCGCGAGGTTTCCCTCGAAGGGCCGGAGTTTGGCGGGGGACACGGCGTCTTCAGCTATTTCGTGATCAAGGGGCTGGAAGGCGCTGCCGACCAAAACCATGACGGCGTGGTGGATGCCGATGAACTGATCAAATACGTCAGCGATCAAGTTCCGATGGCCACAGCGAACAAACAGCATCCGCGCGAGTTCGGCACCTACGACAACATGATGCGGCTTTCGGACACCCGCAAGCCAGGTATAGACGTAGCGCAGCGGCGTGTACTGATGGATTCCCGAGACGGCGGTCCGTTGTACCTGGCCGGTGCGCCGCAATTAGCATCTGGAGCGCAAGCCGTGGTGGATCGCTTTACGTCGGCCATCGATGCAGGGCGTCTCTTGCCCGCCGATCCGAACAACGCGTTTACGGCGCTCGGGGACGTAAAGGCAGCCGTCACAGGGGAGCAATATCAAGAGCGCGAGAATCAGCTTCGAGTGGCTTTGGAGAACAAGGGCCAGCAGGTGTTGCTGCGCTATTTGGCGGGCGACCAGACGCCGCAATCGCGCGACGAATTTCAGAGCGGGGCGCGCTTTATGGATGCCGCGCGCACGCTGACCGGGGAGTCACTGTTTCTGGAGGGTCGCCAGGATTTCTTCCAGGGTCGCGCGCTGTTGTTCGACAAGAAATTTCCCGAAGCGGCCAATCTGCTGGAGGAAGCCGTGCGCATCGACCCCGGCGCCGCTTATGGATTCAACGCGCTGGGCATCGCGTATCTGGAGCAGGCACAGTACGACAAAGCCATCCCGGCGTTTCGCGATGCAGTGCGGCGCGCACAGCACTGGTCGTATCCGTTGCACAACGTGGCGCTGGCCTATGTGGAGACCGGCGATTTTCGTTCGGCCATCCGCGCGTATCGGGATGCCATCCGGTTGACGCCGCAGTATAGTTACTTGCCGTACAACCTGGGTCTGGTTTATCAGCGTCTGAATCGACGCAAGGACGCAGAAACCGCTTATAGGAAGGCGGAGATGCTGGCGCCTGACTCCGCGGAGCCTTATAACGCGCTAGGCACTTTGAAGGCTTCCGAAGGCAAGCGAACGGAAGCTGAGCAGCTTTATCGGCAGGCTTTGCAGAAGAATGCGAGCTTGTTGCCCGCGCGTCACAACCTTGCGCTGTTGCTGGTGGACCAGAAGGGCCACGAGAAGGAAGCGATCGATCTGTGGCGCGAAAACCTCAAGCAATCGGCGGATTATCTGCCGTCGCGTCTTAGCTTGGCCGCGGCGCTGGCAGACCAAGGTGACGATGCTGCAGCCATTGAAGAATATCGCAAGGTTCTCGAAGCCAAGCCGGATTACGTGGCGGCTCGCATCGCGTTGGCGGATGTTTTGGTGAAGAGCAACGATCGCGACGGCGCGCTCGAGCAACTGCATCAGGTGACCAAGCAGAATTCGCAGGATCCAGCGCTATTCGAACGTATCGGCGATCTCGAAGCTGCGCGGCAACATGCAGCGGAAGCGCGGATGGCTTATCAATCGGCGCTCGATCTCAAACCTGATCGCACACTGCGCAAGCGGATCGAGAACAAGATGAAAAACGTGGCGGGAAACTAAGAGAGGCGCCCGCCTTCCAACGGAACGCCTCTGGCTCGCTCAAAACGGGCCCGGTCACATGTTCCTGATCGCTCAGGGTGCGGCCTCATCTACTTAGACGTTGATAACGGGAAATCGTTGCAACTCTAACGCTTTTGGCCGGCGGATGCGCCCTGGGCCTTAGGTGACCCTTTAGTTTCGCCGTTGCGGGAGATATCTATACCACCTTTGAAATATGCCCCGTCTTCGATCACGATGCCCGCAGTCTTGATATCGCCGACGATGGAAGCGCCCGTGCGTAGCGAAACGCGGCTCTCCGACTCGACGTTGCCCTTGATGGTGCCGAAGACGATGATTTCCTGGGCCTTGATATTGGCGTTCACTTTGCTGTTGGGCCCTATCGTTAAGCGATTGTTCAGGTTCAGTTTGCCATCCAGATCGCCGTCCAGATAAAGCTCTTCATCGCTGGTGACTTCGCCGATGATCTTCATGGACTTTCCAAACACGGTTGGAGTTGGAGCAGGCGCCGGCGCCTGACGTTGTTGATGGATAACCGGCGCCACAGCCGGAGCTGGCTGCGCGGGTTGAACCGGTTGAGCCGGAGGGCTCTGAATCATTTGTCCGTCGTTTTGTTTTCCCCACATAAGAGCGCCGAAGCTCCAGTTTACTGCCCGGGGGTGGCGCCGACAAGCTTTTTTGTAATTGTTTTATTTGCTAACGGTGATAGCGGGTGCAGTTGGCGCGCGTTCGAAGAACTTCGGCTTGTCGATGCTTCGATCTACCACCACATCGAAGAAGCCAATCATCATCTCTTCCCAGCTTTGTTCGCCGTAGCGAACTTCGGCCGTAGGGTCTGGATTGGACGGATTATTCGGCGAGTTGTCGAAGTAACCAACCCAGGTGAGACGAGTGCCCGCCTTGATGAGGCGCGGTTCGGCCAGGCGGTAATTGAGCTGCCAATGAAAATCGTAATGGTTCACTTTGAGCAGCGTTTCCACATGCCCGTTGGGTCCGGGCAGCAGATACTCGAAGGCCTTGCCGCGCAGGTGCATGTGCGGGAACATGCTGATCAGCAGTGCGTCGTTCGGCAAGGTGCCCGAGACCTGAACGCGATAATTGGGATCGCCCGGTGGAATCACAAAACGGTCGTTACTCATTTGTAGCGACAATACGGCTTGCTTGGGCGGCTCTTTGGCAAACACGATGCCGATGCGCGTGCGATCCTCAGTGGCCGCGCCGGTCACTGTATAGTGCATCTGGAGAACCAGATCGGATCCCGCTTGGATGCGCTTGGCGATGCCCGGCTTCCACTCGTCGAACGAATTGCCCGGCGTGTAAACCATCAACAGGTCGCTGGTGGTGAAACCCTTCGCCAGGGGCACGGAGAAGGGCGTTCCGATCGGCGAGCCTTGCAACCATTTCGATCCTGGCTCGCGAACGTAGACCACTGCGTGGTGCACCGTGGAGCGATTGCTGGGGCGCACTTCCACTTTTTGGATCCAGCGGTCTTCGGTGAAGCGGGTGGGCAGAATCAAATACTGATAATCGACGGCGCCCTTCGCGGGAAGAGGGAATGCGCTGGGCATCTCAAAAACTTCGTCGGGCGTTCCAATGTTCCAGCCCTGCGGCCAGTGGCGAGCAGGCGGAGCGTCTTTCGGGTTGCCCGCGGGTGCTCCGGAGTTGGCCCAGGACGCGAGCGTGGCGATCTGAGCTTCGGAGAGAGAGCGGTCATTGGCGAAGTGCCCATACATTGGATCTGCGAACCAGGGAGGCATCTTGTGCGTATTGGTTTGTTGGCGAATAGCTTTGGCCCAGGGGCGGGTTTCTGTATAAGTGAGAAACGGCATAGGGGCGATTTCGCCCGAGCGGTGGCATTCCTGGCAGTGCTGCTGGAGGATGGGAAGAACGTCTTTGTAGAAGGTCGGCTGGGCGAGACCCGGGGAAAGTGCGATGGCCAGACTAGCGAGCCACCGTAGCAACGTACTTATCCCGGCAGTCCTCGGAGCAGAAGTGGATGGTCTGGCCCGCGACTGTCTTCTTAATCGAAGTGGCTGCGGCGATGTAGGTTCCACAGACCGGATCTTTCTTGAACTCGCCCGTGAGCGGGATTTGGTTAGAGGGCTGCGGCGGCGCGCCCGGTGCGGAACCGGACTTCATCGCTTCCGCGAATCCCTTGAGGACGATTCCGACGATGCTCCTCACCACGGTAATCACTACCACCGTGACAAGCAGATAAAAGATGGCGCGAAACATTTTCGCTCCCCTCTATTCTATCCGAAGGAGACGATTATTCTTCCTTGGCGGCTTCTTTACGAGCCGCGTCGATGCGGGCCTGAGCGTGGAGGGCGGCGGTGAGCGCCGAGGCGATGTCGATGCCCAGGGCGGGATTGACCATGGCGTCTTGAGCCTGTTTCAGATCCTTCTCCGCTTTGGAGACATCGATCTCATGCCCTCTTTCGGCTATATCGGTGAGCACCCGGACGACGTTGTCGTGAATCTCGAGGAAGCCGCCGCAGATGGCGATGCTGTAACGATGATCTTCGGGAGTGGTGTAAGTCAGCGCGCCGATACCGAGTTGGGAAAGCAGGGCCGCGTGATCCGGCAGCACGCCGATATAGCCGTCCTTGGCTGGAATCTGCGAGCGCACCGCTTTCTCGCGCGCCAGTAGACGCTCCGGTGTGGCGATTTCGATATCGAACGTGTCCGCCATGAATTCCTGCCTAGGCACCCTGCTTCTTCAGCTCTTCGGCTTTCTTCTTCACGTCTTCAATGTCGCCCTGCATGTAGAAGGCCTGCTCTGGAAGGTCGTCATGCTTGCCTTCCACCACTTCCTTGAAGCTGCGAACGGTATCCGCCAGCGATACATACTTGCCCTTGATGCCGGTGAATTGCTCGGCCACGTGGAAGGGCTGCGACAGGAACTTCTGAATCTTGCGGGCGCGTGCGACAGTTTGTTTATCGTCATCAGAGAGCTCGTCGATGCCCAAAATGGCGATGATATCCTGCAGGTCCTTATAGCGCTGCAGGATCTGCTTCACTTGCTGCGCCACGTTGTAGTGCTCCTCGCCCACGATGCGCGGATCGAGAATGCGTGAGCTGGAGGCCAGCGGATCGACGGCCGGGTAGATGCCCTGCTCCACCAGGCTGCGCGTCAGGTTGGTGGTGGCGTCGAGGTGGGCGAAGGTGGTGGCCGGAGCGGGATCCGTATAGTCGTCCGCGGGCACATAAATGGCCTGCACGGACGTGATGGAGCCCTTCTTGGTGGACGTAATGCGCTCCTGCAACTCGCCCATTTCAGTGGCCAGGTTGGGTTGATACCCCACCGCCGACGGCATGCGGCCCAGCAGCGCCGAAACTTCCGAACCGGCCTGCGTGAAGCGGAAAATATTGTCGATGAACAACAGCACGTCTTGGCCGCCTTCGTCGCGGAAATATTCAGCAACGGTAAGGCCGGTGAGACCCACGCGCAGGCGCGCTCCGGGCGGCTCGGTCATCTGGCCATAGATGAGCGCCACCTTGGACTTGGTGAAATCGTGCGGATCGAGCACGCCCGACTCCTGCATTTCGTTCCATAAGTCGTTTCCCTCGCGCGTTCGCTCACCCACGCCCGAAAACACCGACACGCCGCCATGTTTCAGAGCGATGTTGTTGATCAGTTCCATGATGACGACGGTCTTACCCACGCCCGCGCCTCCGAACAATCCGATTTTTCCACCGCGCAGGTACGGTTCCAGAAGATCGATCACCTTGATGCCGCTCTCGAACATCTGCAGTTCCGTGGCCTGCTCGTCGAAGGCGGGAGCCTCGCGATGAATGGGCCATCTCTGCGCGGTATTCACCGGACCCATGTTGTCCACCGGCTCGCCGATCACGTTCATGACTCGGCCGAGGGTTTCATTTCCCACCGGAACTTCCACGCCGTGGCCCAGGCTGACCGCCTTCATCCCGCGCACCATGCCGTCGGTGGGCTGCAGCGCGATGGTGCGGACGCGGCCTTCGCCAATATGCTGCGCTACTTCCACCATCACGTCGATCGGGACGGAAGTGGTAAAGCCTTCGCTGGTGATGTGGATGGCCGTGTTGATGACGGGAATCTGGTGCTCGGGGAACTGAATGTCGATGGCTGGGCCGGCCACCTGGATGACCTTGCCTACCACCTGCGTTGCTGTTGTAGTTGCCATAAATACCTCTTTGGTTTGAGCGGCGGATTAATCCAATGCCGCGGCGCCGCTCACGATTTCAATGATTTCTCTGGTAATACTGGCTTGCCGCACCCGATTCATTTTCAGCGTCAAAGAACTGATGACGTCTGAAGCGTTGGAGCTGGCCGCTTCCATGGCGGTCATGCGGGCCGCGTGTTGCGCTGCGTCGGACTCGAGCATCGCGCGATAGATCTGCGATTCGATGTAGCGCGGCAAGAGCGCCTCGAGCAACTCGCCGGGCGGCTGCTCATAGATATAGTCGATCTGCTCCTGCTTTTCGGGAAGCTCAACGGGCAGCAGACGGCTGGTGACCAGCAGCGATGCCATCATGCTCTTGAAATTGTTCACCACCAGGTAGACGGCGTCAATTTCCGCCTTGCGGAACATGTCCATCACCTTGCGCGCGATCTGGAGCGCGTCTTCGTAGCGCGGCGCTTTCTGAAAGAGCGTGCTGTATTCGCCTGAGATATTGGAGTGCCGGCGCTTAAAAAAATCGCGGCCTTTGCGCCCGATCAGCTCCAAACGGATCTCCGCCTCGCGATGCTCGGCGATAAACTTTTGCGCCAGGCGGATGACGTTGGAGTTGAATGCCCCGGCCAGACCGCGGTCGGCGGTGATCACCAGCAGTAGAATTCGCTTCTCGGGCCGGCGAGCCAGCAGCTCGATCTCCTCATCGGCGTGCTGCTCGGCCGCGGCTTGCGCCACGTTCGACAGCATGCGCTGGATGATCTGGGCATAGGGGCGAGCGGCGATCACGCGATCCTGTGCGCGCCGCAGCTTGGCCGCCGAGACCACTTTCATGGCCTTGGTGATCTGCTGCGTGTTCTTTACCGAGCGTATGCGCCGGCGTAAATCGATCAGGCTGGGCATGGGCTAGGCCGTGACGAGGGCCTCTTTATGCTGGGCAACGAAGCGCGCCTTGAACTCCTTGAGAACGGTGTTCAGTTTGGCTTTCAGCTGGTCGTCCAGCGCCTTCTTCTCGCGAATTTCCTGCAGCAGCGCGGTTTGGGAGGAGTCCAGAAAACGATTCAATTCGGCTTCGAAAGGACGGATCTGCTCGACCGCCAGGTCGTCCAGCATGCCGCTGGTACCGGCGAAGACGATCACCACCTGCTTTTCCACTGGGACCGGTTTATATTGCGGTTGCTTCAAGATTTCGATCAACCGCTTGCCGCGACCCAATTGCTGTTGCGACGCCTTGTCGAGCTCGGAGCCGAACAGCGCGAAGGCCGCCAGCTCGCGATATTGCGCCAGATCCAGGCGCAGGGAGCCGGCCACCTGGCGCATCGCCTTGATCTGCGCGCTTCCGCCCACCCGGCTCACCGAAAGGCCCACGTCGATGGCGGGACGCACGTCGGAGTTGAACAGATCGGCCAGCAGGAAGATCTGGCCGTCGGTGATGGAAATCACGTTGGTCGGAATATAAGCGGAAATGTCTCCGGCCTGCGTTTCAATGATAGGCAGAGCGGTCAGCGATCCCCCGCCCTTTTCGTCGTTCAACTTGGCGGCGCGCTCGAGCAACCGGCTGTGGAGGTAAAACACATCGCCCGGATAGGCTTCGCGTCCCGGAGGGCGGCGCAGTAGCAGCGAAATTTCGCGATACGCCGCGGCGTGCTTGGAAAGATCGTCGTAGATGCAGAGCGCGTGGCGCTTAGAGTCGCGGAAAAACTCGCCCATCGCGCATCCGGCGTAGGGCGCGATGTATTGCATCGGCGCCGGATCGGAAGCCGTAGCGGCCACCACGATGGTGTAGTCCATGGCGCCATAATCTTCCAGCGTCTTGACCACCTGCGCGACGGTAGAGCGCTTCTGGCCGATTGCGACGTAGATGCAAATCACGTCGCCACCCTTCTGATTGATGATGGTGTCCAGCGCGACGGCGGTTTTGCCGGTCTGGCGGTCGCCGATGATCAGCTCGCGCTGGCCGCGGCCGATCGGAATCATGGAGTCGATGGCTTTGACGCCGGTTTGCAGCGGCTCTTTCACCGAGCGGCGGTCCACCACGCCGGGAGCGATGGCTTCCACCGGCCGGGTCTCGCTGGTGGCGATGGGTCCCTTGCCGTCGATGGGCGCGCCCAGCCCGTTCACCACGCGGCCCACCAACGCCTCACCCACCGGAACGGACATGATTTTGCCGGTGCGGCGGACTTCGTCGCCTTCCTTGATGGCCTGATATTCGCCCAGCAGCACGGTTCCCACCTGGTCCTCTTCCAGATTGAGAGCGATGCCGGTGACGCCGTGCGGGAATTCCACCATTTCGCCGGACATGACGTTCTCGAGGCCGTAAACACGGGCGATGCCGTCGCCAACCGAGATCACCGATCCGGTTTCGGAAACACTGACAGCCTTTTCATAGTGCTCAATTTCGCCACGCAGCAGGCGCGCGATTTCATCAGCTTGGATCTGAGCCATAAATCAATTTCATCCCCTATTTCGGCCGCCCTATTGAGAGGCCAACTTCTTCCCCAATTCCCTGAGCTCGCCGCGGACTGACCCGTCGTACACCGTCGATCCGATGCGCGCGACCACTCCGCCGAGCAGCGCCGGATCCACGTCAAATCGCAGGCGCATGCGCTTCCCTGTCAGCTTCGAGAGCTCCGATTCCAGGCCCGCACTCAGCGGCGCATTGAGTGGCGCGGCCGACGATACCTCCGCGCGCACGAAACCCAGGCGTTCGTCGAGTTGCAGCTCGAAGGCTTCCCGAATCTCGCCGATCACGCCGATGCGGCGATGATCGATGACCACGTATACGAAGTTCCGGATCAGAGGCGATCCGCCGATTCGCTCCAGCAATTTGGCCATAACGGCGCGCTTGCGCGAATTTTGAATGGCTGGTGTCGCCAGCGCTATTTGCAGTTCGGGCGATTCGTGAATGACGGCTTGGATCGCGGCCAGTTGAGTAACAGCGTCTTCCGGCCTCAAGGGTGAGCCGGGCGCCATGACAATATCGACCAGGGCGCGAGCGTAGCGGTTGGCGACGGCAGAGGCCATGTCAGTTCGCCGTCCGCCGATGCAAATCGCTCAAGAATCCGTTCGCGAGCTTTTCCTGCGTGGCTGGATTCATGCGCGAACGAATGCGCTGCTCGGCCAAGCCGATTGCCAGTTCCGCGGCGTATTTACGCAGCTCGTCCTTGGCGCCACGCGTCATCAGCGCCACTTCCTGCGCGGATTGCTCCCCGATTCTTTGCAGGTGATGCTCCGTCTCGCGCCGTACTCGCTCGCTTTCGGCGGTCATTTCAGCGTGGGCCGTTGCGCGCAGCTGCTCGATTTCTTCTTGCAGGTTGGCCAGCCGCGCCTCCACGCTCGATGCGTACGCCGCAGCTTCCTGCTTAATCTTCGCGGCCTCCGCCAGGGCGCTCGTGATTTCGTCGGACTGTTTTCGAAACAGCGGTGGGACGTTCTTGCCGATCAGGTATCCGAGCCCTGCGGCCAGAATCGCAAAGTTGGCTAACTTCCACCAGATCATGCTATCGCCCTGCCCGCCTTCGTTGGCGGCTGTGTTGGAGGGCGCTTCCTGCGGCAACGCGTAGCACGCAAACGCCAACCCGAGCGCGATGGTGAGAGTTGCTCTGCGCATCAGGCCGGCTTCCTTTCGAGCAATGCATTCGCGATCTGATCGGCCAGCGCATCGGACGTTTCAGCCAAC
Organism: Bryobacteraceae bacterium; assembly: GCA_050010415.1. Taxonomy (GTDB): domain Bacteria; phylum Acidobacteriota; class Terriglobia; order Bryobacterales; family Bryobacteraceae; genus Palsa-89. The sequence continues at coordinate 2,423 of JBEKLB010000168.1, read as the reverse complement.
TGGTTTTTCGCGACGGCGGCTTCGTCGTCGAGTTGAAATTTGGATTGCTGGATGAGTTCGCGGCCTTGTTGCCGGGCTTTGTCCAATTGAGCGCTTTGGTCCGTTATCCAACCACGGCGGGCCTCTTCCTGCTCCTGATAGATCGATTCGCGCGCCTGGCGCAATTGATCTTCGATGGACTTGGTTTGTTCGCCCGCTTTGGCGCGCATCGCGTCGGCCGATTCGCGCAGCCCCTCGGTAGCGGCACGGCGCTTGGCCAGCACATCCGCCATGGGGCGGAAGAACATCCGCTTCAGGTACAAATGAACGACCAACAAAAGGAAAAGCGTCGGGATCGCTTTTAGCAGGAGTTGACCCAGGTCGTGTAACGTCGATTCCATTATTTTAAGAAGGGAACTTACAGACTGCGAGAAGGGCGCCTTCCGATAGCTACAGCACGCCCCAAAACTGGTGTCCCAAAGCAGTAACCGTAGCACATTTGGGGCAATGAATTCAACCGATTCTCTGCCCCCGCGCCCTGAAAGGCCGCGCGAGTTGCACCGCGCGAGTTGCACCAGGTGATGCAGCCTATGGGAAGATCGTCGGAGCGAGAAAGGACACGGAGCTCATGATCTTTGGCGCGCATGTGATCATTTACAGCAAAGACGCGGCGGCCGATCGCGCATTTTTGCGGGACGTTCTTGGATTTTCATCCGTCGACGCCGGCCATGGTTGGTTGATCTTTGCGCTGCCTCCCTCGGAAGCGGCGGTTCATCCCGCCGAGGAGAATGGCCGGCACGAACTTTACTTCTTGTGTGACGATCTAAAAGCCGAGATTTCCGCACTCGGAGAAAAGGGCGTCCAGTGTTCCAACGTGCACGAAGAACGCTGGGGTTCGATCACCAGGATCCAGCTTCCCGGAGGAGGCGTTGTCGGCCTCTATCAGCCCAAGCACCCTACGGCATTGGGCCTTGCGCGTTGATTTTGATGCGCAATGATTTGATGCGCAATGATTTGTCGCGTCTATTTCGCCGGCGTGGGTGGTTTCACGAACTTCGCGTCGTCCATGGCTACGTTCGGCTTTATGTCGGTCAGCGTGTACTCCTCGCGGCCGCTCACCCATCCGTAGGTCCGTTTGAAGGGCATCATTACGCCCGCCACGGGGCGATAGTCGGAGAAATCGATTTGGGTAGGGACGCGGCCCACCGCTGAATTGGCGTAGCGGACCATCCGGAGCAACAGATTGGTTTGCTTGTCGAAATAAAACGTTGCTATAAAACCGAGCGGACCGCTGCCCTGGACGACGTTGACGTCGTGACCATCGATATTGGCCGGATAGCTCACTCGCCAGGTATTGAAAAACGACTTGATGTTGCCTGGAAACGCCAGTTCACCGTCGAGCTTGCCGCCTTCCGCCGCGCTGGCGGTCAGTTGATATTCGCCCGTCACCGTGAGGGGCAAAACAACCCACGCGTCGTGGCCATCATAAGTTCGGACCATGTCCCCTTCCTTTTGATGCACGATAGTGACGTATTTATCCGGCCCCTTCGCAAAGATCTCGGCCTTGTTGATCTGATCGGCTCCGAAGGTGGTGCTGGTTCCCGTGCCCGCGTAGCTGGTCAGCTTCGAAAGCGCGGCGTCTCCGCCCAAAGCCTGGATGTATTTCTGGAAAATCACATCCGCCGAAGGCACCACGGCGCCAGCCGAAGCCTGCGGAAGAACGTCGGCCGGCATGGGAACCGGATCGCTGTAAATGGCATCGATGGCTGGCGTGGTGGCCGGCGGAGTGGTGCCGCGATGGCAAGTCCAGCAAGTCACCACCTGGCGGCCGCCGAAGTTGTCCTTATTGACCTTGTTCATCACTTCCACCATGTGGCGCGCCACCAGTTTCCGCGGAGGGTCCTTATCCCACTGCGGATTGGAGCCGCCGGCGCCGACGTGGCAGTCGCCACAGCAGACGTTCAAAGCGGCCGAGAAGAGGCCCATGGTTCCCATGAACTCGTCGACGGTCAAACCTTTCAGCACTTTTATGTTCTTGAAAACGTCGTCGGCCATCTGCGGCTTGGCCTGCCCGAAGGCAACACCTCCGAAGGGCACCGCGGCGCCCAGCAATGCGACGGCACTGCTATACATCACCAGTCGTTTCGATGGAAGCTTCATCGCTACCTCTCCTTATTTCTTGTCCACGAGGACCATCGGAAAAATTCCTGCATGCAACCGTGTTGGAAGTATGATGATACAAAGCGAAACAAAGCAAAGTCAAAGAAACATGCCGCCTTTGCGCTTTGTTCGCAGGGAGGGACCCATGGCTGAGAAAACGCCACAGACTTTCGCGAATCACAAGCGGTTTCATCCGCCGTTTCACTATTTTCTGGCTCCAGGTTCGGCGCTGCTGCTGATCCTCACCATCGTCAACGTTGTCCGGCACTATGGGCAATTCCAGG
>JBEKLB010000167.1:0-13146 GCA_050010415.1 Bryobacteraceae bacterium | reverse complement strand
CCTGTCAAGCTCCGACCCCCACCTCGGCCACCATGAGAACCCACCATCAAACAGGCCGGCTCTACTAGGCCATTAATGGGGGCAGTCCTCGCCTCTACGCTCAACGGGCTCAATGGGGGCAGGCGCTGGTTGCCGAGCCCTTTCCACGTACACTTTTTCGAAATCCATCGACAACATGAGCGGCAGTCCGGTGACCGGCGGAGGCGATTCCAATTCTTCTGGTTTTGTGCAGGACCCATTTGACTGGAACGCCGATTCGCGCTCTGTCTTCATTCGATGTCAAGAACAAGTTTGTTGCGGCATTTAACTATAACCTTCCGTTCGGACGCGGTCAGGCGATCGGTGGGCAATGGAATCGGGTGGTGGACGGTTTGGTTGCAGGATGGCAGGTCAATGGTATTCTTACCGCGCAAAGCGGGCTGCCGTTCTCGGTGTACGCAACGTCCAGTGCGCAATGTGGCTGCTCGTCGGGCGGGCTCCGCGCCGAATTGATTGGCAATCCCTTCCCAGCTGGGTTTCACCAAAGCATCGATCAATGGTTCGATCCGGCGGCATTCTCCGATCCACCGCCCGAGCAATACGGAAATTCCGGCCGCAATATTATCGCTGGCCCCGGACTCACCGATCTGGATTTTTCGCTGTTCAAGAAGTTCCAGCTCGGTGAAAAACGCATGCTCCAGGTTCGCGGCGAGTATTTCAACATCTTGAACCATTCGAATTTCCTCCACCCCACTTCGACCACGGACGCGACCTGGAACACGGGCGGAATTCTCACCCAGACTATGCCGGCCCGCGTGGGGCAGTTGGCGTTGAAGTTCATTTTTTGATTCAGGCAGCGTGGCTTGTGCCAGGCATCCGTTTTTGTTCTGGTGATAAAGTGAATACTGTTTGCGAGTAGAATGGTCCCACGATTCGCTCTGAAAGGGGAATAAATGATCCGAACGACATCCAAGATAATCGGATTAACGAGCTCCGTGCTTGCCGTTGCGCTGGGCGCGAGCTCGCAAATGCAAGCACAATCCAAAACCCCGTATTCCAGCATGGCCAAGCTCAGCGAGTACATGATGCCGGATCGAAAAGCCGAGATAGCCTTGGCACGAAGTGCGGCTCCGGACTCCATATCCCGCGATGCAAAGGTTCTGGTTCTTGGGCCGCATGGTTATGAAACCGCCGTCGAGGGCAAGAATGGTTTCGTATGCGTCGTGGAGCGCGGATGGATGGGCCCATTCGATGGTGAATCGTCGGCTAATTTTTGGAACCCTAAAATTCGAGGTCCGGTCTGCTTCAATCCGCCGGCTGCCCGCTCCATCCTGCCGATGACCTACAAAAGAACGGAAATGGTATTGGCCGGTCAATCCAAAGCTCAGATCATCGACGGCATCAAGACCTTCATCAAGCAAAAACTGCCGCCCCTGGAGCCTGGGGCCATGTCCTACATGATGTCGAAGGACCAGTACCTTAGCGATGACGGTCACCACAACTGGATGGCTCACCTGATGTTTTACACTCCGCTCATGGACGGTGCCGTTTGGGGTGCGGATCTGTCCAAGTCTCCCGTCATGCTGAATCCGCAGTTCCATGGCGCTCCGGAACCGATCGACGTATTCATGGTTCCAGCGGGCTGGTGGTCAGATGGCACGGCGGACCCAGCTCAGTAAAAGAACACCACAATTGGCTAACGTCGATCCGCAATAAATGGGATTACCTTGGCTTGCCGATGCTCGTGCGGTCACCAGACGGACAGAACCGAACAAAAGAGTTGACAAACAATTGTTCTTAGCTCATAATCCTCGCGTCTGAGCGCTCCTGCTCAACCGCAGACGACCTGAACTAAGTCAGCTCGCCTGATCTCCCTTGTCTTAGAACGCCAAAGGCCGATAGCTGGCCTAAGATCGGGAGCGCATGGATGATACGTACCGTTAAAGCATCGGGCAAAGTGTGGGGGGAGAGCGCATACGCTGTTTTCGTACTGTGCGCAATGACGGCAGTGTCGCTGCCTGCGCAGACTTTCAAATCGCTGGCGAGCTTTGATTTCACGGACGGCGCCGGCCCTCAGGCGGGCCTGGTTCAGGCCACAAATGGGGACCTCTACGGAACGACCGGAGGCGGCGGGCTCAACAGCTCGGGGACGATCTTCAAGATGACCCCGCGTGGCGTGCTGACCACGGTGTACAACTTCTGCTCCCTGGCAAATTGCGCAGACGGCTCAAACCCTCTGGCGGGGCTGGTACAGGCCACCAACGGGTACCTCTACGGGACAACGCAGCAGGGCGGGATGTACGGTTCAGGAACGGTCTTCAAAATCACGCCGAGTGGTTCGTTAACCACTCTCTACAGCTTCTGCTCGCCAGGCTGCACGGATGGCGCAAATCCCTCTGCGGGTCTGATCCAAGCCAGCAATGGAGACTTGTACGGGACAACGGCCGGCGGCGGATCTGGTATCGGGGCCGGGGGCTCTGGCACCATCTTCAAAATCACCCCGAGCGGTACGCTGACTACTGTGTACCGCTTTTGCTCCCAGACAAACTGTACGGACGGATCGGCGCCCCACGCGGGATTAATACAAGCCACCAATGGAGACTTCTATGGGACAACCACGGCCGGCGGCGCTCACGGCGAGGGCACCGTCTTCAAGCTCACCCCGAGCGGCACTCTGACGACATTGCACAGCTTCTGCTCCCGAAAGGGATGCGCAGACGGTTCAAATCCCGAGTCTGCTCTGGTTCAGGCTACTAATGGCGACTTCTATGGCACAACCACGTTCGGCGGGGGCATCAACAATCTCGGAACGGTTTTCGAAATCACATCGGGCGGCAAGCTGACTACGCTCTACAGCTTCTGCGCGCAAACACCCTGCACGGATGGATACAATCCCGTCGCGGGTCTGATTCAGGCCACCGACGGAAACCTCTACGGCACCGTCCCATCTGGTGGGGACCCAATGACAGAAGGCGGGACCATCTACAAAATCACCACCGGCGGCTCATTTGGAACGATCTACTCCTTTACTACTGAAGGAGAACAGCCCACCGCTACCCTGGTCCAGGACACCAATGGGGAACTCTATGGAACAACCAGTCTGGGTGGGACCAGCACCGCCTGCCAAAACGGCTGCGGCACGGTATTCAGCTTGTCGGTCGGCCTGAACCCGTTTATTACGACACTGCCCGTCGCCGGCCTTGTGGCAGAAGCTGTCAAAATTCTGGGAAGCGATCTGACCGGTGCCACCAGCGTCACCTTTAATGGGACAGCAGCCGCCTTCACGGTGGTTTCGAGCGCCCAGATCACTACCACCGTCCCCATCGGCGCGACAACCGGCATGATCCAGGTGGTAATACCCAGCGGCACGCTTTCGAGCAACGTTTCCTTCCAGGTGCTGCCGTAGAATATTATTTCACTCGCTCCCAGACAAACGTGTTCTCAACGACGGGCGGGTTGAGCTCGGAAGCATCCACCCGCAATGACATCCGGTCCGTCCCTTGAAAGGTATACCATCTCTTGGTCGCTCTGCCCACTGCATTAGGGGTTTGATTGATTTCGTAGTGGCGGACCATAAAGCCCTCGTTCGCGTGGATCTCGATGGTGGCACAGTAAGCGCCGAATCCCTTGATCGCGGATAGTCCTTCTTCCGCTGTAGGCGTGGACTCCGACTTCCATTGGGGCCGCTTCGGATTCATGCTGAGGAAGCACATGCGACCCGCATTGGCGTCAAAAAAACTGTATCCGACGCTGTTTGGTCCCTCGCGAGTAGTTCCGTCAGTGAGGCGTTGCGGATTAGATACCAGCCGCCACATGCCTGCAAACTGCTTAGCAATATCATTCTGGGACTGAGCACGCGACGTGCTCTGGACCTGGCCCAATACCAGAAGGATGGACCACGCGATTGTCTTTTTCATCTTCTTTGCCTTTCGTGCGGCTGTGCATCCAGGAATCTTCTAAGCTTAACGCGCGTGCGCGCGGGTCGGATCGAGATACCTCATAACCTCAGCCGCTCTTTCAGACGATTCTTTTTCAACTTTTCGTTAGGACTCGTTGCGACGCCGTCGAGCCAGGCCAGCACCTTGCCGATTGTGATCGTGTGTTCTTCCTCTGGCGCCTTGACGCGGATCGTCAACCGCGTCGCTGACCCAAGCGGCATTTCCGCGAGAACACTCCGGCGAAATGAGGCCATAGCCTCTACGGCGGCTTCGTAGAGACTCTCGGCCGGAACCTGAACGGAATGCTCGATACCTTCCGAATCGGTGAATGAGACGCGACAGGAGCGGGAGGGCACGCCTTCCAGTATAGGCGAAGATAAGGCGAACATGATACTCTGATTCGCATATGCTCGACACAAATGAACAAAGCTTGCTTGAGGCTCTATTAGACTCCTGGGACAGAAACAACACCATTCTGCTCAATGTGCTTCACGCTCTGCCGGCAGGCGGGCTGGCGATCAAGGCGATGGAGGGTGGCCCATCCATTGCGCAGCTGTTCACACACATCCACTATGGCCGACAGGTGCTCCTCTTCGAGGACGCGCCCGAGTTCGCCGGAAACGTGCCCGAGGAAGAATGGAAGATCGAGCTTGACCCTGGTCGCATCGGCGAGTCGCTGAATGAAAGCGCCAGGGCGGTGCGGGACGCGGTAAAGAGCAGGGTGGAGGCACGCCGGGACTTGGACCTTCATTACGACCACCCGATTCTCTTGCTCCAACACTTGATTTGGCACGAAGGCTACCATCACGGCCAGATAAAGCTGGCCCTCAAGTTGGCGGGGCGCCCCATAGCCGATGAGCAAGCAGGGCCGCTCACCTGGAGCGTTTGGATGCGCAAGAAGTGAGCCTGTCGCCACGGCATGAGCTGGAGATGTTTTACAAGTCCACGTACACAGTCCGGATGGTGGCTGTTTATACAACCTGACTGGCTCCTCGGTCCTTGTGCTGAGTACCCTGACCGGCGCTACCGTTAATACGTACGCGCTTCCAAACTCACCGCATAGTGTGGCGATTTCGCCCGATGGAACGGCTCTTTTTCTGGCGGATTCCAATTCCAGCACTCTCGACATACTGGACACGAAAAGCCGTTTCGATCCCGTGAACTGCTGGACGCTATTGCGAGAGTTACGGCCGCCGGTTCCATCGCTGAAAAAGTGTTCGAAAAGCCCCGCCAGGCGAGTGGAAATAATCCAACAGATAACCGGGAAGTCTCGGCCCTCGCTCAAAGCCTGACCTCGTTAAAGGGAATCGCGACTGCGATAGCAGGTCAAGACTTCCAGGCAATTCGGGATAATGCGAGCGCCATGAAGGGGCCCATAACTTCACTCATTGCGAAAAGGCCATTCCAGGCCGCCTCCATCCTGGCGGGTATCGGCGGTGAAGATGAGTTGGCTCGCGCTGAAGGCGCCTCCCGCTGCCTGCATGAGGCGCTGATGGACCCGACCGGGGCTGAAAGGCAAGCCTGACATGCGTTAGACTTTCCACATGAAAAACCTGTTCGAGGCTGCGCGGGTGGAGGAAGTAAAAGGGCGGATTGCGCAGCTTCGGCCGGACAGCCAGCGGCAGTGGGGAACGATGGCTCCGGCACAGGCGCTCGCGCATTGTTCAGGCGGAATCCAGATGGCGCTAGGGGACATCACGCCGCCACGAAAGTTGATGGTGATTGCCATCGGGTGGGCGATCAAGCCGATGGCGCTTCGCGACGACGAGCCGATGCGCAGGAATTCTCCGACGGTGAACGAACTAGTGATTCAGGATGGCCGGAATCTTACCGCAGAGAAGGAACGCCTGATCGCCTTTATCGACCGGTTCTCCACAGCCGGGCCGAACAGTTGCACCGCGCACCCGCACAGCTTCTTCGGCCGCTTAACGCCCCAGGAATGGGCCATCCTGATGTACAAACATCTGGACCACCATCTGAGGCAGTTCGGGGCGTAACCAAATTCTGCACACCGGGATCAGGCGGGCTGCGCCTTGGCGTCATCGTCGTCCGCCCGCCCGAACGCAGGCAGATACCGGCCGAAGTTCAATTCGAAGTCGCTCGGAACGCCGTAACCGATATCACGAATCTTGGCACGGCGCGCCTGCGCACCGGGCAATGCCAGCAGCGGGAAGAACAAGTCGATGCTCGACTGAAGCTCGGCAGCCGTCGGCCTCCCGAAACGATTGACCTGGGCCTTCGCCGCGGCCAGCGTTTCATGGTCGAACGAGGCCAGACGCCGGACGAGTGCATCGACAAACGAGTCGAGATCTTTATCGTCCAGCGTGCGGTTTACCCAGCCATAGCGCTCGGCGATATCGGCATCGAAATCGTCGCCGCTGAGCACGATCTCCAGCGCGCGATCGGCCGACCAAACGCGGGAGCCATTCCATCGCTCCGCCACCGAGAACCAATCCGACGCCGACCTCGGGATTCCCGAATAGGGCGCTTTGCCGGCTGGCGAAGCGCATGTCGCAGGCCAGCACGAACTCGTTACCGATGCCGCGCGTCCGCCCGCGTATCTTTGAAACGCTCACAACTGGTGAGGACGAGAGGCGCAGCACAATATCGCGCCAAAGGCCCAGCGTCTCCGGCCGTGCCGCCGCCTTGGCTACGTCGAGATGGGCGATAAAAAACTCCGGATTCGCCGCCTGGAACACCACTACCTTCACGGACCGGTCCGCCTCCAGGTCGGTCATGAGCGCTCCCAATTCGACGATCGTTTCGGGAACAAATATGTTGATCGGCGGGTTGCTGAAGGTGATGGTCCACACGCCCGGATAACTGCGGTCGATTTTGAACTGCGAAGGGTCAGGCATGTCGTATTCCTCTCTTGTCTTGTGAAGAACCTACCGCAGCGACCGGAAGCCCGCGCGAACCTCTTCTGAAAGAAGCTGCGGCTGTTCCCAGGCCGCAAAGTGACCGCCCTTGGGGAGCTTGTTGTAATGGATCAGTTTGGGATACGCCCGCTCCGCCCAACTGCGCGGGCATAGATCGATCTCGTCCGGAAAGGAGCTTACGGCAACCGGGATGGAAACGCCTTTGACACTGAAGTACCCGAGTTTGTTTTCCCAGTAAAGACGGGCTCCAGAAATCGCCGTGTTCGTCAACCAGGCGATCATGATGTTGTCGAGGACATCGTCGCGTGTGAGGCCTTCGCTCCCCCCGGCGAAGACACGTGCGATCAGCGCGTAGCTCCACGCATCGTGGTCCAGAAAATAGGCGGCCAGCCCGACGGGGGAATCCGCAATTCCGTACAACGTCTGCGGTCGCAACCCCATCTGGTAGCCGTAGGCGACGCCTTTGCTGTAGACGAATTGCAGCCGCTCGAAAGCGAGTTTTTCCTCGGGTGAGAGACCATCTGGCATTGGAGCACCGGTGGATGCCGCCCTGTCAATTTCAGGCGGAACCGCGCCAGGCATGTTGACGTGAATGCCGAGCAGTTCGGGAGGCGCCTGCACGCCCATTTGTTCGGTGATCACCGCACCCCAATCGCCGCCTTGCGCCACGAATTTCGTGTATCCAAGGCGCTTCATCAATACGGTCCAGGCACGTGCAATATGGGCGGGGTCCCACCCGGTCGTGGCGGGCTTGCCGGAAAATCCGTAGCCGGGCATCGACGGAATCACGACATCGAACGCGTCCGATGCACTTCCGCCGTGTGCGGTGGGATTAGTCAGCGGATCGATGATCTTCATCTGTTCGGTGATTGAGCCGGGCCATCCGTGCGTAACGATCAACGGCAACGCATTTTCGTGTTTCGAACGGACGTGGATGAAATGAATGTCCAGTCCATCGATCTCGGTCAGGAACTGTGGCAGGGCGTTCAGTTTTGCCTCGATCTTGCGCCAGTCATACTCTGTCGCCCAATAGCGCGCCAGCGCCTGAGTAGTCGCGAGCTGGACGCCCTGCGTGGCATCTGAAACTGTTTCTCGTTCAGGCCACCTGGTCGCGTTGATACGCCTGCGCAGTTCAGTAAGTTCCGCTTCCGGAACATTCACTTGGAATGGACGGATCGCCTTATCCTCAACTGCTTGCTCACTCACTCGGTTGGTAGCAGTAGCCACGGGGTGGAAGCTCCTTTGATGGTGAAATGGAACGCTATGTTCCACGCGGATGTGCAAACGTCGTGCCAGCCTGATCTCTCTCGTTTATCCGATTGAAGTGAAAGCGTTTGCGAAATCCTGAGACGCGCCTCCGAGCACCATCTGTCGAAAGGTGGTCTCGAACGGACAGTTCAAGCCCTGGAATTGTCAACCGCCCGACGCGTAACAGCGATGCTAGGAGGCCCGTGCGCCACGGTTCGAGGCCTTTTTCTTAGCTACATAGTCGCCGCGCGAGAAGTATTTCTCCAGCCAGCAATACAAGGCGATGAATAAATAACGGCTGCCCATCTCGCGGATCTTGAGCTTGGAGACGCCCGACCGGCGGTTTCGCCAGGTGATCGGGATGACCGTCCAGGAGTAGCCGCGCACGATAGTTTTGAGCGGGATCTCGATCGTTAAATTGAAGTGTGGAGAGAGAAACGGCTGGCAGCCCTCTATCGCATTTCGACGATAAGCCTTGAAGGCATTCGTAAAATCGTTAAACGGAACGTGAAAAATGATCCTCAGAAACAGGTTTGCCAAGCGGTTCAGAATCAGTTTGTGTTGGGGATAATCCACCACGCCGCCGCCACGCACGAAGCGCGATCCGAAAACCGCGTCCCAGCCTTGGTTGAGCACTTCCCAATAGCGGACCACATCCCGGCAGTCGTCGGATTCATCCGCCATCATCACTACCATCGCGTCGCCTCGGGATTGGTCCAAGCCGTAGCTGACCGCCCGGCCGAAACCGTGCTCGCCGGTGTTCCGCACCGGACGCAGGGTGGGCACCCTGCTCAAAGCTTGTTGTAACGCTTCCCACGTGCCGTCCGCGCTGCCGTCGTCCACGACCACAATCTCGTGTGGGATGCCGTGCAGGCGCAGCTCCACGTAGAGATGCTCCACCGTCGCATCGACGCGGCCCTCTTCATCCCGAGCCGGAATCACAACGGAGAGCAAGCGGATGGGTTCGGTGGGCTCGGGATGCGGCTGCTTCATGGAGCGCTGATCTCCAGCCAGTTCGGATGAGTTTCAGCATGCTGCGCGATCTCTTCGAGAATGTTAGGGAGCGGGGATTCGATGCGCCATCCGAAATCGCGTTCGGCATCGCTCGAATCCATGATCACCCAGGGGATATCGTACGGCCGCGGGCGCGTATCGGCGGTTGGCGCGTGCGGGCCGAAGCGGCGATCGCACCAGGCTGTCAAGCGCGCTAGCGAAATGGCGTTCGCGCGGCCTCCTCCAACGCAATAAATGCGTTGCCCGTTGGAGCGCGAGCTGCTGATCTGAGCGTCCGCAAGAACCGTGAGGTCGCGCGGATGAAAGACGTCTCTGGTTTGTTTGCCGGTCCCATCGAAACCGATGAATCGCAGTGGGCGGCGGCGCGCGTGGGCGTGAATCCAATAGGAGAAAACACCCTGGTCCGGCGTTCCGAACTGCCCCGCCCCAGCCAGCACGCCGCAGCGGTTGATCCAAACCGGAAAGTCGAAGGCGGCCCCATATTCGAGGGCCAGAGCTTCGGCAGCCAGCTTGGTGCTGCCATAGAGCGAGATGGGAGCGCGCGTGGAGAAATCCACCCCGATGCCGCGGCTCGACATGCCTTCGGGAAGATGAGCCGATTCGTCCAGACAAAATGCATCGCCGTCGGACCCGAGCGGCAGCGACGTCAGTGCGTGGATGGAATAAACGCGGCTGGTGCTCATCAGCAGCAAGCCTGCCTTGTGCGCCTTGGCGTATTCGAGCACATTCACCACGCTCGCGAGATTGTGTTCGATCAGTTGCCGGCTACTAAAACCAGTTTGGGTGCCTGCGAGGACGCTCGGATTGGCTGCCGCGTCGATCACCCAATCCACAGCCGGTAGCGATTCCAAATCGCTCGGAAGGCGGATATCGCCATGCACCAGCGCCACACCCAATTGCTGCAGGCGAGCGCGATTCAACTCCGACCCAGGCCGCATCAGGTTGTCGATGCCGAGTATTGAGATGCCTTCGCGGCGTTCGAGCAACCCCTCGGCCAGCGAACTTCCAACGAAGCCGCAGATGCCGGTGATGAGGATCTTCAAACAATCGCCCCTGTGCTCTTGTTGGCCCTCGCCAGCCAACTTGCGGCGATTTCCCCGAATATATTCGGCAGGCTCCGGGTGATGTCCCACGCCGGATAATGCTGCTTCATCTTGCGCAGGTCGCTGTAGTAGCAGATATGGTCGCCAATCCGGTTCTCGTCCATATAGCGATAGCGCATGGCGCGTCCGGTGATCTCGCCAGCCAAGCTGAAAGCCTCAAGAATGGAGCAGGCGTTGCCCTTGCCACCGCCCAGATTGTAGACTTCGGCGACCCGCGGCGCCTTCCAGAATTCGAACATAAAACGCGCCACGTCTTCCGAGTGGATGTTGTCCCGAACCTGCTTGCCCTTATAGCCGAAGACCTTGTATTCGCGCTCTTCGACGTTGCACTTGATCAGGAAGCTCAAAAAGCCATGCAATTCGACGCCGGAATGATTCGGTCCGGTGAGGCAGCCGCCGCGCAGGCAGCAGGTGGGCAAGTTGAAATAGCGACCGTATTCCTGAACCAGGATGTCGGCGGATGTTTTGGACGCGCCCATCAGGGAGTGCGTGCTCTGATCGATGGAGAGGTCCTCCGGAATGCCGTGCTCGAACGCCGGATCGTCATACTCAAAGCGCGTAGCCAGCTCCCGCATCGCAATGCCATTGGGCCGGTCACCATAGACTTTATTGGTCGACATGTGGATGAATGGCGATTCCGGACACGCTCGGCGGGCGGCTTCCAAAAGGTGCAGCGTTCCCAGTGCGTTGACTTCGAAATCCAGAAATGGAATGGCGGCGGCGCGGTCATGGGAAGGCTGCGCGGCGGTGTGGATGATCAAGTCCGGACGCACTTCGCTCAGCAAGGTGAGCACGCCCTCGCGGTCGCGGATATCGAGCGCCGCGTGGTGATAGCCGGGAATCTCCTTCCGCAGGCCATCGAGGACCCAACTGGTGTCGCCCTCGGGACCGAAGAAAACCGCGCGATGATTGTCGTCGATTCCGTAAATCTGGAATCCCTGACGGGCGAAGAATCGGGAAACTTCCGAGCCAATGAGCCCGCAGGAACCGGTGACCACTACCTTCGGCATCTTGCTAACAACACTCCAAAAAGCACATTCCTCCCTAGGCTACCATCGGGCGCGGGCGAGCATTTGCGATCCACGAACGCGTCCGGAGAGGGCGGAGGATCTCGGGCGGATGTGACGATTTTTTGTGCGCGGTGACGCATTTATTTTCAAATTTGGGCGAACTTGCGGCGAAGGGACTGAGCTTGGGGACAAAGAGGCATCAAGTTCAGATTACGGCTGAAGCGGGAGGAAGCGGACGGGGGAGGCGTGGAAGTTGGTGGATGGTAATGGGAACGAATTTTGGAGGACGTGTCAAGGGAATAAGGCTACTGGGTCGAATTTGTCAGCACAATGACGCCCCCCGAAAAATCCGGGACGACGATGTCCGGTAAGCCCGGAGTCGATAGTTCGTGGAAATGTCCTACCAGGATAGAGCCAGGCGCAGGGCCGGTTCCGATGGCGAATGGCGTCGCGTAAGTCGCGCCCCCTTGGCCGAGATAAACCTGCATCGTATCGGACGCCAAGTTGAGCACGTCCGGGATGCCGTCGCCATTTACGTCGGCCACCCCGATCAGGCTGGGCGTAAGGAGGAAAGTTCCGGCAAAGGTCGTTTGTAGTGTAAATTCGCCTTTCCCGTTACCAAGATATAGGACTGCCGCGCCACCATCTGGCTCCTCAAGAACCAAGTCCAGATTTCCATCGCCGTTCAGGTCCGTCAGAATCGGCTGAGCAGTGCCCTCGCCAAACTTCGTCGGTACCTGGGTGAAACCACCCTTATGGTTGTTTAAGAGAACGAAGGCATCGGTGTACGGTAAGCCATTGTTGGTCAGCACCAGATCCTTCCAGCCATCATTGTTAATATCCACGGCGGCGATGCCTGAGAATCCGGTCGAGGGCGGATTTGCGACAATATCGGTCGGATTCTGGAATGTGCCATCCCCATTTCCCAAAGCGATTAGATTGCCCGTCGTCGCGAAATCCACATTCCCGTCATGATTGAAGTCGCCAGTCGCTATGTAGCCGCTAGACGGTGTCGGAGTGATGCTGGCCAGGGTAAAAGTGCCGTCACCATTGCCCAGGTATGCATAGACATTTCCCTGAACCGGCACCAGTAGATCAAGCTTTCCATCGTCGTTCAGATCGGTAGTAACCAGGCATCCAGCGCCGCCTAAAGTAATGATCGAGCCGAGTGTGAAAGGCGCGTCACCTTTACCCGTCCCGAGCAAAATGACGATGCCTTGTGAGGTGCTCCCGCTTGTGTTGTTGACCGCTAGATCAGGATGACCATCGCCATTGAAGTCACCCTTCACACCACATCCCGCACCCCCGGGTACGCTGGTCCAGACGCCATCTTCGAATCCCTTGTTATTCTGGTTCAGCAGCACAGAAACCACTTCTTTAGCATTGGTGACAATATCTGTTAAACCGTTATTCCGCAAGTCGCCCAACGCGAGGTTCATTGGCTGATAAGTCGAATCGACGGCGTAACTCACCGGTGCGCTAAAGTTGCCGGCGCCTTCCCCGTAAGCTACATAGCCGCTCGCAGTTATCAGATCGGGACGGCCGTCTCCATTGACATCGCCGATAACAAGACCGTTGACGATTCCAGCCCCAGGAAGGCTGACCCGTTTGGGTCCGGAAAATCCTCCCGCGCCATTGCCAAAGTACAAATCAACCTCGTTGCCGGAGCCATAGCCGACTGCTGCAATACCCGGCGGACCACCTTTGGTTAGACTTCCGACCGCGAGTGAAGCCGGCTTTTTCGGCGTGCTGAACATCTGGGGCGTTTGGAAAGTGCCGTTGCCGTTACCCAGAAGGACCGCAAAACCGTTACCAGTCGTGCCGGCATTGTGCAGACCTACTGCGAGATCGAGTTTGCCGTCCCCATTGAAATCGGTGGCCGCAATGTTCCAACCACTACCCGCCAGGGGCGCCGCTAGTACCGCCGCATTGAAGCTTCCATCGCCCTTCCCCGTTAACAGCCAAACACCTGAGT
>JBEKLB010000166.1:0-16744 GCA_050010415.1 Bryobacteraceae bacterium | reverse complement strand
GTTATCTCACAGCTCTTGTACTGTGGCTTCGGCATCTCGAAGAATTGGTCTTGAGAATCGTCAGCCACCATGGGATAAGCGTCTTTGAATTTGGCCGAAATAAACGCGTCGTAGAATCTGGTCACTCGCGCGCGTAACGCTTCGTCCACCGCTGGGGGCGCCTTGTCCGCCGGCTCCGACGGATTTTGGCCGAAAACTGTCAGGCTGGAAAGCAGCAAGGGAAATGAAAAAGCTAGCGCCTTCATGGTTGATGTATGTGCCGAGGTTTACCGAAACTCATCATTAGCATATCAACTTGATTGGCACCGCGGATGGGTATTAGAAAATGCCGGGCCTTGACACCGTTAACTCTGGAAGATATACCTAAGTGACACGGAAGCCGGGACGGGATCCGTCGCCCCCGGTTGGCACCGTCGCCCCGGTTGACACCAAGGAGAGATCAGGCATGAGAACGAAGAAGAATCTGACGCTCGCCGCCGCAACGCTCGCACTCGCATTGCCGTTGCTGGCGCATCACGCGGTGTCGGCCGAGTTCAACTCGGACAAGATCGTTACGCTGAAGGGCGTGGTGTCGAAAGTAGACTGGGTAAATCCCCACATTTTCGTTTACTTCGATGTGAAAGATGAAAGTGGAAAGGTCACCACCTGGAGGCTGCAATCGCTACCTCCATTATTCTTCAAAGGTAGTGGCCTCACAAAAGCGAAGTTGCTGGATGGTTCCGAGGCTACCATTACTGCCTACCCGGCCAAGGATGGGACCGATGATTTCGGCTTCTTGCTGAAGCTGAGCTATCCCGATGGCCATTTCTATAATCTGGGAGGCGGTACCGCACCTCGCGACGGCACGCCGCCCGATCCGGCGAAATAAGGAGAGGACGATTATGAATTTCCGACTGAGCATTCATGCCGTGGCCGTCGCTGGCCTGGGGTGGGCGGCGATCCAAATGGCAGCTGTTGACGCATTTTGCCAAGCCCCGAATTACGGTCCTCCGGCCACTAGCTACGCTATCGAGGCCGCCCGCTATCCAGATGCGGCATCCAAGCCGACGCCGCATGTAGCGGATGGGCATCCCGATCTGAGCGGCGTCTGGCATCACTATTTCAACGGATTGGTAGCCAAGGTGGGAGACAAGTCTTTCACCCTAAACTTTGGACAAAGTGTACCAACCGCGAAAGCCGGAGGTCCGCCTGCGCCGCAGGCGATGCCGGATCCAGAGCCTCAGTACAAGCCGGAGCTGGCAGCCAAGGTAAAGCGTCTGAATGACAACCAGGTCAAAGAGGATCACACTTTGCACTGTATGCCTCCGGGTGTCCCGCGGATTGGCCCTCCGCAGGAAATCGTTCAGACTTCAAAACAGCTGGTGTTCCTTTATGCGGATTTGACGGGGAATCATTGGCGAGTGATTCCAGTAGACGGCCATCACAGCGCGGATCCAGAAGAAGAGTCAACCTATAACGGTGATTCGGTGGCTCATTGGGACGGCGACACGCTGGTGGTGGACGTCACTCGTTTAACCGACGACACCTGGCTCGGCGACAACGGCCTCTTTCACAGCGCCAAATTGCACGTGGTGGAAAGACTGCGGCGGGTAGGAGATACGATTCAGTATTCCATGACGGCCGACGATCCTACGGTTCTCGTCAAACCGTGGACCATTACCCGCACTCTGACGCTGCAGCCGGATATCCTGGCCGAAATGCCTCCCTGCGTCGATAATGACGCTGGGCATTACGTCAATTCAGAGCACCACGACAACGCTCGCTAGCGAAATGAACCGCTAAAGAGCTCCGGGAGTGGCTGGGAGGCAGGGACTCGAACCCCGATACGCAGATCCAGAGTCTGCAGTCTTACCATTAGACGACCTCCCAGCAAGGGTGTCCTCACCATTCTAGCGGACTTCGACGTTAACTCGCCGCTCTCACAGCCACCTTCCTGGAGGCCGCTCTGGCCGGGGGCTTGGCTCTCGGCTTGGAATGGTCGGCGCCGAGATAGGTGCGCCAGCGCTTGAGCTGGCCCTCGGAATCAAAGGCTCGCCAGGTGTGGCGCAGATCCTTTATTTTTCCCTTCAGATGGTGTTCAATGTGTTTCTGCAATTCATGATCACCCGGCAGCACGCGCTGGATGGCCTGATAATCGCTCACCTTGCCCAGCGCTCCCTGCAATTGGCGCAGCGCTTTCAAATAGCGATCGAGATTCGGACCGTAGAGTGGACGAAACAACTCCAACGTATAGCGAAAACGCTTGGTTTCCAGGCGAAACCGGTGTAGCTGCTCCGGCGGGCGCTTGCCCTCAATGGCCTTGCGCCCAGCTTCGAAATATTTGCGCGCCATCTTCGGCAACACTACACGGGCGTTCTCCGCGGCGCTTTGCGATGGTTTCAATTTCATATGCCGCGAAGCGACAATCCGTTCCGCCATTTGGCGGAAAAATCGTGCGCGCTCCAGCGCCGCACCATTTCGGCGAACTGCCGCTGATAGGTGCTGCGTTCTTTTGTCAACCGCGGTTTGTGGGCGGTATGTTGCAGTCCGCTTAGAAACTCGAGCGTGATGTCGCGGTCGCGAATAGAGGACGTGACCTGCATCATGCGCTTGAGCATGCGGCGGATTTTCTTAATCTCCCACTTGGGAAAGAAGTCGGCGAATAGTTGCAGGCCCTGCGAAAATCGCCGGATGCTCACTCGCAGATCGTGTATCTCGTCCGGTCCCGGTTTCTTGGCCGCGCGATGCACCTGGAACGCCAGCGTGGTCAGCATCCGGTTCATCTGCTCGATGGCATAATCGTGCATGCCACTCTTTTCGGCGCGATCTGGGCCGGTCATGCCTTAGCCTTCGTCAGCTGGAGCTGTGTCTGGTAGGTCTCGCGAAAAGAATCGGCCACGCGCTCGGCGGCCCAAATTTCGAGATCGGGATCGGGCTTTGAATCCAGCGCCAGTGTTACAGTTCCGTTGCGAAAGTGAACCTGTAGATCGGCAACCCGTTGTTCGTGGCTACGATCTAAACTATCCGCGATGCGCAGCAGGGGAACCAGCATCGTGATGGCACGGCGCGACTCGGGATCAATAGTTTGGAAGGGGGAATGCCTGGGGGTGGGCATAGCCTTCCTATGATAGCGACATAAGAGGGCGATTAGCTGGCGCTCGGCGTCCGTGAAGCCGGGCAGGTCTGAATTGACGACCAGATAGTAGGAATGCTTATGGTGGCTGGTGTCGCTGACGAAGTGTCCAATGTCGTGCAAATAGGCCGCAGCCTCCAGCAGCTTACCCAAGCCAGGGGCCAGCCGGTGCAGGGGCTGTAGCGCCTGGAACAGCCGGTGCGCCAGCTCCGCGACTTTACGCGCATGTGGGAGTTGCACTCCGTAGCGGCGCGCCATCAGCTCCACCGCCCGGCGCTGATCGCGATTCAGCATGCTCAGTTCCCGCCCCACGCCCCGGGCAGCCAGGTCAGCGATAATTCCGTCTCGAACGCCCGCCGCCGAATAGTGCATGGCAGGCTGTTTGAACAGCTCCAGCAATCGCAGGAAGACGGCAGCGCCGGCCACGATCAGTTCGGCGCGGTTCGGTCCGATACCCTGAATCTTGCGGCGGCCGCCGATATCCAGCGCCGCAACGTCGCGATAGAATCTCCGGATTTGGGCCACCGAAGCTTTCAGGCGGTCTGCGTCCTCGCGCCGCGCGCGAGTCACCCGGTTGACCGCGCAAACAATTGCCGCCGCCGTCGCCGAAGTGGAAATGGCGCGATCGAAAGGCCCCGATCCGATCTTGCGCAGGGGCGCCACCAGTTTTTCGTCGATGTATTCGTTCATGCGGTGCAGATCGATAGGCCCGGGCGGATCGGATCGCAGGAACACCTCGGTGAGCCGCACCGCTCCCAGCGGCTTGGAAAAGGCTTCGGCCAGCACTCCGTGCTCAGACAAGATCACTTCGGCGCTGCCACCTCCGACGTCCACCATCAGGACGCGTTTGCCGGCCTGCGGCCAGCGAGCCAGCACGCCCAGGTGAATGAGCCGCGCTTCTTCCTGTCCGGAAATAATTTCTACAGGTGAGCCCAGAGCCTTCGCCGCTCGTTCCAGAAACTCCTGCTGATTGCTCGCGTCGCGCACCGCGCTGGTGGCCACCGCGCGCACGCCGATGACGTCCAGCTTCTGATAAATCTGCGCCATGCGCTCCAGATTGGCGCAGACGAACGCCATGGCATCGGCCGTGATGCGGCCATCGTGGAACACTCCCGCGCCCAGGCGAGTGACCTGCCGCTCCGCGGCCAGGATTTTGGTGACCATGCCCGCGCCTGTTTCGGCCGCCTGCATGCGTATGGAGTTGCTGCCTATGTCAACGGCGGCGTAACGCGGCATAGTCTCATAGTATCGTGGAGGTTTTCATTCCTAGCCAAAATCATCCTTGCGAAAATTGTAGTGAACAAAGTTTGGACCTACTGGTACAACACGTCGAGGCTCAGCGCGTTCAAGCACGCATAGCCCACGCCATTATAGAGGCAGGACTTGGTTCCGTTTGGCTCGCTGGTCGGCACCACATTGGTCGGCGGTGGGGCGCCGGCCTTTCCAAAAGTATAGTCATACCATTCCGGATACGGAGCGCCCGTCATGGCAGGATACAAATGGCTGGATTGCGTGGCGACAACAATGTAGCCGCTCTCGAGTTGATCCGCTGAAGGAAACCAGCTCTCGATAGGAACCGGGAATTGACAAGGTCCGCTAGATCCTGCGCCAGTTGGAAACGACCATTGGCACGCTACCGGACTCCCTGAATCAGGATCCAGCAGGCTGACATTAAAATCCGCGCCGCTTCGGATCACCTGGAACTTGTACTGGTAGGTGCCGGCCGCGTTGGGCGCCACGGCAGAGATGTTTACCGACGCACCCACTGCCTGAACCTGATGGCCGTCAATATCCCAGCAGCCGTAGTCATCGTTGCAGTTACTGAATTTAGCGTAGTAGAACGTAAAAGAATTAGCCGGCGCATCGCCGTAATCGGAGTTCGCGGGGTAACGGTAAAAACCGTATTCGGTTCCCGCATCGCTGCACTCCCGATCGGTGAAGTACACAGCTTCAATGAAAAAATGCGAATTGCCGTGGGTGGGTGACGACGCAGGGTGCGTCTCTCCCGCAAACTCGCCGTTGAAGACAAATCCCACTGGGTTGGCGCCCTCCATTGGACCGAATTGCGCCGTTTCCAGGTATTCTCCGGGGACAGCCAATGGCTCCGATCCGTTGTATGCCGGCCAAGCGCCGTTACCACCCGGCACCGGATATCGAAACCATCCGAAGTTCGCGTGATCATAGGGCGTCCCGTTCACCTGCTGCAGCGCGCAACGTGTCCTGAGCGTTGTGGGTGTGGGGCTGGCACCCACATTGGCGTAATAAAACCGCCAGGGCAACCCGCTGTAGTCCTGGCTGTCGTAGCTGTAAGAGCGGTTGAATAAGTAATGGTCGTGCAAAGTGGTAAGCGGCACCAATACCGGTACTGGTGTCTGGGCCCAAAGTGCCGGGCAGGCGAGCAAGGCGATCAGCGCGCTTCGCACTCAAAACCTCCTGAGGCCAAGTTATCACGCGGCAGGCGCTAACGGATTTCCAGAAAATTCATCAAAACGTTATAATGTTCGTTCGCCTCCCCCATATGCCTCTGCTCGTCCCCAACCGCTATCGCGGCAAGCTGATTGTGGTGGAGGGCATTGATGGCTCCGGCAAGTCGACCCAGCTTTCGCTGTTGAGCCAGTGGCTGCGGTCGCAATGTTTTGCCGTGGCATTCAGCGAATGGAACAGCTCGCCGCTGGTGCGCGAGACCACCAAGCGCGGCAAGAAGAAAAACATGTTCACGCCGGTGACATTCAGCCTGATTCACGCCACCGATTTTGCGGACCGGCTGGAACGCTACATCGTGCCGCTGGTAAAGTCGGGCGCCATCGTTTGCGCGGATCGCTACGCGTATACCGCGTTCGCGCGCGATGTGGTGCGCGGCGTCAGCCGGCGATGGGTACGCAACTTGTACCGCTTCGCTCTTCGTCCCAACCTGGCGTTCTACTTTCGCGTGCCGCTCGAAGTGGCCATCGGCCGCATTCTGGGCGGACGCAACGCCATCAAGTTCTACGAAGCGGGGATGGATTTGGGGCTCAGCCGAAACGTGGAGGAAAGCTTCCGGATTTTTCAGGGGCGCATCCTGGATGAATACGAGGCCATGATCCAGGAAGTGGGCTTTCACGTGATCGACGCCACGGGGTCTATCGAAGAACAGCAACAACAGATGCGCGACATCGTGATGCGAGAGCTGGGCGAAAGCCTGCGCAACGGCGTGATGCGTGCTTCGGCGGGAGACATGGATGCTGCTCAAACAGCCGCTCGCGTTCTATAGCGAATCACTGGCCGGCGTGGATCGCGATGAGCTGCAAGGCAAGCTGATTGTGATCGAGGGCCCGGATTCAGTGGGCCGGTCGACGCAAGTGGCGCGTCTTCGCACGTGGCTCGAGCACCAGGGACATGCGGTGCTGGACACCGGCATGGCGCGCGGCGCGCTGGCCGGCAAAGGTATTTCGCAGGCCAAGGAAGGCAACACGCTGGGTCCCATCACGATGACCTTGTTCTACGCCACCGATTTTGCCGATCGTTTGGAGAACGAGATTATCCCGGCCTTACGCGCCGGCTTTGTGGTGCTGACGGACCGCTATATTTTTTCGCTCATGGCGCGCGCCATTGCGCGGGGCGAAGACCGGCCATGGATCGAACGGGTGGCCAGCTTTGCGCTGGTTCCGCACGCCATTTACTATTTGCGCGCCGAGGTCCGCGACCTGGTGCCCCGCGTGGTGCTGGGCCGGGGCGCCTTCGATCATTGGGAGAGCGGCATGGACATGCGCTTCGGCGCCGACATGCACGACAGTTTCGTCAAGTATCAGACGCGCGTGATTCATGCGCTGGACCGCATGGCGAAACGCTACAACTTCGTGATCATCGACGCCACTAAGACGCCCGACCAGATTTTCCGGGAGTTGCAGCGATCCATCGGGAAATTGTTCTAGTGCGCCCCAGCCAGGCTGTAGACTAAAATCCCCAACACGATCGCGGTAAGTGCCATATAAGTCCGGTCGCGCTCCATGGCAAAGCCCGCCAGTGAGAACGCGACTCGTGCCACGGGTGTCAGGATCAAGACCAGCAGCCCCAGCTGGATCACGGCCGGACAATTGGACGGGCCCGCATTGTGGATGACGCCCGATACACTGCGATAAATAGTCGCCGTTGCATGGAACACGTGATATTCGGCCTGCTCCTGACCGTGCCGGGAAAGAAAACATATTCCTCCGAGCAACACTACCGTCGCCGCGATCGTCACGCCAGTTCTCAACAGCACGCTGATGATCACTTCCAGGCGCTGATCGGTCCAGGAAACCATCACAGCTTCCCCCGCACGCCGGTGACGATCATTTCGAGCGCCATCACTCCTACCACGCCGGCGAAGATCCAGCGTAGAACCCGAACCCTGGCTCCGATCAGCTGCCGTGCGCCCAATATGGAACCGGCCAGAACGCCCAACATCACCGGCATCGCAAGCCCCGGCTCAATGTAGCCACGGCTCAAATAGATTCCCGCGCTGGCCGCGGCGGTCACGCCAATCATGAAGTTACTGGTGGTAGTAGATACCTTGAAAGGCACGTGCATGGCTTGATCCATGGCGATCACTTTCAGCGCACCTGAGCCGATTCCCAGCAGACCAGAGAGCGTGCCCGCGCCGAACATCAAGCTGAACCCGGTTTTCACGTGACTCACTTGATACTTGCGGGGACCGTCCGGGGCGGGATAGGAGCCGTTCAATTTGAGCTGCCCGGCCAAGGCGTCAGGTGCCTGGGCCTGATCGCTATGCCGATGTCCTCGGCTGGATTGCCAGGCCGCGTGGAGTAGCACCAATCCGAAGATCAGGGAAAGAACGGCAGTGGGGGTCCGCGTGGCAAGAAAGGCTCCTAGCAGGGCTCCGAGCGTGGTGGCGATTTCCAGGAACATCCCGATGCGGATGTTGGAATAACCTTCGCGCACGAACGCCGCGGCGGCGCCAGAGGACGTCGCAATCACGGATACCAAGCTGGCGCCGATAGCGTATCTGATATCCACGCCTAGTAGCAGCGTCAATGCGGGGGTCACCACCACCCCTCCGCCCAGCCCGGTCAGTGCACCCAGGCAACCTGCCACCGCCGAGATCCCGAAGACCAGCGGAGTGAATTCCAGATTGGTCATTTAACCAATCATAAAGGCAAGTGCCTCGGGCGAGTGCTTCGCTATTGCGCTGAACGGTCTCTATGAAACAACTTGTGCTTGAAGTCCGGCCAAAACTCGTCGAATGTATTGTTGCCCCAGCGGCCCAGGAATCCGATCCCGGTCCGAACCGCGGCGTTACCCGCGCTATCGTCTCCTGGGGCGCGCCAGGCGTTAGAAATGAAGTTACTGCCAGGGATTGCAATGAAGCGGGCATAGGCCAGGGTCTCTTTGCCATCGCGATTCTCTGCCATAAAGGTCATCTTGACGGTGTGGCCCAGCCGGTGGCCGAAGGGCGCGCCTGCATCCCGGATGTAACGCGGGTCCTCACCCCAGATGGCGCCGAACTCGGCTTCCATGGTGTTACTCACTGCGTTGCCTGCCACACTCATGCCCAGGCGCTGCCCATAGCCCTCCCAATGCGGACCATAGATCTTCGGGCGGTCGAAAACCGTGTCCCATCCAGCACCAAAGAATTCACCGACCAGAGCTTGAGGACCAATAGTTCCGCTCACCACCCAGTCGACACGCTGTTTGGCGGTAATGGGCTGCCGCGCGTTGCTGCTGCTGGAGGAATCCGGCTTGAAAGGCGTGGAAGACGGTTCGCCGCCGGAATCGGGATTCACTGCGGAAGCTAGTGTTCCCGGCATGAGGGCCTGCTGCGCCAAGAGTGCCGACGCCAATAAGAAGATTGAGCAGCTTAGTTTGCAAATCATTTCGCGTCTCCCAACGAGTAATCCCATGCAGATCGGATGCCATTGCAGCCCTCCATCGCCCGAGCGCCACAAGCGGAGTGTCTTCATCGAGATGCCGCTCAGTCCTTCCGTCGGACTCGTCCGTTCGGCTCTGTAGGAACTCCCCAGTCTCATGACTTTTCGACAGCCGGCGGTCAAAGCATGGGCGCGCGCGGCCGGCGGAAATCCGATATCGTTAGAGCGAGAATGCCGGATTGGCTTAGTATCCACGAACCCGTTCTGGTGAACACCATCGGGCACTGCGCGGGCGCAGTGCTGTTCGGGATGCTCTTGTATTTCTTCCTGTTGAACTGGCGGCGAGACCGGGAAGAACGGACCAGGCTGCCCGCCTTGGCGGCGGCCCTCGCGTTCCTGTGGAACATCGGGTCTCTGGTGGCGCTGGGCGTGGGACGGCAGGGCGGATCGGCGGCCGATATCATTGTCGCGGCCAGTTTCTCGGTACTAAGCCTGCTTCCGGCGGTGTTGCTGCATATATCGCTTGGATGCCATCACCGGCCGTTATGGCTCGGCGGGTATGTTCTCAGCTTCGCGGCAATCGCGCTACACGTAGCCGACCTGATCACCCGTTCGACACGGCTCCATTTTGCCGCCCTGCTGCTCGTGACGGCGGGATTTGCCGTTCTCACCGCGATCTCGGTGTTCCTGGAAGTGAGGAATAAGAACGGTGCGGCGACGTCGAGGTTGGCGGGAGCGATGGTGCTGTTCCTGTTCGCCATTTCGTTTGCGCACTTCAGCTCGGAGCACGCGCATCAGGCCTGGTCCAAGGAAATCGCGCTGCACCACGCAGGTATACCGCTGGCCCTGTTTGTGCTCTTGCAGAACTATCGATTTCTGTTGCTGGACGCCTTCCTACGCTTCGTGGTAAATGCTACGCTGGCCGCTGCAGCGGTGCTGGGGTCCATTCGTATCGTCGAATCCACGCATTTCGGCCCGAAACTCAGCCAGCCTTTCGAAGCCGGGCTCCTGTTCGTAGGCGCGTGTCTACTGCTTACGCTGTTCGTGTACATTCGCAACCGCGTGCAAAGCTGGCTGACGCAAGTAATCTTCCTGCGCTCGAACGTCGATGAGGCACTGGAACAGCTTCAGAAGTTGGTTCGCGCCGCTCAGGACGAATCCAAATATTTGGTTCAGGCGGCGGAGGTGATTGCGGGATTCGTGCGGTCCGCGCGTTTTGAACTGGCCGATCGCGCTCCGCTCGGCGACGATGACGATGCCTGGACGCAGCCCTGGGTGCAAGCGGTGGTTCCACTGCGCTTTTCGCGCGGCGATGCCCGCTACCTGCTGCTGGGCCCGCGGGACGGTGCGCGCCGCTACTTGAGCGAGGATTTCGCGGTGCTCCTGCGATTAGGCGCGGCGGTAGTGGAGCACGTCGAACAACTACGCGGCGTTCAGATGCAGGGTCTGGTTTCACAAGCAGAGTTGAAGGCTCTTCAGGCGCAGATCAATCCGCATTTCCTTTTTAATTCGCTCAACACGCTATATGGAACCATCGACCGCGGCAATGCCGAAGCCCGCCGTTTAGTGCTGAATCTGGCCGACGTGTTCCGTTACCTGTTGCGGTCAGACCGGACGTTGATCGAAATAGAGGAGGAGCTGCGTATCGTCCGCGCGTATCTGGAGATTGAGCAACTGCGGCTGGGCGTCAAGCTGCGGACCGAGATCAATGTGGATGACGCCGCTCTGCGCGCCACCATTCCTTTGCTCTCGGTACAGCCGCTGGTGGAGAACGCGGTGAAACATGGAGTGGCGCCCAGGACCGGCGGAGGATTCGTGCGCCTGGACATTACTTCCCGGCGGGACGTGCTGACGGTAACCGTTTCCAACTCCGGCGAGTGCGACTCGATCGCGCTGACGGCCGCCGGCGCCCAGGGAGGAATCGGCTTGGCCAACGTGCGCCGCCGGCTGGAGCTTTGTTATGGCGACGAATCCAGCTTTCAGACCGAGGTGGAAGACGGGGTGACTACCGTGGGTTTCGCAATTCCAGCATGCGTCTGAAAACATTGATTGTCGATGACGAACCCATCGCGCGCAAGGTTTTGCGTGAAGAGCTGGAGCTGATTGAATACGTTGAGGTAATTGGAGAAGCCGCCGACGGAGCCGCGGCGCTCGAGAAAATCGGCGCGCAGCAGCCGGATCTGGTGCTCCTCGATCTGCAGATGCCCGCCATGGGAGGCCTCGAGGTTGTGCGGCAGTTGAAGCACGGCAAGCACGTGCCTGTGATCGTGATCGTAACCGCTTACGATCAGCACGCTCTCCAGGCCTTCGAAGCCGGTGCGATCGATTATTTGCTGAAGCCCGTGGGACAGGAACGTTTGTCGCAAGCCGTGGAGCGGGCCAGGCGCGTAACCGATCGCCAGGCGATGGAGCGGATCGGCCAATTGCAGGAGATTTCAGATGCGCCGTCGAGCGCGCTCACTCGCCGGATTGTGGGCAAAGTGGGCGAGGAGTATTTCCTGCTGAGCGCGGCTGAGATCTACGCGTTCCAAGCTGAAGGCGATTTGGTCTGGATTGTCACCGCGAAACGAAAATTCCTGGCTACGCAGACTCTCAAGGAATTAGAACTGCGCCTCAAGAACTCGAGCTTCCGGCGCATTCACCGCAACGCCTTGGTGAACGTGGATCATGTGCGCAAGATGAGCGCGTTGAGCAGCCAGCGATGGTTGATTACGATGAATAACGATCAGGAGTTCGTCGCCAGCAAGCGGCAGGCGGGCACCGTACGCGAACTTCTCACCTGGTGACGCAAGTCCGCTTACCGTCAAAGCCAGTTCACTCATCGCCAGCAACAGGCCACTGATGGGATTGTCGTAGGTAGCCAGCGTCCGAGCACCCACAATCGAGGGATATGAGAGGTCCCGCTCGTTCCCCAGCCTTTTTGATCCTGTGCTTTACGTCGTCAGTCGCGCTCTACGCGCAATCGAGTGGCGGCAACTCGGGAACCGTCCACGGCACTATCCTCGACCCGTCAGGCGCCGCCGTCCCCGGCGCTACCGTGGAACTCCAGAATCCGGTTTCCCGCTACGACAAAAGCACCAAGAGCGATTCGCAGGGCAACTTCGAATTCGCCAACATCCCTTACAACAACTACCACCTCAGTGCGACGGCCGCTGGATTTCAAGGCGGTGAGCAGGACGTGAACGTTCGTTCGTCGCTACCGATTGACGTTAAGGTCGCGATGACGCTCGGGGCGGCCAATTCCACCGTGACGGTCACCGAAGCGGCCGATCTGCTGGAAACCGATTCCACGGCGCACACCGACGTAGATCGCGAACTGTTCGACAAACTGCCTCTCGAAAGCGCATCTTCGGCGCTCAGTTCCCTGGTGACGCTCTCTACGCCAGGCGTTTCGGGCGACTCCAATGGTCTTATGCACGGGCTGGGCGATCATGCCTCGAATTCCTTCTCCGTGGACGGCGAGCCCATTACCGATCAGCAAAGCAAGGTCTTCTCGAACCAGATCCCGATGGATTCCGTCCAGTCCATGGAAGTAATTGAGGGCGCTCCACCTGCCGAGTACGGCGGGAAAACCAGCCTGGTGGTGGTTGTGACCACGCGCTCCGGTCTCGGAGTGAACCAGCCTCACGGCGATGTAACGGCTTCTTATGGAACCTTCGGCTCTTCCGATGGCGCCTTCGATCTTGCTTACGGGCAAGAGAAGTGGGGAAACTTCATTTCGGTGGGCGGTTTGGATACCGGCCGTTTCCTGGATGGACCGGAATATCAGGTCTTCCACGACCACGGTAATGAAGAGAACGCGTTCGACCGCCTCGATTTCAAGCCTTCCGATGCCGACAGCATCAATATTAATCTCGGGTTTACGCGGTCCTGGTTCCAGACGCCAAATTCCTATGACGCGCAGAATGCGACCGCTTGGTCGGGATTGATTGTAAACAACGGTGGCCTGGGGCCCAATGGTTTACCGGTCGGGTCGGCGGACCAGCGTTCGCAAATTCGTACCTTCAACATCGCCCCCACCTGGACGCGTCTGCTCAATCCGAACAGCGTATTCACCTTTGGCGCGTTCGTGCGACAGGATCAATTCAATTACTACCCGAGCGCAAACCCCTTCGCCGATCTCACACCCGATCTCCAACTCGCGAGCGACGCTCGGCCTGGTGGATCCAACCGCAAACGCCCCTTGTTTGAACGCCAACGGAAGTCCCGATACCAGCCCCAACCTGACGAATCCGAACAACTGTGGGGGAGCGCTGCAGCCGAATCCAAACTTCATTCCGCTGCTTGCGTGTTACGACCTCACACGGACATCGCCGCTTCCATCGTCCGACGGCTGCCCGAGCTCCACCAGCGGCGAATATGCATTCTATGGTCATGCCGACATCAAGGAATTTGCAGCCTACATCCAGGACGCAATCACCCTCAAAAATTGGACCTTCAACCTCGGTCTGCGCTTCGATAAATACAACGGCCTTACCCATGCCGCGCAGGGAGAACCGCGCCTCGGGGTCGCTTACAATTTGAAGCCCACCCATACGGTGCTGCGCGTGTCTTATGCCCGGACCATGGAAACTCCCTTCAACGAGAACCTGGTGCTGGCGAGCGACGGATGCCTCAACCCGGTGATCAATGCGTTTCAGACCACGGTGCCCGGTGGCGCTTGCATATCCACTACCGCGCTGAGTCCCGGACACCGCAATGAGTTTCATGCCGGACTCCAGCAGGCCTTCGGCAAGTACCTGGTGATCGACGGCGAGTACATCTGGAAGTACACTCACAAGGCCTTCGACTTCAGCGTGCTGGGCAATACGCCCATTACGTATCCGATTGAATGGCAGAGCTCGAAGATTCCCGGCTATGCCATCCGCGCCACGGTTCCCAACTTCCACGGGCTTACGGCGTTTCTGGTGACATCGAGCGTAGCGGCGCGCTTTTTCAGCCCGCAAGTGGCGGGGATTGGCTCCACTCCAGTCGGGTTTGGCGTGTTCCGTATCGACCACGACGAGCGATTTAACGAGACCACCCATTTACAATATCAACCGCGAAAAACGATGCCGTGGATCAGCTTCAACTGGCGGTTCGACAGCGGACAAGTGGCTGGTCCCGCGCCGTGCGCCGGAGGCGATTGCGCCAATGGCCCGAATGGGAGCGATACGGTGGTGGACGCTTCCATACTTACACCCGATCAGCAGTTCCAGGCCGGGCTTTATTGCGGGAACGTGTATGCGACGCCCACCACGCCGATCAGTCCGAACAGCCTCTGTCCGGCTTCCGAATACGGGTCGAAGTACCTGAGCATCCCGGCTGCCGGAACGGAGAATAACGACCACAACCCGCCCCGCATTGCGTCCCGCAATCTTTTCGATGCAGCCATCGGGCACGACAACATCTTCCACGGCGATAAATACAAGTGGAGCGCGCGTCTGAGCGTGGTCAACTTAACGAACAAAGAGGCCCTCTACAATTTCATCTCTACGTTTAGCGGCACGCACTATGTTTCGCCCAGAGCTTTAACGGCGATGATCGGATTCCACTTCTGAGACTTATGGATTTTCGGCGTAAACACGTTTTACGACGTTAGCCACCGGCCCCATGGTCTGCCAATCGGGATACTTCTTCTTGAACTCGGCGGTTACAATCGTGGCGGCTTCGTCGGCGGATTTGCCTTCGCGCTTCAATTCGAGCGACCGCGATTGTAGCTCCAAGACAAATGCACGCTCCTTCGCGATCAGCGATCCATCGCCCAGCGCGCCGTGATCGGGCACCACAAACCTCGGCTTGAGCGGCTCCAGTTGATCCAGGATCGCCAGCCAGTTCTTCACGCTGGCATCGGCGTTGGGCATGTTCGGGACAATCTTGTCCTGTACGATATCGCCCGAGAGCAACAGGCTGTCCGGTTCCACCATAATCAGCTCGTCGCCCTGCGTATGCGCGGGTCCCAGCCAGAACAGGCGCGCGCTGACGCCGCCCAGATCGAGGGTGATCTCTTTATCGAAAACGATGTCGGGCGTCCGCATCTTCACATCCTCCAGCAGCTCTTTCGCTTGCGGCGAGAAGCCGCGGAACAAATCCATGAGCTCGATGCCGTGCTTCTCCAGCTCCGCTTGCTGAGCTGCCGGACGAATGATGACGGTGCGCGGCGGAAACGCTTGTTCGCCCATGGCGTGCTCGGGATGAAAGTGCGTGGTGGTGAGATATAAGTTGGGTTTCTTGGCGAGCTTCTCTGCCTGTTTGACCACGATGGCGCCGTTGCGCGCTCCGATTCCGGTGTCCACCACCAGGGTGGCGCGGTCTCCCACTACGATCCCAATGTTGGGGAAGCCGATAATCGCGTAGACATGGTCTGAGACGCGCATCACGGAGTTCTCGGGCAGCAGCATTGATTCTTGCGCGAAAAGGACCATGGCTGATAGCAGCAGCGCGCTGGCAAAAGCTGTTCGTAGCGGCATTAAGGGAGGGCCGCGACGGCCGGGGTCGAAACAGTAGCAGAGGCCGCACTGGAGGCCATGGGGGGCGCTATGAAAGCTAAGATGAAGTGCTGCATCGCAACTTCCAGCGAACTCATGCCGAATGTTTTGGCCTCGGCCAGGGCCTGCTGGTTCGTCCAATGATCGTGCGAGATCCGGTAACAGGCAATGGCGGTGCCGGTGCGGTCTGCCCCGCGTCTGCAATGGATGAAGACGGGCCACGCGGAATCGTCATTCAACAGTCCGAGTACCGTCGCCATTTGAGAATCCGACGGGGCCTTGTAACCGTTCCACGCCAGGCGCACGTAGTGCATGCCGGTGCGCTCCACTTCGGCCTGCTCCGATCTTTCCCCCCGCAGGTCAATCACGGTCTTAACGCCGATCTTGGCGAGACCGGCAAAGCCCTCTCCATGAGGCTGCGCCCCGCGGTAAACATGTTCATTCACCTGGTGGAAATTGGGTACGCCCGGAACGTCTACATTGGAAGCGCCCTCCATCCCAGCCGCGCCGAGAGAGAAGGCTAACATTCCGCTAACCAGGAACCGGGAGAGCACGGTACGTAGCATGATTCTATTATCTCTAGCATAAATGATGCTAGAGAGGGCCGGTAAGTTGCCGCGATCGGGCACCCGTCTGATTGTCATTCGTTACTCTTACCCAGCGCGAAGGCAAGCATGGAAACCCCCGCCTGGATGGCCACGCCCGTCGATAACGCCGTCCATAATTCGCGCTGGGGCAAAATGGCGTTTCCCTGCATCACATAGTAGAGGCCCAGAGGAATCCAGAGGACCACGCCGCTCACCACCCCCGGCGAGTAGGTGCGGGTCAGAATGGTGGTGGCCAGATGGAGCACGCCATTCACCAGCACGGTGCATCCTATCGCGGTCCACAGCCAGTTTTCCGGGGGAACCGTAAAGGCGGCAGAGGCCATCGCGATCCACGCCAGCGCGTTAACCGCTACGAACTGGGCAGCCGTGAGCCGGATGCCGGAAATCCGATGAATCCAGCGGTAGAAGCGCTCGCCGGCGAAGCACTCTTCCATGATGTGCACTAGAAATGTCGCTGGGAACAGCAGCAAACGGGGGTCGGGAATCGCCATGAGGGGCCTGCGCTCTTGTGAGTGTGGTGGGCCCTGAAGGATTTGAACCTTCGACCAACGGATTATGAGTCCGCTGCTCTAACCGCTGAGCTAAGGGCCCTATCGTTTAATTTAAATAACTTACAAGGAATCTGTTGAACCACGTTTCTTGACTGTAGGGACTTTTGCAGGGAGCTTGGAGGTTTCCGCGCCCACTGCCTTTGCTTCGGCCTTCGCCTCT
>JBEKLB010000165.1:0-13283 GCA_050010415.1 Bryobacteraceae bacterium | reverse complement strand
GAAATGGGCGTCGCGCGGATCTTTTCCCTTCATGAAAATGCTATACCCCCGGAAGATCGACGAAGTGCTGTAGCACTCCGCCACCTGCCGGTTTTCAAAGTCGATCTTGGTGAAGATTCCGAGGCTGCCCACGATTCGGGTGATGGGGTCCCAGTTCATCTCCACCAGGTTGCGCGGCTTGGAGGGTGTGCCAGTTGTCGGTGCTGTGATGGTGCTCATTTAGCCCCTTTTTAGATTCGCAATTCCTCTAATATTACGATCTTGGATGAATACTACTAAATTCAATAAGATCTGGGTTGATAGCCCGTGGTGAGCTCGGCGCGTGGATGCCTCCACTTGGGCTCTTTGTTCACGGTGTGATTCGTGATGCCGCGCAACGCCGTCACCGCGCGTCCATACAAACCCACCGTTCCAGCGGATATGTGCGAGCCCGGAGGCGCATCCATGAATGGCATGAACTTGTCGGGAAAGCCAGGCATGGTGCAGCCGATGCAAATTCCGCCTACGTTGGGGCATCCGCCGATTCCCGCCATCCAGCCGCGCTTGGGAACGTTGCAGTTGACCACCGGCCCCCAACAGCCCAACTTGACAATGCACTTGGGTGAACCGTACTGCTCCGCGAAGTCGCCCTGCTCGTAGTAGCCCGCCCGATCGCAGCCTTCATGCACCGTGTTGCGGAAGAGCCAGGCAGGGCGCAGTTGATCGTCGAGCGGAATCATCGGGGCGAGACCGGCCACTTGATACAAAAGGTAGAGCAGCGTCTCCATGAAATTGTCCGGCTGCACCGGACAGCCCGGAACGTTGACAATCGGCAAACCCGCCTTGGAGCGCCAGTCCCAGCCGAGATAATCGGCCAAACCCATGGCTCCCGTGGGATTGCCCTGCATGCCGTGGATTCCACCGTAGGTAGCGCAGGTGCCGGCGCCGACAATGGCCAGAGCCTTGGGCGCCAGCCGGTCGATCCACTCGTTGGTCGTAATGGGCTGTCCGGTTTTGGGGTCCGTGCCAAAGGCCGCCCAATATCCTTCTTTCTTGATCTTCTCGTTGGGAATGGATCCCTCGACTACCAGAACGAAGGGATCCAGCTTGCCTTCCCAAGCGAGATACCAATACTTGATAAAGTCGTCGCCCACTTCAAAGGAAATGACTGGATTGTGGACATGCACCTTGGGAAGGCCGGGAATGGCTCCCATCACGACATCTTCGATGCTCGGCTGCATAGCGGCGGTAATCGAAACCGAATCGCCGTCGCAGGAGAGACCGGACGTCATCCAGAGAACGTGAATGTCCGGGACGGGTGAAGGTTTTTGAGTGACACGCCCGTATGGAACGACATCTGCCATGGTCGGATCTCCTTCTTGGGGCGCCGCTCGGGCGCTCGTTGGGCATTTCAATTAGGCCACAGACCGCGAGAGCCTTCTAGCGGGATTCTTCCGAAAGCAATATCAGGGATTCCCCGATTTGGCGTCCGTCGAATGGGACTCGGCTTGCTTGAAAATGTTTCTGAACTCGGCCCCGACTTGCCCGAAGTTACAGTTACTCCGCCTTTTCCCAGATGGCGGATTGGATGGCGTATTGCATCAGCTCACGGGAGTTCTTCAGCGAGAGTTTTTCTTTGAGATGACTTTGGTAAGATTCGACGGTCTTGATGCTCAGGTGAAGTTCTTGAGCGATCTGGCGCGTTCCGTGCCCCTCACCGATCAAGTGAAGCACTTCGAGCTCCCGATCCGACAACGCTTCGAGCGGCGAACCCTGGGCTGCTTCGGACCGGCCTCCGCCTACGAATCGGCGCAACATTTTGTCGGCCACGCGATCACTGACGTAGATCTCACGGTTGAGTATCCGCCGCAGCGCGATCAGCACCTTTTCGGTGGCCTCTTGCTTCATGATGTAACCGTTCGCGCCGGCGCGCAGCGCCCGCTCGGCATAAATGGATTCATCGTGCATGGAGAGAATCAGGACCGGAAGGCCCGGATCTTTGGCTCGGATGTTCTTTAGTAAGTCCAGACCGTCGGGACCGTTGAGAGAAATGTCGACAATCAGGATGTGGGGCTTGTGGACCTCGATGGAGGCCAGCGCCTCTTGCATCTCCCGTGCATCGCCACACACGGCGAGATCCGGCTCGCGGTTGATCATCTGAGCGAGACCTTCCCGCACGATGGGATGATCGTCGACGATGAAGACCTTGCGCTTGGACGCGACGGCGGCCGTTGACCTGACAGCTACGGGGGCGCTAACGGTCATAGTGTTCACTCCAGTCTCATCTTAGGAAATACGCAGGTGACCAGCGTCCCCTGATCCGCGCAGCGGGCAATTTCCAATGCTCCGCCGATCATACTCACTCGATAGCGCATAATCTGAAGGCCCATACCGGTGCGGTTCCCGGCGGGATCGGCGATGCCGGATCCATCATCGCGGATGGAGAGGATTCCCTCGTCGCTGCCCGCGCGGAGAACGATCCCAATGTTCGTCGCCTTGCCGTGCTTGATGGCATTGTGCACGGCTTCCTGGGCGATGCGATACAGATGATTCGCGACGGCTTCATCCGGAATCAGTACCGGATCTTCACATTCGAACCGGCAGCGGACCTGAAAAAGGTCTTCCACTTCGGACGAGAACTGCTGCAATGCCGACATCAGGCCCTCCGCGTCGGACTGAACCGGGAGCAGGCCGCGCGCCAGCTCCCTGGTTTTGTGAATGGCGTCATTCACCAGACCCACAATTTTCGCGGCGTCGGCGGCTTCCGGCCGCGATCTTTCCGCCAGCCTCTGCTCCTGCACTTTGCTCAGAAATGCGATGCCGGTAAGATGCTGCCCCAAACCGTCGTGCAGATCCTGGCCAATACGGCGCTGTTCCCGGCCGCTGATGTCCAGAATGGTCCGCTCCAATAGTTTGCGCTCGGTGATATCGGTTCCCGACGCGATCACGTACCGGACCGTGTGGCCGGAGCCGTACAGAATCGTGGTAGACCAACGGATCAGCCGCCGGTCGCCATCCCTAGTGAGCCAGTAGCTTTCTTCCTC
Source organism: Bryobacteraceae bacterium (assembly GCA_050010415.1). Classification (GTDB taxonomy): domain Bacteria; phylum Acidobacteriota; class Terriglobia; order Bryobacterales; family Bryobacteraceae; genus Palsa-89. The sequence goes on along the minus strand of JBEKLB010000165.1, from coordinate 10,260 downwards.
TTTGGGCGGCGCGCCGCGGATCAGGCGATCAAACCCGGCTTGGAAGCGGTCGCGATCTTCCGGCGCGAGAAAGAGATCCCACGCGCGCTGCCCTTCGACCGCTCGGAACGAATACCCGGTAGTCCGCTCGCAGGCGCGGTTGAATCGGACAATGCGTCCGCCAGGATCCAGCACAACCACCAGCGCGCCGACGGTTTCGAGGATCGCGGAGACCACATCGCGCTCTTCCTGCAGCTCCGCCTCAGTCCGCTTGAGTTCGCTGATGTCGAAGCCGACTCCGTGAATGAACCAGGGCCTTCCGTCTGCCCGGCGCATCATCTTCACTTCACAATGAAACCAAATTACGCGCCCGTCGCGGGCCATCACCCGGTAAGCCGATCGCAGAGGAGTGCCGGCGAAGAACATTTCGGCTGCTTCCATGCTCCAGCGCTGTTTGTCGTCGGGATGGATTTGCCGATACCAGCGGATGGGATCTTCCAGCCATTCCGTTTGAGTGAAGCCCAGGGTGGCTTCAATCTGAGGGCTCACGTAGGCTTCGCCGATGCCTTCGTCGAGATAAGCCATGAACACGACAGCCGGTATCTGCTCGACGATCGCTCGATAGCGCCCTTCCACGTTCAGCGACGGCGCCTCGGCCTCCGCCCGCTCCGCAGCGGCGCTTTGAAAGAATATGCCGGCCAGCTCGCTCAGAACGGCTTGCGCATCGGCGATGGCCGCGGGGCTGCTCATGGCTTGCTCCCGGGCGGATGGTCCCGTTTGTAGCGCCAGCTCGGTGCGCGATTGAGCGAAGCTTGAGTGAAGCGCCGCAACGCGTGAATCGCTCTGCCGTAAGTCATGACGGCCTTGGAGGACAACAGCGAACCCGGCGGTTGATCCATAAACGGCATGAACTTATCGGGGAACCCGGGCATGGTGCAACCGATGCAGATTCCTCCCACGTTCGGACAGCCGCCGATACCTCCCATCCAGCCGCGCTTCCCCACGTTGCACTGGACGACGGGGCCCCAACAGCCCAGTTTCACAATGCATTGGCGCGACCCTAATTCGTCGGCGAACTCCGCCTGCTCATAATAACCGCCGCGATCACAACCTTCGTGCACCGTCTGGCTGAATAGCGCTGCGGGGCGCAGTGAGTCGTCCAACTCGAACATGGGCGCGCGGCCGGCGGCGAAGTAAAGCAATTCCAGAATGGTTTGCGTAAGATTATCCGGCTGGACAGGACAACCGGGAATGCAAACGATCGGGATACCGGCCTTCGACTTCCATTTCCAACCGAGGTAGTCGGGAAGGCCCATGCAATCGGTCGGGTTGCCCTGCATGGCGTGGATTCCGCCGTAAGCGGCACAAGTGCCGGCCGCCACCACGGCCCAAGCTTCGGGTGCCAGACGATCGATCCAGTCGCAAGTAGGAATTGGCTGCCCCGTGGCGGGATCAGTTCCAAAGGAAGCCCAGTAGCCCTCTTTCTTATTCGTTTCGTCCGGGATGGAGCCTTCCACCACCAAGATAAATGGCCCCAGCTTTTTCTCCGCGGCTAGACGAAAATGGCGGAGGAATTCGTCGCCATTCTCCATGGCGAGAACTGGATTATGCAGCCGAACCTTGGGAATCCAGGGGATGGCCCCCAGCACCAACTCTTCGATGCTGGGCTGCGTGGCTGCGGTTAAGGCAATACTGTCACCGTCGCAGCTTAGACCGGCCGTCAGCCAAAGTATGTCGATCTCCTCGATGGGCGTCGCCGCTTGCACAGTTTCCTACCGTGCGTATTGTATCCAATCGCCAATCGAAACTATACCGGTGGAAGTCCATCTAATGAACGGCTGAGGTTTAATCGGGGCAGCCTGTTAGACTGAGCTTGGGGGGAATTGACATGCGGCTTTCAAAGGTTCTGACCATGTTAGTTGTCGCGACCGTAGTGGCGGGAGTGATCGCGTCCATTCCGGACATCAAGCGTTACATCCGCATCAGCACGATGTAAACGCCAGCTTCTGAACGCGGCTCAGTTCCGCGATGAGTGTTTCGATCTGGAACGGCTTCGAAATGTAGCCGTCCATGCCGGCGGCCCGGCAACGGTCGATATCTTCCCGGAGTGCATGCGCGGTCATCGCGATAATCGGCAAATGCCTTGCGGACCCATGCTCGCGGGCCCGAATCGCCTTCGTAGCTTCCCAACCGTTCATCACTGGCATCTGCACGTCCATGAGGGCCAGGTCGAAGGAATCGCGCCTAAGGACGTTCAAGCCTTCCAGCCCGTTACGCGCAGTTGTGACATGATGACCGCGCTTGGTGAGCATCGCGACAGCCACCCTTTGATTCACCAGATTGTCTTCTACCAGTAGGATACGCAAAGGCGCGTCCAATCCTTCCTCGGACGCTCCAGGCTTGACGGCCGTCTCATCCGCCGGCGCTTCAGCAACCAGTCCCAACGGCACGGAGAAATGGAACGCAGTTCCCCGCCCCACCTCGGACTCTACCCAGATGCGCCCGCCCATGGCTTCCACCAGGCGCGCGGAAATCGTCAGGCCCAATCCGGTTCCTCCAAACCGGCGCGAAATGGAGCCGTCCGCCTGAGTAAAGGCGCGAAAGATTGCGTCTTGTTTTTCCTGGGGTATTCCGATGCCTGTATCGTCCACCGAGAACTGCCACAGGACAACCTCATCCTGCTCCAGGCCCATGCGCTGTACCTTCAGAGTGACACTACCCTGCTCGGTGAATTTGATGGCGTTGCCCACCAGGTTAATCAACACTTGCCGCAGCCGCGTGGGATCCCCGAGCACGGAACAGTCGGGAAATGGATCGGCGAACAACCGCAGCTCGGCGCTTCGCGCGCGCGGGCTCAGCAGCCGTACCACCCCGTCTACTAAATCGCGCAACTGGAAGCTGGTAGTCTCCAGCTCCACATTTCCCGCCTCAATCTTGGAGAAGTCCAGGATGTCGTTGATGATCGTCAGCAGGGAATCCGCGGACTGCTTAATAGTCTCCGCCGCCTCGCGCTGCTCGCCAGAAAGCAAGGTATCCAGCAAGACCTGCGTCATTCCCAGCACGCCGTTCATGGGCGTCCGGATCTCATGGCTCATGGTGGCCAAAAAACTGCTCTTGGCGCGATTGGCCGATTCCGCAGCCGTGATCGCCTGTCCCAGCTCGGCGTTCATCGTTTCCAGTTGTGCAGTGCGCTCCGCCACTCGCGTCTCCAACTCCGCGTGCGCTTTTTCGAGCGACGCCTCCGCGCGCTTCATCTCCGAAATGTCAAACCCGACGCCGTGAATAAACCAAGGCTGGCCATCTTCGTTGCGAACCATTTTTGCTTCGCAGCGCATCCAGACTGTATTCCCATCCCGCGCCAAGAATCGATAGGTGGACTTGAGCGGTTCGCCTGTGGAAAACAACTGGGCTGCTTCCAGGCTCCAACGGAATTTGTCTTCGGGATGCAACTGATGGAACCACAGGATCGGATTCCCGAGCCATTCTTCCTGGCTGAAGCCCAGGATGCTCTCGATCTGCGGGCTCACGTAGGCTTCTCCAAGCCCGCCCTCCATTTGAGCTAAGAACACCACGGCCGGAATCTGTTCTACCAGCGCGCGGTAGCGATCATCCGCGCTGAGCGCTGGATGCTCCCGTAGCTTCTGGCCCGCCATCTCGGTGGCATAGGCGCCAGCCAACTCGAGCAGCGCAGCTTCCGCCTGATGCACGTTTGCCGCAGCGTCGGGATCCAAAATGGCCGGGCTATCCCCCACGTCGCGCATGAGTCGCACCTCTAGCTGCTATCGACGCATTGCAGCCTAATCTTTACTTGCTTACACTTAGCCCGAAACTGGCCGATATTACTTGCCGTCCGGCCGAGGCATCTTCTGATCCGCCATCGCTGCGTCATAGGCGAACGCCGCCATCACCAATGCCGCCTGGCGAATGTCGGCGATGTTTACCCGGTCCGCCGTATCCATGTTCGTGTGATGGGTCCGAACGTCGTAGTTTACGTAGTCCTGAATGGGATTAAACCCTGGAACGCCGGCGGCGATGAAACTCAAATGGTCGGTGCTCCCCACCGGCTCCAGGCTGTTTCGTCTCGCGCCCGATTCCTTCAGCGGCTCCAGCCATCCGTCGAAGATGCGCTTCGCGCCCGCATCATTCTGCGCGAACCAGCCATAGATCGGCCCCGTCCCGTTATCGATGTTGTAGTAGACGTCCAAGTTCTCGCGAGCCGCCCTGTTTTTCTCGCCCGCCAGGTGCTCCAATACCCAGGCTCGCGAACCGAGCAGACCCTGCTCTTCGCCTCCCCACAGCGCCACGCGAATGGTGCGCCGTAGCGGGAGCCCGGATGCCTTCAAAATTCGCATAGCCTCCATCACCGTGGTCACCCCGTCGGCATTGTCCGTGGCTCCCGTCCCTGCATGCCACGAATCCAGATGTGCGCCGATCATCACCACCTCGTCGCGCAGGGCCGGATCGCTCCCGGGCAGTTCGCCCAGCACGTTATAGGCGTTGCCCTGATCGGCATCGTAATACTTGGTCTGCACGTTGATGCGAAGTTTCACCGGGATCTTCTGTTCGAGCATTCGCACAATCATGTTGTAATGCTCGGCGCTGAGCGTCACGGAGGGCGCCGAACCGGGCCCCTCGTCTCGTCCCGTGACGAAAACCGTGCCATCTTCACCACGGCTCGGCTTGAGTAAGACTGCCGCGCCGGCGGCACTCAGGGCGCGGGCTAACTTCTGTGCAGCGCTCGGCGGCGGCGCCGGAGCGTCCAGCACGCGTACGGTCGAATTGGTGGCGTAAGCAGCGGACTGCGGAACATAAGAAGGATCGCTGGGCTGCGGCCGGTCCGTTCGAACAAAATCGGTCTCCAGCGGCTGGGTCAGCACGATGGCGCCCTTCAGCTTCGCGCCCAGCGCTGCGATTTCCTCGGGCGTCTTCCCTCCTACCAGCACAGGGGCTCCCACGATCTCGCCCTCAGTGGAAGCGGACCAGCCATCGGCATATCCCAGCAAAGGAAAGTACCGCGGTTCGACCATCTCTATGCTGAGCTTTTCAAGACTCCATCCACGGCCAAACTTCCATGGTTCCAGCCGGACGTTCTTCAGTCCGTAACTGATCAGCCGATCTCGCGCGAACTCCGCGGCGCGTTTGTGCGCCGGTGAAGCCGTAAGCCTCGGCCCAATGGTCGATGTAAGCATCTCAAATACCGGCGCGGCCTCAGAGTTTTCAAAGGCCTGCTGCTTCAGTTTCGCGAGAGAGGCCCGGTCCAACGGACTATCGGATTGGGCGCCGGCCAAGCCGGCAACAATAAGAACCAGCAAACAGAGTTTGGATCGACTCACCAATCACACCTCACAAGTTGCATTCTGGCAGCTTGAGCGAGATCATTTCCCGCCCAGGTGCACCAGATCCTTTTCATTTTCGCAGTAGTTCTCGAACACGTCGGAGTCCGCCAGGAGTTCATGAGGAATTCTTACCGTGAAGGGTTTGGTGTACATCTTACGGTCATCGAAGGTGATTTCGTAGTCCAGGTGTCCGAAGTCGCGCCGCTTGAATCGCTCGGTGGTGTGCATGGACTCGCTTCGCGGGTGACCCATCAAGTCGACCGGGATCTTGTCGTTGAACCCGGCAGTCTCCGCCACCAAGGTGTCGTTCTCCCAATGACCAGTTGAGTAACCGTAAAACGAAGGGAGGTTCACTTCTTCGGGAAGTTTGCGGCCGTCGGTATGGATTTGCCGGTAGACATTGCCGGTTTCATAGACAACCATGGTCAACTTTGGGGCTTGTACGATTTTGATCGGCTCGGAGAGGAGGCCGGCCAGCGGAAATCCAAAGCTGAATCCCGGCGTGCACGCATCGTTCAAATGAGCACGTGCCGGATTTCGCATACGTTCCAGGGCCTCGGGGCGCAGCAGCAATTCGTCGGGTTTGAAGTCGAGGAGGATGTTGATGCTGTACTTATGCTGCGTCCCGACCTCCATTCCTGGCGCGTCCACCCGGATCGCATCATCAATGGCACTGCCATAGAGCCGCCTCATCTCAGCCACAGTGGTGGTCTCGTGCATCCATACCCCTGAAAGGTCCGGCTTGCCGGAGGGGTCTTTCGGGGGCTGTGCTCTGAGATCCACTTTGCCATCGCGCGTCCGCGGTACCCCGGGCTCGCGATAGTTTAGTCATTGCGCTAGCCCGACACCTGATAACACCAACGTCAAAACCAGCAGCCGTGCAGGCATCTTTCTCCTTGAGCGCTCCACCTTGATCGCTTTCACCTTGATCGCTTTCACCTTGATCGCTTTCACCTTCATCGCTTTCCGAGATGGCCGCGGTCCACTTCGTTCTCCGTGCACACGTACTCCAGGACGTCGCTATCCGGTATCAGCACCTCGGTCGCCTTCACGGTGAACGGCTTAGTGTACGTTTTCGGATCGTCGATGGTCAATTCCAAATCCATGCGGCCGAAATCACGCCGGTGGAACCGCTCGCGAATCCGCAGATCCTCGCTTTGAGGGTGTCCCGCCGCATCCAGCCAGCCCTGGTCGTTGAATCCTGCAGCATCCACGACCAACGTATCACCCTCCCAATGGCCGACCGAGTAGCCCATCCACGTCGGTTGCCGATCAGCCGGAAGCGGGCGGCCGTCTGTGTATATTTGGCGGTACGTGTTGCTCTCCTCGTAAAGCACCGCGATCACTCCCGGCGTTTGAATGATCTTGAAAGGAAGATAATTGTCCAGATCGCCGCGAGGGATGCCTTGCGGAACACAGCGCGTAGACGGACTCTCTCCGTTCCCGCCCTGACGGCGTTTCTGGAACAATGCGGCGCCTTCGGGTCGCATGGGCGATTCGTCCGGTTTGAAGTCGGCCAGGATATTCAGGAAGTACTTCGAGAAGGTGCGCGGGTCGTCTCCCGGAACCACAAAATCTTTGAACACGTCGCCGAACAACCGCTCATTCTCTCCAGGCGCCGCGTACTCAGCCTGCCACACCCCAGAGAGATCCGGCTTGCCATTGGGAGCCCTGGGTACCTTGGCGGCCAGGTTCGGTTTGCCATCGCTCGTCCGCGGCGTTCCGGGCGTCGGATAGCGCAACCATTGCCCGTGCATGCTCGTAACCAGAAACACGAATAGGGCCGCCAGCCGCGGATTCGGCATGTTCAACCTCCAGCAGTTCCATGCTACTCTAGCTGCCCCGCGGTTATTGCACATGATTGACAGCGGCGTGGTCCCGGAAGTAATTTGAGTGGTGCTTTTGATGCGCAGGCTAGTCAACCTCAATAAGCTTTTCTGCGCGGCTGCAATGCTTCTGGCATCGTCGTGTTCAGGCCTCTTCGCGCAGTGGCCGGCTTATCCCACCGCGGGAGTTCCGAAGAGCGCTGACGGAAAGCCGGACCTGACGGGCCCGGCCCCAAGAACATCGGATGGTAAACCGGATCTTTCCGGCATCTGGAAGTTCGTCGACAGCCCTGATGCGCGGCCTGGGCCCCCGGTTCCGGCTGAGGCTAGATCTCGCGGCATCGGCGTGCGCGTTCCCGGGCTGCTCCAGTTTTTTGATATCGGTTCGACGCTCAAGGACGGTCTGCCGTTCGAGCCCTGGGCCGCGGAACTCCGCCGGCAGCGCGTCGCGCGAAACAACCAGGATAATCCCGACGCCCACTGTTTGCCCATCGGCCTGATGCAACTGCACACGCATCCAGAGCCGAGGAAGATGATCCAGACTCCCGGATTGATCGTGATTTTATACGAAGCAAACGCAGGCGTCCGGCAGATCTTCACAGATGGGCGGCTATTGCCGGGGAATGAAGCACAACCCTGGTGGTATGGCTACTCCACTGGAAAATGGGACGGTGACGCCCTGGTGGTGGAGACCAGCGGCTTCCGTGATGACGTTTGGCTGGATGTCGAGGGTAGCCCGCTCACCGAAGCCGGAAAGATGACCGAGCGGTTCCGGCGGTTGAATTACGGGAACATGGAAATCGACATCACAGTCGATGATCGGAAAGCCTACACCAAGCCCTGGACCGTCAAAGTGCACCATCGCGTTATGCTCGACACCGATTTAATCGAGTTCGTGTGTCAGGAAAATGAAAAAGACGCGCGGCACATGAGGGACAAGTAACCTGCTGCGGCGAGCTACCATTTCCCGTTGTGAGCGCCGCCGTCGACGTGCAGTACCTCTCCTGTAACATGGCGGGCTTCCGTTAGATAAACGATTGCGTCGACAATGTCGGCAATATCGGATATCTCGCCCATCGGCGAGAGGCTCTGCAGAAACTCTCTGGAATCGCTTGCGTGCATGGGCGTATTCACTTGCCCCGGAGCGACCGCGTTGAACCGTATGCCTTCCTTCGCGTATTCCATGGCGAGGCTGCGCGTGATCGCCTCGAGTCCGCCTTTGGTCACCATAGGGAGCGAAGCGTTAATCCCCGCGATGGGATGCTCAACCATGGCGCTGGTCACGCAAGTGACGCTCCCGCCGCTCTTTTGCATCAACATCTGCTTGACGGCCAGCTGCGTGATATTGATGTAGCCCTGCAGGTTTGTTCCGGACAGCCTTTCGAAATCCTGCATGTTGTATTCGGTAAACGGTTTTGTGAAGAAAATGCCCGCGTTGTTGACGACACCATCGATGGAGCTAAAAGTCTCCATTGCCGTCGAAGCGATCTCGCGGGCGGTTGAAGGGTCGGCGATGTCACCTCGTACCACAGCCAGCCGATCCGACGCAGCAAAGGCGGATGCCGTGATACTTAGCGAATTGGCGACTACGTTATAACCACGCTCGAGGAAGGCGTTCGTAACGCCAGCGCCAATTCCTTTGGCTGCACCGGTCACGATCATGGTCTTGCGTTTTGTCTGCATATTCTTGGCGACTCCTTCTCGTTCCGCTAACCCACGGCCATGGCGCCACTGGCCTTGGGATCGTTCTTGCGAACGATGAAGGCGAGCAGAAACATGATGCTCGCAGCGATGGTCAGCACCCAGAAAATATCGATATAGGCGAGAGTCGCTACTTGTCCTCCCATAGCTCGGTAAAGCAGGCCGTAGGCCCGCTTCGGCGCGTCGGCAGCGCTTGAGCCGGAGTGCACCAGTCGCAGGCTCAAGGCTTTGACATTGTTCTGAACAGACAGATCGAACCGACTAGTATGCTGCGAAAGCACTACCTGGTGAACTTGCGCGCGCCGCGCCAACAATGTCGTGACCATAGAGGTTCCCACGCTGCTGCCGATATTGCGCATGAAGTTGATAATCCCAGCCACGCTATTGGCTTTTTCGGCGGGCATCCCGATATAGCCCGCCATGGTTACGGGAACAAACAGAAGGCCGAGCCCTACCGATTGAATCAAACGCAGGATGGTAGCCGACTTGAAACTGATCAACGTATCCAGTTGCACCGTGGAGACATACATCCCGATCGCCAGTGCCAGCCAGCCCGCGGCGATGATGTATTTGGCTGGATATTTTCCGGCCAGCATGCCGACGATGGGCATCAGCGCCAGTACCACCGCGCCGCCACCCGACAGAACCAACCCGGCATTTTCCGCCGTGTATCCCAAGACGGTCTGGAGAAATTGCGGCATCGTCACCAGTGCGCCGAATAGCAGAACGCCGAAAATAAACATCATGAGGTTGGCAGTCGCGAAGTTGAAATTCTTGAACAGATGCACGTCGATGATGGGTGTCTTATGACGCCACTCCCAAATAACCAGACCAACCAGACAGACCACCGAGACGATCACAAGGCGGGTGATAAACGAGGAGCCGAACCAATCGTCTTCCTGTCCCTTATCGAGCACCACTTGAAGCGCTCCCACGCCCAAAGCAAGCAGCGAGATACCAATAAAGTCGACGGTCACGCCCGCCCTCTTCGTTCGCCGCAGGAACGGCGGATCTTCTACCAGACGCATGACCAGGAACATCGCCAGAATTCCTACCGGCAGGTTGATGAAGAAGATCCAGCGCCACGAATAGTTATCGGTGATCCATCCGCCCAGTGTCGGTCCGATGGTGGGCGCCATGATCGCTGTGATTCCGTACAGCGCAAACGCGAGGCCCCGCTTCTGCGGCGGGAACGTATCGGCCAGGATCGCCTGCGCCATGGGCTGAAGTCCGCCGCCACCGGCGCCCTGGATAACGCGAAAGAGGAGCAGCATGCTCAGGCTAGTGGCGCTGCCGCAGAGGACCGAAGCCACTGTAAATATGAAAATGCAGACGATGAAGAAGCGTTTTCGGCCGAAGAGGCTGGCCAGCCAGCCGCTGATCGGAAGGACGATGGCATTGGACACCAGATACGACGT
>JBEKLB010000164.1:0-13342 GCA_050010415.1 Bryobacteraceae bacterium | reverse complement strand
CTCCTCTTGCGTCGCGGCATTGCTGCCGCAACTCTTGAATCGGGCGGCTGCGCAACAGCGATTAGACCGCAACCGCTTACTTGAGAGCAGCGGTTCTGCTTAGGAAGCTTCGCGGAAGCGCCCTAGTGGCTAAGGGGTTCGGAAAGGTAGGAGTCGGGGAAATTGCTGACGCGGCTGCTCATCCGTCACATTCGGGTCACTGTAACAGCAAGCCACCGCGTTCCCTCTAACCAATGAGCGGCAAGGGTGAAAGCGCATGGCCGCACGAAACGCTCAATCAATCAGTATTCATTAAAATCCAAAGGAGAATAGACATGGCGGGAAAGAACACGGCCGTATTCGGCATTTACAAGAATGCCGCGCAAGCGGAACTAGCGGTGGATCGTATGATCGCTGCTGGGTTTTCGAACAACGATATTTCGGTGCTGCTGCCGGACACTCAGTCTACGAAGGAGTTCGCTCACGAAAAGAATACCAAGGCCCCGGAAGGCACTACCACGGGCGTGGCAACGGGCGGTGTAATTGGCGGCGCAATCGGCCTTTTGGCCGGAGTGGGAGCGCTGGCCATCCCTGGCGTTGGACCCTTTATCGCGGCCGGCCCAATCATGGGCGCGCTGGCCGGTTTAGGTGCCGGCGGTGCAGTGGGTGGCTTGATCGGCGCTCTGGTCGGAATGGGAATGCCGGAGTACGAAGCGAAGCGTTATGAGGGTCGGGTGAAAGCGGGTGGCGTCCTGCTCTCGGTGCACTGCGATACCTCAGACGAAATCTCGCGGGCGAAGGATCTTCTGAAACTGACCGGCGCGGAGGATATCGCGTCCTCCGGCGAAAAGAGCGTGAGCACGCACGGGGTAGAGCCGGTCGGAAGCCGCCGCTAAAGCTTCTGGTTTCTCTTTATTTTGGGGGTGGTGGACAGCCTCCGCCCCCAAACCCCTGCGGTAGAATGAGTGCATGCCGGACGTCCTTCGCATTGCGGATCGCGAATTTCACTCGCGGTTGTTCGTCGGAACGGGGAAATACCGCAGCTTCCAGGAAATGGCGCGCTGCCACTCCGCATCGGCCGCCGAGGTGGTAACGGTCGCCGTGCGGCGCGTCAATCTCACGGACAAATCCAAAGAATCTCTGATCGACTACATCGACCGTTCGAAAATGTTCATCCTTCCGAACACGGCCGGATGTTACACCGCCGACGAGGCCATTCGCACGGCGCGGCTGGGACGCGAGGTTGGCCTTTCCAATTGGGTGAAGTTGGAAGTGATCGGCGATCAGAAGACACTGTTTCCGGACAATGAAGGTTTGGTGGAGGCCACACGCGTGCTGGCGCGCGAAGGCTTCGTGGTCCTGCCCTACACCAATGATGACCTGGTGAATGCGCGTAAGTTGATCGACGCGGGAGCCGCGGCAGTGATGCCTTTGGGCGCCCCGATTGGTTCCGGGCTCGGTATTCAGAACATTACCAATCTGCGGATTCTGCGCGAGATCATCACCGAGGTGCCGCTGATCCTGGACGCCGGCGTAGGAACGGCGTCGGATGCCGCCATCGCGATGGAGCTGGGCTTCGAGGGCGTTTTGATGAACACCGCCATCGCCGAAGCGGAAGAGTCCGAGAAGATGGCGGAGGCCATGAAGCTGGCTGTTCAAGCCGGACGCCTGGCGTTTTTGGCTGGCCGCATGCCGAAGAAGCTTTACGCCAGCGCGAGCAGCCCACTGGCCGGCGTCGTACGGTAAGGGCGTCGCTCTAGTTGACTTACTCCATTCATCGCGAACAGTGGGTTCCCCGGCCGCTGGACGACGTGTTCCGGTTCTTCTGCGACGCGCGGAATCTGGAAGTTCTGACCCCGGATTGGCTTAAGTTTCGCGTGGTGACGCTGCCGGCCGAGATCGCAACCGGAGTTCACATCCATTACCGGCTGATCTGGCATGGCATTCCTTTTCGTTGGATCACAGAGATCATGCGCTGGAATCCACCGCACGATTTCGAAGACGTTCAGCTGTCCGGCCCGTATAAGTTGTGGCGCCATGGGCATAGCTTCGAAGCTTTGGACGGCGGCACCCGGATGACGGACCATGTCGAATATGCGCTGCCTTTAGGACCACTCGGCCGCATCGCGCACGCATTGCAAGTACGCCGCAACGTGGAAACGATTTTCGATTTCCGTCAAGATCGCATCCGGCAATTGTTTGGCGATCCAATGCAGACTTAAAGAAAAAGGGTTCTATCGGCGTTCATCGGCAGCCACTGTTCTCTTGGTATGGATCAACTGTATCTAAATTGAGTTGGCAGAACTCGTCCCAAGCTAAAAGATGGGTTCTCTTCTGGCCGCGTGCCAGAAATGTAGCACCTCTTTCAACGGTCGATTTTCATGAAGCCGATAATAGACGCGCACAGAAGAATGAAGAAACTTGCGCGCACCGGGTTTCCCTGGGACCGGAACACCAATCCGGGGCAGGCCCCGGAGCAACTCGACGTGGTTGAGGAGGGTGGTTAAGGAGGGAAGTACCGAACCGCTCGGCGGCGCTCGGGTTCTCCGAGCGGATGTAATCAAGAACGGCTTCTAGATCACTCAACGCGTCTTCAGTGAAGAGGATTTTGTAAGCCACCCGTTCATTCGCCGGCGAACTTCATCCAGGGGCACAACCCGGCCTTCGTCCGCGGATTGGATGCCTCGGTCGATGGCGGCTAGAGTTTCTTCGTCCTCTTCATCAAGGGTTGGAGCCGCCCGTTTGATGTCTTCGTTCTTCGCCTCCGCCATGGCTCAACAGTAGCGCGGAACGGATACAAGCGCAATCCGCCTACAGGGTCCGCGTCACTTTGTTCAGCGCCCTCGGCTGATCCGGATTCAACCCCTTCTCTTCGGCCAGGGACGCCGCGAACAATTGAGCGGGAACGATGTAAGGGATGGGCGTGAACAGTTCGTCCAGCGCCACCGGCACGATCACCGAGCGGCGGTCGCGCGCAGCTTCCACGTTGCTCACGTCGGTGACGATCAGCGTTTCCGCCTTCAGCTCGCTGAGAGTGGCCATCATCTCGCGCGTGCCGGGCCAGGTGACTCCCGCCGGCGCGAACAGAAAAGCTGGAAACGACGCCTCCAGCATCGCGATGGGGCCATGCAGCAGGTCGGCGCTCGAAAAGCGCTCGGCCACCACGTAGCAGGTCTCCATCAGCTTCAGCGCAAACTCGAAGGCGCTCGCGTAATTCAATCCCCGGCCCAGCACCACGGCGTGCTCCATGAAGCGGTAGCGCTCGGCGCGACGGGCGATATCGAGTTCGAGCGTCAGCGCACGACTGGTCCATTCGGGAACGCGCGCCAGATCGTCGAGCGAAATGTCGGCGCCCAGCGCATAGGCCAGCAGATACAGCAGCAGCAACTGCCCGGTATAGGTCTTGGTGGCCGCGATGCTCCGTTCGCGCCCGGAATGCACCAGGAAAAGATGCTCGGCCAGCTTCGACAGTGCGCTCGAACCCTCGGTAGTGATGCCGATGGTGCGCGCACCCTGTTCGCGAGCCCGCTCCAGCACGAGGTTGGTATCGGTGGATTCGCCTGACTGCGAAATCGCCACCACCAGGACGCCGTCAAAGCGAAACGGAGCGTCGTACAGCGTGAAGATGGAAGGTGCGGCCAGCGTGACGGGAATTCCGGTGGTCATCTCGAGCAGGTAGCGCCCGAATTGCGCCGCGTTGTCGGAGGTGCCGCGCGCGGCCAGCATAATCAGGCGCGGCGGATCGCGCTCCAATACCTTGCGCAGTTCTTGGATGGGCCCGCGCTCGGCCTGTAACGTCCTTTCGAGCACAGCGGGCTGCTCGAGGATCTCGTCTCGCATTTTAGACATGAAAAATGTTGTTCGATTCTAAAGCTCGGGAGGCGAGCGCGTTTCGCTCCCGGCCCACGCCCTCCACGCCGCGCTCGCCGATGGCGGAGCAATGGTGACGTGCGGCTTCAGGATGATCAGCGTGGCGCCCTGGTCCTTCGTGATGGTATTGCTGCGCAATAGAGGGATCTTGCTGATAATCGGAATTCCGGTGATGGTTTTGGCTTCTTGAGAGGTCATCAAACCGGAGAGCACGGCCCATTCTCCGGTCATCACGTCTATCTTGGATTGATATTGCGTATTCAACACCACCGGAATCCCGTTCGAGCTAGTGGCGCCGAGCAGCTTAAACTCAGCGTCTAAATCCAATGCCACTTCGTCCACGCTTGTGACGTGCGGCGTCACTTTGATCAGCAGCCCCAGGTCTTCGAAGCTGACGGTTGGCGGCGGCGTGTAAACCGTACCGCTGCCGGATGTGTTTCCAAAGTAACCGCTGGTGATGATGGGGTACTTCTCGCCAACATGCAGCGACGCGGGCAGGCCGTCGACGGCCACCACCTGCGCGTGATAAATGCTTTCAGAACTCGAGTTAGAAACCGAGGCGAAGAGCTGCGCGCTGGTAATTCCCAGACCCAGCATGCTGGCGCCGCCGCCGAAGGCCAGAAAGGTCGAATAGCTGGAGGAAAGATAGCTAACGGCGTTGGTGAGATTCGATCGATTCAGGAAACTCGACAGGCCAAAGGAGGTGGGCAGCGACAGCCCGTAACTCAGAGACGACGAGAGGTCCGTCGTGAGAATCTCCACATCGATAGTCACTTCGGCGCGTGGGCGCAGCAAATCCGCGAGCAGCTTCTCCGCCATCCGCACTTTTGCGACTTTGTCGCGGATCAAAATCAGGTGCCGCGTGGTGTCCACCGTCAGCTTCTGCGAATCGAGCGCTCCGCGAATGGCGGTGGCAAGTTCCTGCAACTCCTGGACGCTGATCGATTCCGGAAATGGAACCACGATGGCCGCTGTCCGTTCGAAATCCTTGCGCTTCTGGGTGGTGTCGTTGGCGACAAAAATCAACCGAGGGCTGACGGGCACCAGAAACGAATCGGTGGCAGCCTGAAGCCCGCGCAGCGCCTCGCGATAATCGGCATTGGAGAGCTCGAAGCGGAACGCGCGGGTCGGTTTATAATCGGCGTCGAATAGCACCTTGAGATGCAAGGCCGCCGCCACCTGTTCCCAAAGAGCCTTGGAGTCGCCCTGGAAGTCATAATCGCGACTGCCGGGCTCGGCCTGAAGCTGCTGTGGCGGCAAGGGCTTGCGCGCCTCCTCCAGTTCCGCATTGCTGACGGTCCCAAACAAAGTCCGATCGATTTTGTCGCTGGGGAAGTCGGGCGGCTTGGGTGGGCTGGCATCCAGCAGGCTGGCGGCAGGCCTGAGCGCCTGGGCGCGCGACCAATACTCGATCTTAGTAGGGTCGGCCGCCGCAGCTTCCGCGTAAAGAAGATAAGCCTGGATGATTTCGCCGTCGTGCTCGGCTTTCTGCGCCTGACGGAATAGCTGCTCCCCGGTAGGGGCGGCAACCGGCGGCGGAGCTCCCGGCATTAACCGTCCGGCGGCGCTCGCGAGCAGGATCGCAGCTAAACACAACCTCACTAGAGAGTTGACGAGCCGGATAGGGCGAGCGTGTAAACAATTGAGACAATCAGCCGATAAAGAGAGTGAGGCTCAATTTCTTTCATGGCTGCAACACTTGCTCCGGCCCACAGCGGGTTCAGTCCCGGGGTTCCGCAAACCTTTGAAGACTTAGGCATTTCCCAGTCGCTGGTGCTCGATTTGGTGTTGCGTCGGCTGCTGCTCGAAGGCTTCAGCAACCTGCAGAGCCTGGCCAGTACACTGAAGCTGTCCATTCCTATTCTAAACATCGTCTTCAATCACATGCGCCAGCAGCAACTGGTGGAAGTGAAGGGGATGCTCGGCAACGACTATCACTTCACGCTCTCGCAGAGCGGCAAGATGCTCGCGGGCGAGCGCTTTCAGATCAGCCAATACGCGGGCGCCGCGCCGGTATCCTTGAAGGATTACCACAGTGCGACGAAAGCCCAGGCTGCGCAGGTTCGAATCGACCGCAAGATCCTGCGCGCGGCGTTTTCGGACCTGGTGGTGAACGATCAACTCCTCGATCAGCTAGGCCCGGCGCTGATCTCGCAGAATTCCATTTTCGTCTACGGGCCCACCGGCAACGGCAAAACCAGCCTGGCCGAGAGAATGTTGCGGGTGTATCAGGACGGCGTGCTGATGCCCTATGCGGTGGAAGTGGACAACCAGGTGATCAGCCTGTATGACCCGGTAGTGCATCAAAAGGTGGGCATGGACGATGCGGATGTGGATCCGCGCTGGACCCTGTGCCGCCGGCCTTGCATCGTGGTGGGCGGCGAGCTGATTCCCAGCATGCTCGAATTGCGCCTGGACGAGGCGTCGGGTATTTACGCCGCTCCCCTGCAGATGAAGGCCAACAACGGCATTTTCATCATCGATGACTTCGGCCGCCAGTTGATGTCGCCGCGCGACCTGCTGAATCGCTGGATTGTCCCCTTGGATCGCCGGGTGGACTATCTGATGCTTCGCTACGGTATCAAATTCCAAATCCCGTTCGAGCTGATGGTGGTGTTCTCCACCAACCTGGAGCCGAGCGATCTGGCCGACGAAGCGTTCCTGCGCCGCATCCACAACAAAATCTTCGTGGACGCCGTGGACGAGAAGTCTTTCGACCAGATTTTCCATCGCGTGGTGACCAAGTTCAATATCCCCTGCGAGCAAGACAGCTCGGAGTATCTGCGCAAGCTGTGCCTGCGCGAGGGGCGCACCGAGCTGCGAGCCTGCTATCCGGCGGACATCTGCACCATTCTTACGTCCATCGGCAGGTACGAAGGACGGCCGCCGTTCATGAGCAAGTCGGAACTGGAGCGCGCCACGGCGTTGTACTTCGCGAAGAGCTAAAGCCGCATCTATTCGATGCCGAAAGCCAGCAGCACATTTCCGGTGTTGCCCGCCATGACGCCGTAGCCCGATCCGATGAATAGCATGCCGTTCGCGATGGTCGGCCCGATGGAGGCGATGGATCCACCCTTGGCTTCCACTTTATTCACCGTGTCAAACGGCCTGGTGGTGTCGTAGGACCAAAGCTCGGAACCGTCGGCGGTTGCGAGCGCGTGCAGCTTGCCGTCGGTCCCGGCGATGAAGACCACTCCATCCATCGCAGTGGCCGCAGCGCCATTGTTCACATGCTTGCCCGGTTCGGCCAGGTCCTTATGCCACAGCTTCTCGCCGGTGGTTAACTGAATGGCCGTGATGCCACCGCCGGTAGCGCCGTAGTAAGCGGCCTTTTCATCGAACGCTCCGCCCCAAACGATGCCGCTCTGCCGAAAGAACGGCGTTCCCGGCGGATTGTCGGCCACTTTCGTTTGCCACACCATGGCGCCCTTTTTATCCGGATCGAGCGCAAACACCTTTCCGTCCTTCGTTCCGGCAACGACAATACTTTTTCCATCCGGCAGGGATCGGAGCACCGGCGAATTGCCGATATCGGCATCGGGCCCGGTATCCTTCGGACAGTTGTCGGTTTTTTCCGGCCCGAAACAGCCGCCGAGAAACGCGTCATTGGCTTGGGCCTGGTAATACCAGAGCACCTTGCCGGATTTCATGTCTACGGCCATCACGGAATCGGACATCTTGGCTGCCGGCTCGGTTTCCGAATCGCCTGTTCCGAAATAAACGGCGTGGCGTTTCTCGTCGATGGTCGGCGAATTCCACACCGAAGCTCCGGCCGGAGCATACTGCTGCACGCCTCTGGAATTCTTGCGCGTGGGCTTAGGGGTCTCGGGCACAACATACGTTTTCCAAGCCTGCTCACCCGTGCTGGCGTTCAACTTCACCACGCTGCCGCGCGAGGTGCAGCAAGGATAATCCAGATTGGCGGCCGCGAATTCTTCCGACGACGACACCGGAACATAAAGGAAGCCGTCGTATAACTTCGGCGATGCCGTGATGCGCGCCACGAAGTGATCGTCCACTTTTTTGGTCCACAGCTCGTGGCCGGTCTGCGCGTCCACCGCATAAACATTGGCGTGGGCATCTCCGAAGAACAACGCGTACTTCACACCCGGGCGCCCTTTTACCGGCCCGACGCTGGGCCCGCCGCGTACGTTGCCCTTGGCTTGATACGACCAATAAATACATCCGGTCTTCGCATCCAGCGAATACACATATCCGATGTCGCTGCCCACGAAAACGCGGCCCGCGGCCACGGCCGGCTGTCCGAACGCGGAGACGCCGGTGGGATAACCGAAGGCCCATTTCAGCTTCAATTGGGGCACTTGAGCGGCCGTCAACCCCGCGCCTTTCGCGCTTTGGTAGCGTGCATTCGTGACGTCGGCGCTCCACCCATTCCAGGACGCGCCGGCGCTCGGGTCACTCATCGGCGGATTCACTTCGCAGTGGTTGGGCATGCCCTTCGCGTCGCCCTGCTCGGCGCTGCCAAACGTCCGGCCGCTCATGAAAACGGCCAGCATTTTCTTCTGATCGTCGGAGAGGCTGGAGCCCTGAGTTTTCATAGGCCCGGTGGTAAGTGCTTCATAGATCTTTTCGGGCGACAACTGCCGGATCGTCGCGGGATCGGGCACGCGTCCGGCCATGGTGGGGTTGCCGTGGCAGCTCATGCACTTGGTTTGAAAGGTGGCAAACCCGGACTCGGTTCCCGCGGATTGAACGTTCGACCGCGCAGGCGGCGCTTCCTGCGCGCGAAGCAGGCACGAGGGGGCGGCCAGAGCCACAAACGCGACGAGGCGAAAATGCATTTTCATGGTGATTCCTTACGATCCCACAGCATATCGAACGTTGCATGCAAGCCGCAACATCGGTCTAACATATAAGGATCATGCGATACCTCGTAATTGTATTCGCGATTTCCTCATCGCTGGCGGCCGCCGGCACCTGTGAGAGCCTGACCAAGATCGCCCTGCCGCACGCCACTGTCACCCTGGCCGAGGCTGTGCCTGCTGGCCAGCTCGCGTTGCCAACCGGAGCGGTGCCAACCTTTCCAGGCTCTCCGGCGCTGAGCTTTGGAAATCTTCCCGCCCTGTGCCGCGTGGCCGCCACGCTGAAACCGACCGCCGATTCCGATATCAAGATCGAAGTCTGGCTGCCCGCCGGTTGGAACGGGAAGCTGGAGTCGGTAGGCAACGGAGCATGGGCTGGTAGCATCAGCTATCGCGATCTGGCTTCCGCTGTCAGCCTCGGTTATGCCGCCGCCAGCACCGATACCGGCCACACAGACAAGGCGGAGTTGTTTGTGGTCTGGCACTCGGACAAGCTGGTAGATTTCGCTTATCGCTCGGTCCATGAAATGACGCTAGTAGCGAAAACGATCACCAGCGCATATTACGACAAGCCTACGGTGCGCTCGTACTTCAACGGCTGTTCCACCGGTGGGCGTCAGGCGCTGGCAGAGGCACAAAGATATCCGGCCGATTATGATGGCATCATTGCCGGAGCAGCCGCGAATTACCCCTCGCACCTGCAAGGCGCGCAGGTCTGGACCACCGAGATCACTAACCAGAGTAATGGGCACATCACACCGGCCAAATATCCGCTCATCCACAATGCTGTGCTGGAAGCTTGCGATGCGCTGGATGGAGTGAAAGACGGAGTGCTGGAAGATCCGCGCAGATGCCACTTCGATCCACAGGTGCTCCTTTGCAAAAGCTCGGATAACGACGATTGCCTCACCGCCGCACAGGTGGAAGTGGCGCGAAAGATTTATGCAGGCCCGGGCACCGCGATTTTTCCGGGCCTGGAGCGCGGCAGCGAACCCGGATGGGCCACGCTCTCAGGACCGAAACCCATGGAGCTGGCGGCAGAGACGTATAAGTATCTCGTGTTCCACGATCCGAATTGGGACTATCTGAAGTTCGATCCGACGCGCGACATACCTATCGCGGATAAGGAGCTTGGTCCCACCATGAATTCGATCGATCCCAATCTGAAGCCGTTTTTCAGTCACGGGGGAAAGCTGCTGATGTATCACGGCTGGGCCGACCCGGGCATCGCTCCCGAGAACAGCGTGAACTATTTCACCAGCGTCGAGGATACGATGGGCGGAGAATCTAAGGCAGCCGATTCGATTCGTCTGTTCATGGTGCCCGGCATGGGCCACTGCCGGGGCGGCGACGGGACGGATGATTTCGATGCCATTGGCACGCTGGCCTCGTGGGTGGAAACTAACCAAGCGCCCGATCGCATTCGAGCGGCGCACAAGACCAAGGGCGTGGTGGATCGCACGCGTCCGTTGTGCCCTTATCCACAAACCGCGCATTACAGAGGATCGGGCAGTACGGATGACGCTGCGAATTTCGTTTGCGCCGAGCCCTAGTCAAACAACAAAAGGGATCAGTGCTTTCACTTCGCGTTGATAGCGACGATATTGATCGCCGAATTGCTCGATCATCAGGGCCTCTTCGACGCGGGCCTTCAGCCACCAGCCAGCCAGGAAGAGGCCGAAACCGATCAATCCTCGGACTTGGTCCACGCAGCAGGCGGTGCCCAGCAGACCCAGCAAAATCCCGGAGTAAATAGGATGGCGAACCAGCGCGTAGGGGCCGCGGAGGATCAACTCATGCCCCTCCTTCAAAGTAATCTGGCCGCTCCAGTTTTGTCCCAGGATGAAACGTGCCCATACCGCAAATGCAAGGCCGCCAGCGGTCATCGCGAGGCCGAGATAGGCGACCGTGGCGTTCTTCGGCAGGAAGCGCGAAGCCAGGAAGCCAATTCCGAGGCTGGGATCAAACAGGAAGATGGCGCCGGCAATTCCCAGTAAGATTTGCACCGTGCGCGCCTGACCGGAAATCCTGCGTGCCGCGCGCTTGACCCGCATGGCGCCGAGCAGCCAGATCACGATGAACGTGATCCACAAGCCGTCGATCCATTGGAAAACGTCAAAATGGAAAACGCCAAAATGCATGGCGTGTTACCGGTAGGCCACGCCGAATTCGTCGGCCATCGCCGATAATCGCGGATCCGCGGTCCACAGCTTCATTCCATCCACAATGGAAGACGCTAACAGATGAATATCGATCCAGCCGGCGCCCCGGCCGTGCACGCCTCGGGCTCTCACAAACGCGACCACCTCCGAATGTGGAACGGTGGTGGCTTGAGACATGTGCTCATAAGCCGTCAGGAGTTTCATGCGGCCTCCCCGGCCCCCGATCAAGAGTTCGCCGTAGACCAGATCGTGGCCGGCCACTTCATCCAGATCCAGCAGCCGGGCCAATTCCTCCGCGAACGGCGCTCGATTGGAGAGGGCCCGTATCCAGACCGAGGTGTCCACCAGGACCATTTTAAGCGACGTGGTGTTTCGCGGACGGCTCTTCACGCCTTCGTGGCACATCCTGCGCATCCGGCTCAGACCCTATCAGGGCCCTCAGCCGCTGGTAAGCAGCGTGCCGCACCAGCGCTTCCAACCCCAGCCGAACGGTTTCAGTATCGGTTGTGGCCCCGCAGGCGGCTTTGGCCTGTTCGAAGAGCGCAGTGTCGATGTTGAGCGTCTTCTTTGTAGTGGCATTCATATGTATAATATTGCCATACTTATATGGCCGCGTCAAGAGCCCTATGGCATGGTTGCCCCGGCTGCCCGGCCGGAGCCTCGAAGATGTTGATAATAGCCGAGATCCTGGCCGGTCAGCATCTTAGTCAGAAAAATGACCTGGCCGGTATGCATCGCGAAGTGCTCCACAACATGCGCAATGGCTTCCAACACCGTGACATCGTGGCCCTGGGGCGTGATTCGTTCGGTGAGGCGTGCGGCAGGGACAGCGCGGATAATCGCCGTCACTTCGGCCACCCTGGAGTTCAGAAGTTCGGACAACTCCGCGGTCTCTTTGCCGCCACGTGCATCGAACTCGGCATCGCGCTCGCGATGGTCGGCCAGGCCAGCCACGCCCGAACCAATCCACTGGCGCACGTTCCCGGAAAGATGCAGCACCAGATTACCGACCGCGTTCTCGTTCGCTGAATTGCGGGTCCAGATCTGCTCCGGCGTCAGGCGCCCGAGGCAATCCTGAATGCGGCCGTGCAGTTGTTCCAGCTTGTCGGCCGAGAACTTGATAAAAATCTCGTCCGATGTCACAAGACTTCCTCGGCCCAGTTCTCAAGAATCGACTTCACTTTTCCCGTGAATTGGTCCGCGAGAGCGCCGTCGATCAGGCGATGATCGAACGTCAGCGCGAGATAGGCGATAGAGCGAATCGCGATGGCGTCGTCGATGACCACAGGCATTTTTTCTACGGCCCCGACGCCCAGGATGGCTACCTGCGGCTGGTTGATTACCGGCGTCGCGAAAACACTGCCGAAGCTGCCGAAATTGGTTATGGAGAACGTTCCGCCCTGCACTTCATCGGGCTTGAGCTGGCGGGAGCGCGCTCGCGTAGACAAATCCACGATGGAGCGCTGCAGCCCTACCACGTTCTTCTCGTCGGCGTTGCGAATCACAGGCACAATCAAGCCATTCTCGAGCGCCACTGCGATCCCGATATTGATTTCGTTGTGATAGACGATGTTGGTGCCTTCGATAGAAGCGTTCAGGATGGGGAAATGGCGAATGGCTTCGGCGGCCGCTTTGGCGACGAAAGGCAGGAAGGTGAGCGAGTAGCCGTAGCGTTGTTGAAACTCGGCTTTGTTGCGCTCGCGCATCTTCGCGATCTTCGTCATGTCGGTTTTGTGCACCGTGGTGACGTGCGCCGAAATGCGTTTGCTCATCACCATGTGTTCGGCGATGCGCTGCCGCATCACGCTCATCGGTTCCACGCGGGCCCGGGGAGCTTCCGCACGGGGCATGGGCGCGGGAGGAGCGGCGGGCGGGGCGGGCGGAGTATAAACTGCCGGGGTGGTAGTGGCCGCGGTAGCCGGAGCTGACGATTGCGCCATAGTCCGCGCGCCTTGCGCCGACATATACGCATCCAGATCCTGCTTAGTGATGCGTCCACCTGCTCCGCTGCCCCGCACCTGACGCAGATCGATACCGTACTCGCGCGCCATCTTGCGAACCAGCGGCGACAAGGGACCAGCGGGCGATTCAGCTTCCATGGGCGGTGCGGGCTCTTCCACTGGAATCGGATACGGACCCGCGGAGTGTGACACGGGTTGTGGCAAAGGCGCGGGCTGCGGAGCTGGAGGCGCTGGGGCTTTGGGTGCAGGCGCCGCGACAGGCGGTCCCGGTGTGGGCTTGGGAGCGGCCGGCGGCGGAGCGACACTAGCGGCTGCGGCTGGAGCCGACGCCCCATTTCCAGCGCCTTCGTCAATCCGGCCTACTACCGTGCTGATCGACACGGTCTTGCCCTCTTCCACCAGCACTTCTCTCAAAACACCGGCGGCGGGCGATGGAATCTCGGTGTCCACCTTGTCGGTGGAGATTTCAAACAACGGCTCATCGCGATCCACGTGCTCCCCGGCCTTCTTCAGCCATTTGGTCAGGGTGCCCTCCACGATACTCTCG
>JBEKLB010000163.1:0-13384 GCA_050010415.1 Bryobacteraceae bacterium | reverse complement strand
CCAAGGTGTTCGCGGTGGAAGATTTGGCGCGGCTCCAGGACTTCATGGAGGAGTTCAATTTTGCGACGGTTGTCACCGAGCGCGGCGGTGAACTCACTGCGTCTCACATACCGTTTCTGCTGGATCGACGCGTGGAGCCCTACGGAGTTCTGCGGGCGCACCTTGCCATCCGGAACCCGCAGCTGAAGGACTTTGAGGAGGGTTCTCAAGCGCTGGTGATTTTTCAGGGTCCGCATACCTACATTTCGCCGTCATGGTACGTGCAGCCGGAGAACGTGCCGACGTGGAACTACACGGTGGTGCACGCTTACGGTGTTCCGAAGATCGGCGACCAGGCGTCCATGCTCGCGATGCTGAAGGATCTGGTGGGCAAGCACGAGAAGCCGTTGAATCCGCCCTGGGATTTCGATCCAAACGCCGCGTGGATTCAGAAGCTGCTTCCCGAGATCGCGGCATTCGAGATCAAGATCGAGAAGCTGCAGGGGAAGTTCAAGCTGAATCAGAACCGCAGGCCGGCCGATCGCGCAGGCGTAATTGAGATGCTCTCGGCAAGTGAAGATCCCGCGCAGCGCGCAGTTGCCGAAATGATGACTCAGCGCAGGCCAAACGATTTATCGTAACCTTGTTGAAGGTTATGAAACGATTGCTTCGGCTTCTTGAGAATTCGCGCAAAACGGAGCGCGCCGCATCCTTTGCGCTTCTGGCATTGTTCGCGGCTTCGGCGAGCGCGGGTACGCTGTATCTTCCGGCCTATCCGGCCTCTGTTCTGGTTTTCGATGAAGCCAAGGGTGAGGTGGTGGACCGCATCCAACTTGAGACCGGCACGCCCATGTCGATGCGTTTGTCGCCCGATCACAAAAAGATTTATGTCACCACCATCGATCACAACGGCATCGAGGTGATTGACGTGGCCACGCGCAAAGTAATCAATCATTTCGAATTGAATACGCCCACCAAGCAGTATCGTTTTCGCGGCGGCGCGGTGGATCCGGACGGCAAGCTTTTCTACACCGTGACGCGGGAGATCGACAAGCTTACCGAACACTTTGACGTTCAGAGGGCGAAATACACGGTGATCGATCTGGTGCAGCAGAAGATCGTCAAGACCGCGGATATGTCGGTGGAAGACGAACGGACCAACCGGCTGTCTTATGAGGTTTCACCCGATGGGAAGTATCTGTACCAGTTCGGACCCAAGATCAAGATTCTGCAGGCGGGGGATTTCAAGGTTCTGGAGGAATTGGATCTGGCGCAGCCCGAATTCGGCGTGATGGAGAATATTCATCTGGGAAGCGATCTCGATCTGATCAGCCAACCGGGCATGCACACGTCAGTCTTCAATTCAGCCGATCCGATTGTTCATAACCGGGTGTTTGGTCTGGCGCGTATGGACCTGGAGACGCGGCACGTGGATTATAGTCCGATTGGCCCAGCGCCGGCCGGCATGGCTGGTCTGCAAGTGACTCCGGACAAAAAGACCGCATACACGGTGGTCGCCAATGGGGCCAACGGAAACAAGCGATGCGAGTTCTGGAAACTCGATTTGACCAGCGACCGTCTGACGCAGAAAGAGGAAGTGCCGTGCCGCACGCGCTTCAGCTTCGGGATGTCGAGCGACGGCCAGAAGCTGTACATCTACGGCGCTGGTTTTGAGATTGAGGTTTACGACACCGCCACACTGAAACTGGAGAAGACTTGGAATCTCCAGAATGACGTCACCTACGCGGGAATCGCCGTGCTGCCGTAGGCGGCATAAGATCGCAATCGGCATGAAGATCGCGATTATCGATAGCGGCATTCATCCGGGACATCCGCACGTTGGGAAAATTGCCGGTGCGGTGGAAATTACGCTGACGGCTGAAGGCAAGGATGCGATCGACCGGCTTGGGCATGGCACGGCCGTGGCCGGCGCCATCCGGGAGAAAGCGCCGGATGCTGAACTATACGCGGTCAAAGTATTCGATCGCAGGCTGAGCGCGAACATCGGCGTAATTCTTCGCGCCCTGCAATGGTGCCGGGAGCACGGCATGGACGTGGTGAATCTCAGTTTGGGAACGGAGAACCAAGGCCACCGGCAGGCGTTTGTGGAGGCCATTGGCGACCTGCTGGTGGTGAGCGCGGCCAGCGCGTTGCCTGGGAGTTTACCCGGCGTCATTGGTGTGGCGCCCGATCCCGATTGCCCGCGCGACTCTTTCCGCTATCATGACGGGATGTTCTATGCGTCTCCTTATCCGCGGCCGATTCCAGGCGTTTCGGTGGATCGTAACCTGCACGGTGTGAGCTTCGCCGTCGCGAACATGACGGGCCTGGTGGCGCGCGCACTGCGAAATAGTTCGCGATCTCAAATTTGTGAGACGCTGAGGGGTGCTGCGTGAAATCCTTTTCGGCTGTCATATTGAATATTTGGGGACTCTCGGTTTTCATCATGCCGCTCGCATACGGACAAGTGCTTGGCCGCAATTACGGCCGCTCCATCGTCATTAGCCAGCAAGGTATCGCGGCGACCAGCCAGGTGCTGGCGTCTCAGGCCGGAGCGCAGATCCTGGCTCGTGGCGGATCGGCCGTGGATGCTGCCATCGCGGCGAACGCCGTTTTGGGGGTTACGGAACCCATGATGACAGGCATGGGAGGCGACCTCTTCGTCATCTATTGGGACGCGAAGACGGGGAACTTGACCGGCTTGAACGCCTCGGGTCCAGCACCCAAGGCCTTATCTCCGGCGTTTCTCGCACAGCATGATATCAAGACCATGCCAGGGGACGGCATTCATGCGGTCACCGTTCCAGGCGCGGTGCAGGGTTGGTATCAGATGCACCAACGCTTCGGGAAACTTCCCTGGAAAGATCTGTTCCAGGATGCGATTGCGTTCGCCGACCGGGGATTTCCGGTTTACGAAGGCGCACGCGAAGTCTGGAACGATCCCGCTATTGTTCGCCGGCAGGAAGCGAACGCAGAATCGAAGCGGGTTTTTCTCCCAGCGGGAAAGCCGCCTCATACCGGGCAGCTATTCAAGAATCCCGACATGGCGAAGGCCTTGCGCCTGATCGCCGAGCAGGGGCCGGATGCGTTCTACAAGGGCGAAATCGCGGCCGCCATTTTGAAGACTTCCGAACATTTGGGCGGCACCATGACGGCGCAAGATCTGGCTTCCTATTCGCCGGAGTGGGTAACACCGCTCTCCATCGACTACCGGGGCTGGCGCGTCTATGAGCTTCCGCCCAATGGCCAGGGCATGGCGGCGCTCGAGATGCTCAATATCATGGAGCTAACACCTGCGTCGCCGCTGGGCGCGTTCGGCGCGCCGGAGATGCACAAACGCATCGAAGCGATGAAGCTGGCTTATTCGGATGTGCACGCCTACGTCGCGGATCCTCGCACTTACGATACGCCCGTGGCACAGCTTCTTTCCAAGGAATATGCGCGGAAACGCGCGGGTGAAATCGATCCTAGCCGCGCGAATTGTGAGGTAAAGGCAGGGGATCCGGTAGGCAGTAATACGACATATTTGACGATTGTCGACAAAGACGGAAATATTGCCAGTTGGATACAGAGCCTTTATTCTTCCTTCGGTTCGCGGGTCACGGTGGAGGGGATGGGCTTTGCCCTGCAAAATCGGGGCGCGAGCTTCAATCTCGATCCGAAGCATCCCAACGTCCTGGCGGGCGGAAAGCGGCCATTTCACACCATTATTCCGGCATTCATGGAGAAGGGCGATGAACACATTGGTTTCGGAATCATGGGAGGCGCAGTGCAACCCATGGCCCACGCGCAGTTTGTTTCCAATTATGTGGACTATGGGATGAGCCTGCAGGAAGCCTTGGAAGCTCCGAGGTTCTTCAAGAACAACGCCCCGGGCTGCGACGTCTACATTGAGTCGCGCGTGCCCCAGCCGACGCTGCAGCAATTGTCCGAGCGCGGCCACGAGGTCCGCATCGGACGCGAATACGTGGAGACCATGGGACGCGGTCAAGCGATTCTGCACAATTCGAAAACCGGGGTGAACTATGCTGCATCCGATCCCCGCGCGGATGGAGCCGCGATCCCGGAGCCGCTGCGATAAAGGGTCGCCGTTGCGATAAGACCGATCAAAACACGCGGCTCAGAATGGAGCAGCCACCGGAAGGGCTTCGGCGCTCGGACGCAGGCGCGAGTAGTAGAGGAAAAGTCCGCTCGCCAGAGCCAGAATGAATCCCAGGGTCAGGAACATTTTCAGTTCAAATGATCCAATGGATGAGATCTGGCGAGAAGGCACGAACGCCATGCAAAATCCCAGCGTCGCCATGGCCAGGCCCGATACGGAGGCCAGTTGCAACACCGGGCGCGGAAAGTAGCGCGGCTCCGACGATTTGGAGAACGCGCGTTTCAGAAGCGAGAGGAAAAGATAGATGTAGGAGATCATCTGGAGCGCGACCGCCAGATCCAGCAGGGTCAGAAAAGCTTCCTGGACGGATGCGCCGACGAAACTCATGGCGATGATCGACGTTGCGAGGAATCCGAACATGATCAACGCGACGTGCGGAGAATGATGGCGGGGATGGACCTTGCCGAGCGCCTTGGGGAGGTAGCGATCCAATCCGCAAACGAACAGAATGCGCGCTGAACCGCTCACCCAGGCCGATGTAGACCCGGCGATGGAAGCGGCCATTAATAGCGCGAGCGGCAGCAGAATCCAGCCGATGCCGAAGGACGCGCTCATTGCGTCCACAGCTTGCAGCAGGCCTTGCACCACGGCCATTTGCGATTGCGGCACCGCCGTCAATAGCGCGAGGACGCATCCCACATACATCAACGCGCATAATGAGCCGCCCAGAGCGACGCTGCGCGGGATGGTGCGCCGCGGATCGCGAACTTCATCGCCCATGATGGGCCCGAGCTCCATTCCGACCAGCGCCAGACTGATCACACCGAACGAAGAGAACGGCAACGAGCCAAAGCTGCCGGACGTGAGCTCTTTCCAGTGCATCAGCCCGCGATGCTCCACTACCACGATGGCGCCCATGATCATGAGCGCGCCACCGATGACCAGGGCGCCGATGCCGCCGATGTTATTTACCCATTTACCTACGCCGAGCCCGCGAACATTTGCGAAGACCGTGATCCAGAGGAGCGAAACGGGCAGCAGGAAAAAGAATGCGCGGCTGTCGTTAATTTTCGCGGCGGCGTTTCCGCCCACAATGTAAGTCATCACGCCGGCCACGGCAAAGAGCAACGACGGCACGAAAAACATGTTGGTCATCCAATAGCACCAGCCGCAGATGAAACCGTGGAAATCGCCGAAGCTTTCTTTGGTCCAAAGGTAGAGGCCGCCTTCGCCGGGCAGATGTTCCGCCAGTTCGATGACGCCGATTCCCTGCGGGACAAAAAAGAGCAGGACCGCGGCGGCCATCAGCCAGATCACCCGGACGCCACCGGCGGCGATGACCGGCACAACGTTCAGATTGACGACGGCGACCAGATAGAGCCAGGTGAGGTCGCTGACGCCGAGAGCGCGCACCAGGGCGTTGCTGGCGGGGGCAGGGGCAGCGGAGGAAGAGGTTGCCATTTTGCCGTTGTTTTAAAGCGCCCGCGACCGCGCGACATGGATGGAGGACGCAACTTTGTCCAACTATCGCAAGCTTGCTATGAGGTTCAGGATAGCACTTCGCGGGACCACGCCGGAATCATTGGTAATTCGCTACTTGCACTTGACTGCTATACTCAGTAAGCAAAACATGAGCGCGCCCAACGGGGGCCCCTCGGGGAAAGCCTTGTCCAAAGCTTCTAACAACTCTCATTCCCCAAATACAGAACGCAAGAAGAAGGCGCATGCGGCGAGGAAAATGGGCGAAGCGCTGAAGGTTGGCGCGGTGGCCGAGCGTTTGGGGGTATCGGCCTCCATGGTGCGGTCGTGGGAGAAGCTGGGGCTTGCCAAACCTGCCCGCAGTCAAAGCAAATACCGGCTGTATACCAACGACGACCTGCGGGTATTGCGGCGCGCGATTTATCTGCGGCGGGTGCAAGGACTAAACGCGCCTGCCATTCTGCATCAACTGAAGCAGGAAGGGCTGCTCAACCATCGCGCGGCCGGCCCGGCGGAAGAACAGTCGTCCATCGGTCCGCGCTTCCGCAAGCTGCGCTTGCAGCGTGGAGAATCGCTGGCTACGGTGGCGAACGCGGTGGGAGTGTCCATCGGTTTCCTGAGCAACCTGGAGCGCTCGCAGAGCGGCGCTTCCATCGGCATCATGCGCAAGCTGGCGCAGTATTTCGGACTCAATATACTGGATCTGTTTAATCCGATCGACGGCACCGGACCCCTGGTAAGGCCGCAGGATCGCAAGAGCCTGGAAGGCGGGCCCGGCGTTCACATGGAATTGCTGGCATCCGGGAAGATCACCATGGAACCGCACCTGTTTCGCCTGGCTCCGGGCGCGGGCAGCGGCGATTCCTATTCGCACGAGGGTGAGGAATTTCTCTATCTGGTCCGCGGACGGCTGGACATCGAACTGGCCGGCCAGGAATTCCAGCTGCGAGCCGGCGACAGCTTTTATTTCTCGAGCAAGACGCAGCATCGCTGGTCTAACCCTGGGAAGACTGAAACGCTGATCCTCTGGATCAACACTCCACCGACATTCTGAGCTCGACTGGACTGCGAAAGTTATTTCGCCAGTGCGGGAACCAGCGAACTTTCCAGCACCAGGCCGCGCTCGCGAACCATGGCGAAGGTGTCGTCGAGCGCCAGTGAGAAGCGCTCCAGCATGAGATCGATTTCCGCTTCGTTGATGATGAGCGGAGGGCAGAACGCGATGGAATCTCCCAGGGCGCGCAAAATCAGGCCGTGATGCTGGGCGCGCTTGTAAAGGAATGGACCCACGGCCGCGGCGGGATCGAAGGGCGCCTTGGTGGATTTGTCGGCCACCAGTTCCACAGCGCCGATCAGCCCGATGCCCCGCACTTCGCCAACCAGCGGATGGTCCGCGAAACGGCGCAGCCCGGCTTGCATGCGCGGCGCCATTTGACGTACGTGATCGAGAATGTTGTCCTGTTCGTAGATCTTCAACGTCTCCAATGCAACCGCAGAGCTTACCGGATGGCCGCTGTAGGTGAAGCCGTGGCTGAATACGCCGATCTTTTCGGACTGCTTGACCAGCGCAGCGTAAATGGCTTCGGAAAGCATGACGGCGCCGATGGGCAGGTAAGCGGAAGAAAGCGACTTGGCGCAGCTAATCATGTCGGGTTTTAATCCGTAAGTGGTGCTGCCCCACATTTCGCCGGTGCGGCCGAATCCGCAGATTACTTCGTCGGCGATCAGCAGAACATCGTATTTCCTTAAAACAGTCTGGATTTTCTCCCAATACGTAGCAGGCGGCAGGAGCACGCCGCCTGCGCCCATGACGGGTTCGGCAATCATGGCCGCCACCGTATCGGCGCCTTCGCTCAAAATGCGCTGTTCCAGGGAATCGGCCATGCGGCTGGCGAAGGCCTCTTCGGTTTCGCCGGGCTGTCCGAAGCGATAGAAATGCGGACACTCGACGTGCAAAATGTTGGCAATCGGGAGATCGAAATCGCGATGATTGTTCACCAGGCCGGTAAGGCTGGCGCTGGCCACGGTTACGCCGTGGTAACCCTTGGTGCGGCTGATAATCTTCTTCTTGCGCGGACGTCCGAGCGCGTTGTTGTAATACCAGACCAGCTTGACTACGGTGTCGTTGGCTTCCGACCCCGAATTCACAAAAAACACTTTCGACATCGGAACCGGCGCGACGCTCAGCAGCTTTTCAGCCAGTTCAATACCTATATCGGTGGCTTTATGAGCGAACGTGTGGTAAAAAGGCAGCTTTAGCATTTGCTGATACGCAGCTTCGGCTAAACGCCGCTCTGAAAATCCCAGGCTGGCGCACCACAGCCCGGCGAGCCCTTCCAGATACTTCTTCCCGTTTTCGTCGACGACAAAAACTCCGTCGCCCCCGGTGATTACGAGCGGCCCTTCGGTCTCGTGCACCTTCAGGTTGGTGTAGGGGTGAATGGTGGATCGAATGTCGTGGCTGGCTGAATTCGTTTTTGCCATAGGGGTGTTTTCAATAAGACTATCATAAACGTTGCGCAAAAACGAACAAGGTTGTGAGAAAAAGTCAGGCCGCAACCGCTGCAGTTCGGGCTTTCCCCAACTGCTTCCATTTTCTTCGCAACCATCGATTCCAATACATTAAGATCCCGCTTACGGTCAGCAGCGGGATGGCCAAGCCCGCGAGCGCCCATATGATCTTGACGCTCAAGCCCCAATAGGTGCCAAAGTGCAGCGGGACCTGGGACCATATGATCCAATCGCCGAGGCTTTGGTTCACTCCGTAGCGCCAGGTGGAAATATAGTCGCCATTGTAGGGATTGAAGTAAACCGTATCCACGTATTCGTAGCCGGGACTGTTGCGCCGTCGCATCAGGATGGCGAGAGGCGCTCTGCGGCTATAGGGGAAGGCGATGCCGCCGGGCGTGGCGCCGGGATCGAGCGTAGAAGCGCGGCGCACCAGGGCACGAAGGTCCAGGGCGGGCGCTTCGCTGTCCGGAGTAACGCTAATGGCGGGAGGGCGCGCGGTGATCACGGGCGAGAGCGAATTCACGAATTGAAAAATCTGCCTCGGCCATCCGAAATAAACGCCGCTCAAGGCCCAGAATGAGACGATCAGAACAGTCCAGAAGCCGATGGAGACATGCAGGTCGAAGTTGATCCGCCGCCAGCCTCTGCGGAAGTCAACCATCAAGGCACGCTTCCAATTGCGTATGCCGGGCCACCAGATCACCATGCCCGTGGCGTTCAGCAACAATAAGAACGCAGCGCCCACCCCATTCCACATGCGGCCCAGGCCGTGGCGCTCCATCAACAAAGTCTCGTGCAGTTCCAGGACTACATCCAGCCAATTGCGGTTCCGGGGAAATTCGCCGAGAACCTTGCCGTCGTTTGGATCGCAGGCCAATTTGGCGCGGCGGCGTCCTTGCACCTCCGCGACGAAAGTGGCGTCATCGACGGTGGGCGCGTCCACCGAAACGATGTGTGCACTGGGGTACGCGGCTTTGAGGGTGTCTACCACCGTCACCAGGTCCACAGCCGGCTGCCTGGCCTGGATTTGTTGCCACGGCTTGAACCCGCAAAGCCTCTGCAACTCCGGACGAAATACGAGGATCGATCCGGTGACTCCGATCATGATCATATAAAGCGCCAGGATGATCCCAACCCAAAGATGCACCTGGAAGTTGAGCCGCCGCACCGCGAGTTGCTGGGGC
The DNA here is from genome assembly GCA_050010415.1 of Bryobacteraceae bacterium. Taxonomy (GTDB): domain Bacteria; phylum Acidobacteriota; class Terriglobia; order Bryobacterales; family Bryobacteraceae; genus Palsa-89. The sequence goes on along the minus strand of JBEKLB010000163.1, from coordinate 4,129 downwards.
CGATGGAAGTACCTTGGAAAGAAGCTCACAGCGCCGCACCACTAGTAGCGCGAGAAAAGCTGCTTGGAATGCATGGACCGGCCGCCCTGTCCGCCTTGCGCGGTATCTGTTTCGCTGATCAGCGTCTTGCCGTCTGGCGCGACGGTCAGTTTACCTGCGCTGTCAGGCCGGTTGGGTCCCTTCAGGATGAGCTTGTATTGCGATGGGCCACCGGAGGTGATCTGGACCGTTCCGATTTTGTCGCCTCGTGAATTCTTGACTTCCGCCTCGCTGCCATCCAGCTTGACGGTGTACGTCATGCTGACGAAATAGACATTGTTCACGGGCACGGAGAAGGCGAACGCCAGCTTATCGCCGGACTCGGAGACTTTTAGGGTGAGCGGCTCTGAATTGGACTTTTGCCCGTTAACTTCCTGGCTGTCGAGACGCCATGTGCCGATCAGTGGTTCCGGCGCGGCGCAAACTGCGGCTACAGCGAGTAGCATCACTGCCGCGGGAATCACCTGTGCTGGTCTCATTTACTCTTATTATCTTTCACCCAAAAGATGTCATAAGCTCGGTCGAAGGTTACAAACATGACGCAGGCGGTCTTAGACTGGCATGAGAACTGGTGCTTCGCTTTGCCGGGCATCATTGCAAACCCTCCCGGGCCCAGAGCACGCGCCGACATACCTTCCATTTCAGTGCGGACGCTGCCTTCGGTGACGATGAGCTGCTCGGCCGCCGTGTGGTAATGCCAGGGAACCAGACAATTCGGCGGCGCCTTCAGAATGATGGTGGAGGGGCCTTTGGCGGGATCTCCAGTCTCCACGGTCGAGAAAAGGCATTTGACGTCGTCGTCTTGTTCAAACTTGACTTCGGAGATCGGACGAACGACGCCGTGGTTGGGCGTTTGAGACGGGGAAAAGCTCGCGATCCCGAGAAGCAAGATCGCGAGCCGAAGTTTGGTCAAAGTAGCAATCTTAGAAAGTGATGCGTCCGGTGAGCTGTAACTGCCTTGGGCCACCGGCTTCCGCGGTCTGCATGGCGGTAATGGCGCCGAAAGCCGGAACATCCACGTTCAAGTTCGCGGGCGGCTGATAGTTCGGATGATTGGTCAGATTCGCGGCTTGCACACCGATCTGGATGCGAACGCGCTCCGTGATCGCGAAGCTCTTGATCAGCGAAGCCGAGAAAACCACAGTGCCGGGCCCGACCACGTCACCTTGGGATGCATCGCCGAACCGGCCGATGTTGTTGCCAGGATCGACAAACGCGGCCGGATTGATCCACTGCGCGATCGACTGGCCGGCGTAGGGATTCACTCCCTGAACGGTATCTGCGCGGCCGCCGTTATAGTTGCAGGGGCAAAGGTTGTAGCCGGTGCCGGATGGATCGGAATCGGTGCTTATCGTCAGGAATGGACCAGTTTGCCACAGGAAGATACCGCTCAACTGCCAGCCGCCCAGCAGCGCATCCGTAACGCGGTTAGCGCTGTTCATAAATAGCTTGCCCTTGCCGAAAGGCAATGAGTAGAGGAACGTAGCCAGGAATCGATTGCGGTGGGTGTAGGAGACGTTCCCGTAATCCAGTCCCGGAAGCTGCGGATCGCTCAGCAAGGTGTTGCCGAACTCCGTCACGTTGGGCTGGGCCGCTTGGTTGGTGGGCGCGCCCAAGGTATTGGCCAGGTTCCTCGTGAACGCGTAGCTGGCCTCCATGGTCAGATCGCCCGCATGCTTTTTCACCGATATGGTTCCCGCATCGTAGTTGGAGAAACCCAAGTTGGTCTGGTAGGAGATCGCGTACATTTGCGGGAAGGGGGCAGCGGATTGAGATTGGGGCACATTCGCAACCAGCGCGTTGTAGCCGATCGTATTTGGCGGGATCTGGTTCAAGTTGATATCTGTCGGAAGATTACTTCCGTGGCTGCCGTCGTAGCCGGCGCGCAGGGAGAAGCCCATACCAAGGTCGCGTTCGACGGTAAGGTCCCATTCCTGAACGGTCGGATCCTTGTAATGAATGTCGGTGGCCAGATCAAACCATTGGGTACCGGGCTGAGCGATGTTGGAGGGGAAGGAATAGGGAGCTTTGAGCGTGGGAAGGCCATTGCTGCCGATTGAGTTGGAGAAGCTGGCGAAGTCGCTCGCTTCGACGGACCATCCGTCGATAGCCGTAAGAGAAAGAGGTGCTTCGATGAAGCGTCCGTAGCCGCCGCGGAGCACGGTCTTATTGCCCAGCTTCCACGCAAAACCGATGCGCGGTGCAAAATCCGTTTTTTGGGAATAACGCAGCCCTTGTGGAAGGCCGGCTTGCGCAGCAGTGAGGATGGGAGTTGGCGCGATGGATTCCGCGAAGCCCGGATTGACCAAACCGATGGAGGTCTGGTTGGGCACGATCACCGCGCCCTTCACCAGTTGCCCGTTCTGGATACTGGTGTAGGTTGGATCGAAGTTCGCCAAGTTGCTGTTGTAATCCTGGAAGACCGGATGGTATTCGTAACGCAGCCCATAGTTGAGGGTGAACGAGGACGATACTTTGAAATCATCCTGGACAAAGAACGCATAATGATTCGCCCAGGAATTGGTGGTCGGATTCAGCACCGTGGAAACGTTAGTGGTATCCGGGTAGCCGAGCAAGAGTTCGGCCATGGGAGCAGCAGCCCCCGTACCGAGCCAGGGGTTCCCGGACGCATCTTGAGTCTCGCCGAGGAAGGAATAATTTCCCAGGCGCGCGTTCAAGAACACATTCGTGAAGAGAGCCGTCAGGTGACGGAAATCGGCGCCTATCTTGAACGTATGTTTAGCTCTGGTGTAAGTCAGCGTATCCGTGAACTGCACCGTGCCCTGCTTGGTATTGATGTCGTTGTTGGGAGAACCGGGGATACTCATGAACCCGGCTACGTTTACCTCCGGGTACGTGGGCGTCGCTGTGGGAAGAGCCTCAGGGAAGCCATTGGGCGGGCCCGTTAGGCCCAAATCGTTCGCGACTTGCTGAGTCGTCAGCGCGAAGCTCGCATTCGACTTCCACCTGGTGAATCCCCCGCGGACCTCGTTCACCACACTCGGAGAAATGATCCAGTTGTAGCCAGCCGTCAGCGCGTTGTCGATTTCCGGTTGCGAGGTCTCGCCGACCAGGGGCGTACCGGGCGTGTTGGGGTAATTGGGGTAGTTGGTCACGCGGCGGTTTTTATATGTGTAGCGGACGAAGACCAAGTGCTTGGAGCTGATCACTTCGTCGATGCGGGCGTCAAACTGGGCGCTGTTGATCGGAATGGCGTACGTTCCAATGTAGTTGTTCGCGACCGCACCGGCCGGGCCGTAGTTGGGCAACGGGTAAAAGGTATTGAGAAGGGCCTGGGACCAGGGATTGATCATGCTCTTGGGAATAATGTTTCCCGGGTAGCCGGTGAGTAGCGTGCCATCACCGCCAAGCGCTGGGTTGAGATATGCCGACAGGTCGCCGTTCCGCATCGCCTCGGTTGGCGTGCTCAGGAGCGAGGTCTGCGACTTGGGCAGCGAGAGTCTCTCAAAGCTTCCGAAGAAGAACGTCTTATCATGACCGTTGTAGATTTTCGGCAAGACCACTGGACCGCCCATGTAGATGCCGTAGTCGTTCATCTTGATAATCGGAGTGACGTGGCTGAAGGTGTCGGAAGCGTTGAAGTCGTTGTTCTGGACGTTCTCGAACAAGCCGCCATGCACGGCGTTGGTTCCCGACTTGGACACGGTGGTTACGTCTGCCACTCCGCCGTACTCGGCCGGGTTCAGGTTTTCGCTGATACGAATCTCTTCAATCGCATTGAACGAGGGAAACATCTCCGTCAGGGGACCGGCCGTCGATCCGGGGCCTACCGAGCTGATGCCGTCAATGCTGAAGGAAAGCTGCGAAGTGGTGGCGCCTGCCACCGTGATGTTGTTGTTGTTGTCGATCTGCACGCCGGGTTGGGCGGTCAGGGTGGAAAAGGCGCTCGTGGAGCCAGTGGATCGACTGCCGATGGCGACCGGCAGATCCGTTAGTTCCAGGCTGCCCTTGGTCTCGGCGACGTTGGAGGTTTCAGTTTGGAGGACGGCAGTTGCCTCCACCGTCACGACTGTCGCTTGGGATTCGACCTTCATGTCCGCGTCGAAGCGCTTCACGTCGCGGGCCGCCA